>NZ_CP081903.1:4425316-4739119 GCF_020091405.1 Bacteroides cellulosilyticus
TCGGAAGTGCTGTATGCACGTGCCAATGCACTGTATCGGGAAGATGCACAGAAGCCTTTGCGCAAGTCGCACGAGAATCCGTACATCAAGACTCTGTACGAGGAATATCTGGGACGGCCGCTGAGTGAGACTGCGGAACGGTTGCTGCATACGCATTATTTCAATAAGGCGATTGACTAACTTATTAAAACGGAGAAACTATGTCAGATATCAAATTAGCCTGTGACGTTGCCGAACAAGTGCGTGCTATTTGTGACAAGCATGGCAACCAGCCAGGCGAACTTATCAATATACTTCATGAAGCGCAGCATCTGCACGGCTATCTGCCGGAAGAGATGCAGCGCCTGATTGCTGCAAAGCTGAATGTTCCGGTGTCGCGTGTGTATGGTGTGGTAACATTCTATACTTTCTTTACGATGACTCCTAAAGGTAAACATCCTATTTCGGTGTGTATGGGAACGGCGTGCTACGTACGTGGTTCGGAGAAATTGCTTGAGGAATTCAAGCGCGTGCTGGGCATCGAAGTCGGAGAAACGACACCGGACGGGAAGTTTTCACTCGATTGTCTGCGTTGCGTAGGAGCGTGCGGACTGGCACCCGTAGTGATGATTGGAGAGAAGGTGTACGGGAGGCTTCAGGCGGTGGATGTGAAGAAGGTGCTGGAGGAACTGGAGTAGCTTCCGTTATAAGGAAGCAGTTGCCGATAGCCTAAGGAGACAGTTGTCGGTAGCCTAAGGGGAGAGTTCATATATCGGGCAGTATAAGCAGTTATACCGCCCGATATTTTTATTTATACCGCTCGATATATTTATTTATACCGCCCGGTATATTTATTTATATCGCTCGGTATAAAAAGATATACCGCCCGGTATAATTTATTATATCAGACGGTATATAAACTCTTCCCTTAGGGGAATGAGAGGTCTTCCCTTAGGGAGCCGGGAGGTCTCTCCTTAGTAGGGTGGGAGGTCTTCCCTTAGTATACGATCTTGTTCAGTATGCCGTTGAGGTGGGCAATGGCTACTCCGTAGTTTGTCATGGGTACTTGTTGCGCACGTGCCTGTTCAATGCGACTCAGTACATACTTTCTATTGAACATACAGGCACCACAGTGGATAATCAAATTGTATGGGGATAAATCTTCAGGAAAATCATTTCCGGAGACAATATCTATCTGCAATCCTTCACCTGTTCGCTTACGCAGCAGGCGGGGGATTTTTACTCTGCCGATATCTTCTGTCAGTGGAGCATGCGTACAGGCCTCGGCTATCAGTACGCGGGATTGTTCCGTTAACCGGTCGATGGCGGATGCACTTTCTACATAATAGTGTATATCTCCCTTGTATCCGGCAAAGAGCATGGAGAAAGAAGTGAGCCGGCTTTCAGCCGGTTTTTGTTCGTATACGGTGTGGAATACTTGCGAATCTGTGATAATTAATTGGGGGGGATTGGCAAGTGCGCGTAGTGTATCTTTCAACTTATCTGTGGTACAACTCATAACCAGACATTTCTTGTCCAGAAGTTCGCGGATTGTCTGTACTTGCGGAAGGATAAGCCGTCCTTTAGGTGCCTGAAGGTCCTGGGGCATGACTAACACCACTACATCGCCTTCTGCTACCAGGTTCCCGGTGATGGTCTGTTCTCCGAAATCGGCAGGTAACTTTTCCAGAATGGCGTGGTGAATAGCTTCGATACCTGTGCCATCTTTGGCACTGACGGTGATGGGAGGTTGCCCGCAGCCCGCTTTTATCTGTTCTGCCAACTCTGTAGCATTGGGGCGTACATCAGCTTTGTTCAGAATCAATATGACAGGGATGCCTCGTTCCTTCAATCGTTGAAGCCATTCCTGTTCCTGTGCGTCTCCGGTTTCACAAAGCAACAGGGCGATGTCGGTTTTTCCAATTATTTTCAAGGTGCGTTCTACGCGCATTTCTCCCAGTTCGCCTTCGTCATCGAAGCCCGGAGTGTCAATAAGAAGGCATGGACCGAGTGGATGAATTTCCATTGCTTTTGTCACAGGATCGGTGGTAGTGCCGGGAGTGGGGGAGACTATAACGGTATCTTGCCCTGTCAAGGCGTTGACAAGACTGGATTTTCCACTGTTTCGCCGTCCGAAGAGGGCGATGTGTAGGCGGTTGGCATTAGGAGTCTGATTCATAATCTGAAATCTCTTTTCCCTTCCTCTATCTCATGCAGGTTTCGCAGAGCTATTTCCCGGATTTTCGGATTCGGGATGCGTTCCATCTCTTCATGAATGAGGCGGATACCTTTCTCCCGGGTTTCGGGTGAAGCGTAATCTTCCAGATATTCTTTCAGAGTCATCAAGGCATTGGGCTGACAGCAATTTGCTATCTGTCCCCGCTTGACAAGAGACATGAAACGGTCACCCGTCCGACCTTCACGATAACAAGCCGTACAGAAACTGGGGATATGTCCCAGATCGAGCAACCAGTTTACAACTTCATCCAGTGTGCGGCGGTCGCTGATATCGAATTGGGCCGAGTTCTCTTCTTTCGTTTCCGGTACGGCATATCCGCCTACGCTGGTACGTGAGCCGCCACTGATTTGTGAAATACCTAATTCCAATACCTTACGTCGTACAGCTTCCGATTCACGGGTGGAAATGATCATTCCGGTGTAAGGCACTGCAATGCGGATTACCGCAATGAGGCGGCAGAACATTTCATCAGAAATGGCATTGGGGAAATCTTTTGTTTCAATATCATCCGCTGGGCAGATACGGGGTACACTGATCGTATGCGGTCCGACACCGAATGCCGCTTCCAGATGTTCGGCATGCATCAATAATCCTACGAAATCGTATCGATAGGTATTCAACCCGAATAATACACCTATACCTACATCGTCAATACCACCTTCCATGGCACGGTCCATAGCTTCGGTGTGATAGGAATACTTGCTTTTAGGGCCTGTGGGATGCAAGACCTCATAATTCCCCTTGTGATAGGTTTCCTGGAAAAGAATGTAAGTACCGATACCTGCATCTCTCAGCCGGCGATAGTTCTCTACCGTTGTAGCGGCAATATTCACGTTTACCCGCCGGATAGCACCATTCTTATGATGAATACCGTAGATGGTTTGAATAGATTCCAGAATATAATCGATAGGGTTGCGTAGCGGGTCTTCGCCGGCTTCCAGTGCCAGACGTTTGTGTCCCATATCCTGCAAGGCAATCACTTCCCGGCGTATTTCTTCCTGTGACAGTTTCTTGCGGGCGATAGTGCGGTTCTTTGCATGATAGGGGCAGTAAACGCACCCGTTCACACAATAATTGGAAAGGTATAACGGGGCGAACATTACGATGCGGTTGCCATATAGTTTTTGTTTAATTTCTCGTGCCAGATGGAAGATACGTTCCGTCAGGTCGGGCTGGTCGCATTCTAACAGTAGAGCGGCTTCACGATGGGACAAACCTTTGCATGAGGCTGCCTTTTCGAGCAGACTCTCAATGAGGGCACGGTTGTCTTTATTGGTACGGGCATAGTCCAGCGTATCCAGTATCTCCTGGTGATCGATGAACTCTTCTGCCTGTTTTGAACTTACATTATACACGTTTTTTAGTGATTAGGGGTGAGTGATTAGTGATAAGTAGTCTCCTCTTTCTTTCGATATCCGGTATCCGATAACCGTCAGTTTTTCTTCTAATTGTTGTAAGCCTTCTGCAGCTTCGGCTCCCAAAGAGGCTTTGTTATCATAAAGTGAGTATTTGTTCCGTTGTTCCGGGGGAGAAAGGTTGGGCATTACTACATTGGCTCCTGCCAGTATTCCGCGTTCTCGTCCATCCGGTGCAAGCGTTGCTAATGCTGTGGTAGAGGGTAATAATACCTTCGGATGCATTAACCGGAAGATGGAAAGAAGTTTCAGAGTCATCTCCATGCTTCCCGGCGGGCATGCTGCGAACGGGGTATCGTGGTGCGGAATAAAAGGACCGATTCCTATCATTTCAGGATGAAATTGTTCTATAAAAAGGAGGTCTTCCACCAGATGGTCGGTGTTTTGTCCCGGACTACCTACCATAATACCTGTTCCTGTCTGATATCCTATTTCTTTCAGCCATGCCAAACATTGCAGGCGTTGCCTGATAGACATCTTATCGGGGTGCAGATGATGGTAATGTTTTTCATTATGCGTTTCGTGGCGGAGCAAATATCGATTGGCACCCGCCCGGAAGAAATGCTCGTAAGTCTCACGGGACTTTTCGCCTAATGATAGTGTGATGGCGCAATCCGGAAACTCACGACGTATAGCAGTAACAGTTTCAAGGATAAAACCATCTTTTACGGAGGATGTTTCACCGCCTTGCAAGACGAAAGTCCGGAAACCGAGAGTATATCCTTCGCGACAGCATTCCAGAATATCCTCCCGTGTCAACTCATAACGGAGAACAGATTGATTTCCTTTCCGTATACCGCAATAATAGCAATTGTTACGGCAATGGTTGGTTATCTCAATCAGTCCACGAATAAATACCCGATTGCCAAACTGCTCAAGTGACACCTCCCGTGCCTGCTCCTGCAAATACTTTAAAGTATCTGCGTCTTGGCAAAGGAGTAGTGCTTTATATTCTTCAGCACTTAGCGTCCGCTTGTTATGTAATTGATCAATCAAGTTCTTCATGCTATTTATTTTTCATCCGCAGATGACACGGATCACACGGATTTTTTCTCTCCGTGCTCCAGCGCTACGCTGGTTTCAATACGTCTTTTCTTGTTTTGCCAACTCTTGTACAAACTGACGTTTACCTGCGGCAATCTCATTGTGCGTACAAGGTCCGGTGATACAGCCACCTTCACATGCCATCACTTCTATAAATTGCCCCGGTGCCTTGCCCGATTTGGCATACGCCCGCAATGAACCGATGGTTTTCTTATCCAGATTAGCTACTTGGATGGCATTGATTTTGTCAGCTTCTTCTTTCAGATAGGCTTTTACTGCTCCCATTACGCCACCAGCCTGGGCAAATCCATGTGCCTCGCGCACGGATGCGAACGACATGGTATAAGGTTGCGATTGCTCCAACTGAATATCCAGTCCGTCCAATACAGATGCCACTTCTTCGAAAGTCATAACAAAATCTACAGCTTCATCACGCTGGGCCTCTTTACGTTTGGCTACACACGGACCGATGAAAACTACTTTAGCGTCCGGATGTTTCTCTTTAACAATGCGTGCTGCATAATACATCGGTGAACCTGTGCCTGAAACATAAGGTTTCATGCCCGGAATATGTTTGTTTACGAGTTCTATGTAGGAAGGGCAACAGGAAGTAGTCATAAACTTCTGTCCTTCTTCCAACTTCTCTATCAATTCATGTGCTTCGTTGCTGACCGTATCCATAGCTCCCTGAGCCACTTCGATGACATCAGTGAATCCTACAGCTTTGAGTGCGCCATATACCTGTTCAATAGTAGTCTTGAATTGTCCCAGGATAGACGGTGCTACAATGGCCACTATTTTTTCTCCTTTGCGTATCTTGTGCAGGATATCGAATACCTGTGACACTTCGAAAATTGCTCCGAATGGACAGGCGTTGAGACACTTTCCGCAATAGATACATTTGCTTTCGTCGATGTGTTCGATACCTTTCTTATCCTTGCTGATAGCTTTCACCGGACAAGCCTCTTCGCAAGGTACTGGGATATAGACAATAGCATGATAGGGGCAGCTCTTGTGGCAAATGCCACAACTGATGCATTCATCATGGTCTATCCATGCCTGTCCGCTTTCCTTTACATGGACAGCTTTCTTCGGACAGTTGGTCTGACAGCTACGGGCGGTACATCCGCGGCAAAGGTTGGTGATTTCGTAATTGATTTGTACGCAGGCGGAACATGCTTCATCAATCACACACATGATGTTATCTTTCGGCGTTCCGTTTTCTGCACGGTCCAGTGCATGTGCTGCATACTCTGATAATGGGGTTAATTCATCTTTTTCATCTTCCATATCCAGTCCCAGCAACGGCAGTGATTTGTATTTCCACACGGCGCGTTCTTTATGTACGCAGCAGCGTCCTGCATGTTTTGATCTTCTCGGACTCAATTCAATGGGAAGACGGTCTATTTTTTCTACAAGTTCGTTATCCCTCCACAGTTTTACCAGCTCTGTCAGCAATCTGTGGCGGACAATCATAATGTTGTTGGTAAATGCCATAATATTTATTCTCGGATTAGTTAGTCGGTAATTACGGTGCAAAGATAATGAAAAGTTATAGTTTCTATGAACCTTTCTACCCTCAATATGCTTATCTTTGTATCAGAATAAAAAAAACGAAATTGACGATGAAAGACTTTATTTACTATGCACCCACACAGGTTGTGTTTGGAGCATTATCGGAAGATAAAACAGGGAAATTGGTGAAGCAATATAGCGGCACTAAAGTTTTGGTACATTATGGCGGACAGAGTGCGGAGCGTTCCGGTTTACTGGATAAAATATGCCGGGCATTGGAGGCGGAAGGCATTGCTTACGTAAAACTGGGCGGGGTGGTTCCTAATCCACGTTTGTCGAAAGTGCACGAGGGTATTGAACTGTGCCGGAAAGAAAAGGTTGATTTCATTCTTGCTGTAGGTGGCGGTAGTGTGATTGACTCTGCGAAGGCGATTGCTTTCGGTGTACCTTATGAGGGGGAGGTATGGGACTTTTATATGGGACGAGCCCATGCGCAAGCTTGCCTTCCGATTGCTACCGTGCTGACAATTCCGGCTGCGGGGAGTGAAATGAGTAACAGTACCGTGATAACCAATGAGGACGGCGATTTGAAAAAAGGTTATTCCAATAACCTGTGCCGTTGCAAGTTTGCTGTGATGAATCCGGAATGGACTTATACATTGCCCAACTATCAGACAGCTTGTGGTGTAACGGATATTATGATGCATACCATGGAACGTTATTTCTCTCATGATGACGATATGACGGTGACTGATGCCATTGCTGAAAGTATTCTCCGTACGGTAAAAGATAGCGTTTTTGAAGTACTGAAAGAACCGAAGAATTATGTACATCGTGCCCAAATTATGTGGGCAGGTAGCTTGGCACACAATGATTTGACAGGATGCGGAACAACCGGTGACTGGGCAACACACCAGCTTGAACATGAACTGAGTGCACTATTCGATGTAGCACATGGTGCAGGTCTGGCAGCTCTTTGGGGAAGCTGGGCACGGTATGTCTACAAAGAGAATGTAACCCGTTTCGCTCAGTTTGCCGTGAATGTGATGGGTGTAACGAATGATTTCAAATCACCCGAACATACCGCTTTGGCAGGCATTGAAGCCATGGAAGATTTCTATCGCGCAATTGGGATGCCGGTTAGTATTTGCGAGCTGATAGGGCGGCAGGCCACTGACGAAGAAATCAAACTCATGGCAGATAAATGCAGTTCCGGTGGTAGTGCAACAACCGGAAATTTGAAGGTTTTACATCGCGATGATATGGAAAATATCTATCGCATGGCAAATAGATAACGGATTTTTTATTGTTTTTCTGGCAAATTCTCGTTATCTTTAGGGGCATATATCAAATTGGGGGGTAGTAAAAAAGTCCTGACCCACAGGCAAAGAATATGAGAATACATTTTGAAATTAGAGAAAAACTACCTGAAATTATCGAAGAGATCCTGAATTGTGAGAGATGGACAACTTTAGTAAAAGAGGATATTTCAGGCAGAAAGTTGGTTGTCATCCGTGATCCGAATTACAATTCGGAGGCAACAGTAGAAATCTATGCCCGCGAGATTACCATCAAGACGGCATGGTCAAACTACACGTATCGCTTGTTTGTTTTGGGCGATAATGTTTGGTGTGAGTACAATGGTGCTTATCGCGGACTGTTGGAACAAAATCTATTGCCTACCATCACTCCCAGGGAAGGTTTGTTGGAGTCTGAGGTGTTGGATAGCTCTTTGTACGGGAGTGAAAAGAGGAAACTCAGAGAGTATGCTGAAGACAATTTGAAACTGAAAAAATTCCGGCGCGAGAACTTTAATGAAGATCGTACAGGTGTGGCTCATTTTGACCATCCCAAGAGGGTATATGACGAATTCATTAAAGAAGATTACGTGGTCCCATCTTCCGACGAATAGCGAGGTAGGAAGATGATCATCAGTGCCAGTCGCAGGACGGATATACCTGCTTTTTATTCGGAGTGGTTTCTCAACCGGATAAAAGAAAGGTATGTTCTGGTACCTAATCCGTATAATCCTAATATGATCAGCAGGGTCAACCTGGACCCTGCTGTCATTGATTGCGTTGTCTTTTGGACGAAGAATCCTGCACCGATGATTGATAAACTGGACAGATTGCAGGACTATAAATACTATTTCCAGTTTACACTGAATTCGTACGGAACGGAACTTGAAAGTAAACTGCCACCACTTCAAAAACGTATAGATACATTCAAACGCCTTTCTGATAAGATAGGAAGGGAGAAAGTGGTGTGGCGATATGATCCTATTCTTACGAATGAACAATACACAGTTGCTTTTCATCAGGACAAATTTGCAGAAATGGCATTCGCTTTGCATGACTATACTGAAAAGTGTATGCTGGGTTTTATTGATCATTATCCGCATGTGCGTTCCTCTCTCCGTGAATTTCATATCGAGCCGTTGATAAAGGAAGATATCGATTCAATGGCCATTTCATTTAAGAAGGTTGCGGATGAATGTTCGATGAAGTTGGATACTTGTACAACAAAGGTCGACTTATCTCATTTGGGTATTTCGGGTGGAGTGTGCGTTGACAATAGGTTGATTGAACGAATTGTCGGATATCCTATTACTGCCCGTAAAGACAAGAATCAGCGGGACATTTGCCGTTGTGTGGAAAGTATTGACATCGGCACTTATGAAAGCTGCCTTAATGGCTGCATTTATTGCTATGCTATTAAAGGTAATTATAATACGGCGAAATTTAACCGGAGTAAACACGATAAGGATTCTCCGATGTTAATAGGAGAAGTGGATAAGGACGCAGTGATTAAAGAACGGGAAATGAAGAGTCTGCGTACCGATCAGCTTTCTATGTTTTATTAAAAAAACATTCTGACCGGAAACAATTATTGCTTGAATTGTTGTACCTGATAAATAACTTATAATTTAGTGTATCCTTAAAATAAAGAGCATGGAGAAAGAGACTGAACAAGAATTGATAAAAAGGATGATTGGTTTTCAGAAAGAGGAAATAACGTCGAGTATTATATACCGGAAGTTAGCGGCAAAGGAAAAGGATCTTCATAACCGGGAGATATTGCAACGTATTGCAGAGGATGAAAGTAGGCACTACACCACACTGCGAGGCTATACTCATCAGGATGTCAGTCCTAATCGTTTTGAAATCTGCTTTTATGTATGGTTAGTGCGTCTGCTGGGTGTTACGTTTGCCGTTCGTCGTCTGGAACTGGGAGAGAAAGAAACGAGTGGGGTATATTCCCAATACCCGAGTATGGAACACTTTGCCGAGATGGCGCGGGATGAGCAGCACCATGAAGAAAAGCTTATTGAAATGATAGATGAGGAGCGCTTGCAATATATGGGTTCGGTGGTTCTAGGGCTGAATGATGCCTTGGTGGAGTTTACCGGAGCATTGGCAGGTTTCACACTGGCACTGAATGATACGAAACTGATTGCGCTGACCGGCAGCATTACAGGGATTGCGGCGGCACTTTCTATGGCTTCTTCCGAATACCTTTCCACTAAATCAGAAAAGACTCATAATAAGCGTCCGGTTAAGGCAGCTATTTATACGGGGATAGCTTATATCATAACCGTAGTGGCTTTGGTAGGTCCGTTTATCTTATTGTCAAGTCCTGTTCTGGCTTTATGCATCATGCTGGTGATGGCGTTGCTGATTATAGCCTTTTTCAACTATTATTATGCCATTGCCCGTAATGAAAGCTTTAAGCACCGTTTCACGGAGATGGCGGTGTTGAGCTTCTCCGTGGCCGGAATCAGTTTTCTGATAGGTTATTTGCTGAAGACAGTGACAGGAGTAGGGGGATAGAGATATCCGGATACCAGACTCCCCCTTAGATATCCTCAGTGTACAACTGACTGCCCGAACGAAAATTACTTTTCATGAAACGTACCAGTGATGCCGGATGATGGATACTCTTGAAGCCTATGAGGCTTACACCAATGAATGGGCTATGAATAATGCTGCAGTAAGTAGACTGTTGATAGGCGAATGATTTAAAAAGCCCTGAAGTGCGAAACTTCAGGGCTTTTGTATTATTGTCAATCGATGAAAAATCAACTGAATTATATTTTGGAACTGTGCAGTTTTTTATAGAGTTCTACACGTTCGGCTATTTCAGCTTGAGATAGATTGGCCGGAAGCTTAATTGTTGTTCGTGGAGTAATTGCTACAAGAATAACTTCTCCAACTTTTTTCTTATGCTCTTTAAGAGCGTTTTCTGCTAACTGACTGGTCTCTGGTCGGACAATACTCTTTTTCATCATATTGAATTGTTTTTAAGTTTTCATTTTCGCTGGGGCTAATTGGCAGGTTGCTAAAAGAAACTCATTGTTCAATGTAGTTATCACTTCTTTTACGCTGCGTATTTTTTCGGAGAGAAAAGCATTACTGCCTGCAAATGCATATCCTCTTTTCATATTCCCTTTGGCCGCATTATACAGTGCTTTGATGATGCAGTAAGGACTCTTCTGATAGTCACACGTCTTGATACAATGGAATGAGCAACATTTGGGCTTTTCCTGTCCTTTCTCTACATTACGGATAAACTCCCCATCAATGGCTCGTCCGGGCATTCCTACGGGACTTTCGATAATGAGAACGTCTTCGGGCTTAGAGTGGATATAAACCTCTTTGAAGGTTTGTGAAGCATCGCACTCTTGGGTTGTTACAAAAATGCTTCCCATTTGTACGGCCGAAGCTCCCAATCGCATGAATCGTGCAATATCTTCGCCTGTAGAGATTCCACCTGCGGCAATTACAGGAATATCTTTTCTTTCCTTATAGCTCATTGCAATTGCTACAACTTCGGGTATCAAGGATTCCAAAGCATATTTCTCATCTTGTATCTGTTCTCTCTTAAAGCCCAAATGTCCTCCGGCTTTAGGACCTTCTACTACTATGGCATCGGGTAAATAATCAAAGTTCTTCTGCCATTTGTCGCATATAATCTTGGCCGCTCTTGAAGAAGATACAATGGGCACCAACTTCGTTTTGCTTTCCGGTGTCAGGTATAGGGGTAAGTCGAGCGGAAGTCCTGCACCGGCAAAGACTACGTCGATTTTTTCGCTTATGGCAGTGCGTACCATCTCTGCATAATTGGAGAGGGCCACCATGATATTCACTCCGATGATTCCTTTGGTCTTTTGGCGGGCTTTTCTGATTTCTTCTTTGAGTCCGCAAATGCACTTTTCGGTATAGTCGCCTTTGCCTTTAGGGTACAGCAGGCCTAAACCTGCACATGAAATAACACCAATGCCGCCTTCGTTAGCTACTGCTGATGCTAAGCCGGACAATGAAATTCCGACTCCCATTCCACCTTGTATGATAGGTGTTTTTATTTCTATATTTCCAATAAAAAATGGCTTCATAAAACTGATATTGTAATAAGACTGTAAGCGGATAAATATACTTCCGGGTATTCTATTCGTTTAGCGATGTTCTTTTCTTTGTATTGCTATTTTGGTTGAAAAAAGCAAGAGCAGAAGATCAGATCTCCTGTTCTTGTTGTAGGGTAGACATTAATAACGTCTGGAATTATAGCCGTTGTTGCGGGGTCTTTCTTCACGGGGACGTGCAACGCTTACTGAGATAGTTTTCTGATCGTATTCTGCTCCGTTAAGTTCGTCAATTGCCTTTTGTCCATCTGTATCGTTTGGCATTTCAACGAAGCCAAATCCTCTGGATCTTCCTGATTCTCTGTCCATGATAACTTTAGCTGAAGAGGTCTCTCCATACACTGAGAATAATTCGTTCAAGTCAGCATCATTTATGCCAAAGCTTAAACCTGAAATGTAAATGTTCATTTGAAATTTTGATTAAATAAATATTAAGTAAGAGTGAGGGGATAATTAAAGGAGAGGTCTGCTTAATAAGATATAAAAAGGAGAACTATACGATAACGATTCGTAACTCAAACCGTGACAAAGGTAATACAATAGTTGGGAATGGCAACTTCTTATTCATAATTTATTAATAAAAAAGCGATAATTGTTGTTTGTTAGCATTAGAGGATTTAAAACTCTATCTTATATAGGACATGGTGGAGCAGAGGGTGTCCGGATTCCACGAGCGGGTGATCGAATTCTTTAGTTTTTACCATACCTATCTTCTGCATCACACGCTCTGAACGTTTGTTGGGAAGCGAGGTGAAAGAGTATAATTCTTTGAGTTTCAATACGGTCTTTGCATACTCCAGACAGGCTGAAGCGGCTTCAGTTGCGTATCCCTTGTTCCAGACTTCGGGAATCAGTCGCCAGCCTATTTCTATGGCAGGAGCAAAATCTACATCGAATGTAACTGCATGCAGTCCTACGTAGCCGATAAAAGAATGATCTTCTTTCTTTTCTACTGCGTATAGCCCGTATCCTTTGGCTGCAAATTCTTGTTGGATACGGTGGTAGAAATCAAGAGTTTCCTGATAAGATAGCTTTTTGAGAAAGAATTCCATTGCCTGATCGTTGCTGTTTAATCCGGCAAAGACGGGGATGTCTTCTTCTCTCCAATCACGTAGGATCAGGCGCGGGGTTTCCATGTATGTATTCATCTTGTTCTTAATTTATTCGATTTGTTTTTTCCGCTTTTTACGGTTCATATATTCACGTAGTAGGGTTGGGGTGGCACAGAAGATGAGTTGTGCCCGATTCCATTTATAGCATTTTTGAAAGACAACCATGGCAATGGTTATAAATAAGGCGGCTCCGATAGAAGCCTCCAAAGGTAACCAGCCCAGCCCCTCTTGGGGTAATAGCATAGGAATGAATGCCAATGCTCCGGCAGGGGCAAAGTATTTCCCTGTCCACTCGAAGATGAGGAACAGGATAGCTGCAATGGTTAAAGCAATGATACTTTCCGGTAGATGAAGATGGTGGTGACCGACAATTTGAAGTACAGTGCCCAGAGTGGCTGCGGTAGCCAGAAAGAGAAATACTTGTGTTGGGCGATTTTTGAATCCTGCTTTGGAGTTTACCATTTCTACAAAAGTCACCATGAGTGGGGGCAATATGAGATAAGGGTAATCCATACTGACGGCCAATCCGGCCAAAGCACCTACAAAACAGAATAATATCAGCCACCTGATGATATCTTCCTTACCGGGTTTCCTGCAGACAGATTTAGGCATCCGGTTACGTATTCCGCATTTTTCCAGAATGATTTGTACAAGCACTACTGATACTGACATTGAAAATACGGCTATTGGATAAATAATGCTTTCCGTATGAAGCAAAACGGGCAATACGCAAGCTGATATTAAGGGAATCAGTGTAGCGCGACTGATCAGAAGGGAGGCGCCTGCAAAAACAAATGCGGCGCATAGATTAACTACATAGGGCAGGGGTGAATAACGGACAATGCAGATACCGGCTACTGCCCCAAGAGTCATAAGCAGGATAATTTGCCAACGTTTTACATTCCATACCCGCTTATCGATAATCAACAGGCCGATGATCAATGCTGTCATTTCCGGAAACAGAATCTCCTTTTCGTTGGTCCATTCGGCTAAACCTACCATTATCAGGATCATTATCAGCGATATCAGATATCTTGTCAGTTTTCTGTGTTCCATTATATAATTTTGAATTTTGGGCACAAAGTTAAGTGAAACTGTCGTATTATGAAACTTCTTGGCTATCTTTGCACGCTGAAAACCTTGAGTGGCTTTCTTTATAAAAGAAGTTCTGTATGCAAAATTTAGTAAAGAAGGAGTATAAGATTCCTTTTATTCTGGTAACTTCCCTATTCTTCTTATGGGGATTTGCACATGCGATATTAGATGTGCTGAACAAACACTTTCAAGATGTGCTGATTATTACACGTGCCCATTCGGCATGGGTACAGGTTATGTTTTACCTGGGTTATTTCGTGATGGCTATTCCTGCCGGACTGTTTATCAATAAGTACGGTTACCGGAAAGGAGTGGTTTTCGGTCTGTTGCTTTATGGCATAGGTTCCCTGCTTTTTATTCCTGGGGAATATTGGATGTCTTTCAATTTTTTTCTGTTCTCCTTGTTTGTCATAGCCTGTGGCCTGGTTTTTCTGGAAACAGCGGCTAATCCTTACATGACGGAATTAGGCGATCGGGAAACGGCTGCCAGTCGCCTGAATCTGGCGCAGTCATTCAATGGATTGGGTTGTATTTGCGGTCCGCTTATCGGGGGATTGTTATTGTTCTCGGAAGGGGGCGAAAGCAATATATCATTGCCTTACACACTGATGGGGATCATTGTATTGGGAGTTGCTCTGGCATTCTATAAGATACGCCTGCCGGAGATTGTTCATGAAGCTGATGAAGAAGAAGTCGGAGAAAACGGTGCACGCGGGCTTTGGTCGCACAAGCTGTTTATCTTCGGTATTATCAGCCTGTTTTGCTACGAGATTGCAGAAATATCAATCAACAGCTTCTTTATTAATTATGTGGTGGATGACGGCTGGATGAATGCCCGCGATGCATCTGTAGTACTTTCGTTCGGTGGTCTGGGACTGTTTATGTGCGGACGTTTTGCCGGTAGCTGGATTATGCGGTATATCCGGGCAGAAAAAGTGCTGTTTGTTTGTGCGATAGGAACGGTGGTCAGTACGTCTTTGGTGGTTCTTGATCTGGGCATTTTGTCGTTGATAGCCCTGTTTCTGGGATATGCGTTCGAAGCTATTATGTTCCCCACGATTTTCGCTCTTTCATTGAGGGGATTGGGTAACTATACGAAGCGTGCGTCTTCTTATCTGATGATGTCCCCCATCGGAGGAGCGGTAGGACCGCTCATGATGGGGTATGTGGCTGATCAGACCAATATGTCTTTCTCTTTCATCGTTCCGTTGCTTTCGTTTATCGTGGTGTTGCTTTATGCCTGGAAAGTAAAGCAACGTTCGCTCTGCTAATATCCGAATTTCTCCACAGCCTTTTCCATCTGTTCGATGATGGCGACTCCGAAGGGACAGTTCGTTTCGCATTGTCCGCACTGGATGCACTCTGAGGCGTGGTGTGTGAGGGCTTTGTAGTGTTCACGCACAGTCTCGGGTATCTCGTTCTGGGCAATGGTCAGGTTGTAGTACTTGTTCACGCTTGCTATGTCGATGCCTACGGAACAGGGAGCGCAATGTCCGCAATACATGCAATGGCCTTTCCAGGTGAACTTTTCCATGCCTGCCATGACGGTGGTGTAGTCTCTTTCTTCTTTGCTGGCGGTGCACCAGTCGATGGCTGCCTGCATCTCATCACAACTTCTGCACCCCACCATGATGGAGGCAACAGCCGGACGGGTCAGTGCATATTCGATGCATTGCACCGGAGTCATAGCTTTGCCAAAGGGTGAGTTGGTTTCACTTAGCAAATCTCCGCCGCCATATACCTTCATCACATCGAGCCCTACACCTTTCTCTTCGCACAGTTCGTAGAGCCTTTCCCGTTCCGGATCTATGTTCTGCAGGGAGTGGGCATAGTTTTCATCGGCCCATAAGTCATCTACGTTTTCAGTGGGCGGTTGCAGATCATAGCAAGGATTGATGGAGAACATCAGCACTTCAATCAGTCCGCTTTCCACAGCCATACGTGCAACGGTGGGGTTGTGGCTGCTCAGTCCGATGTGGCGGATTTTGCCTTCTTCCTTCAGGCGCAGGGCCAGCCGGATAACGGGACCGTTGAATACTTCATGAAAGTCTTCTTCGCTGTCCACATAGTGTATCATGCCGATATCCAGATAGTCGGTATCGAGGCGTGCCAACTGGTCTTCGAAGGAGGCGATTGCCTTGTCGATGTCGCGTGTACGCAGGTACTGGTCGTTTTCCCAGGTGGTGCACAGATGCCCTTGGATGATAAATTGCTCGCGGCGGCCTGTCAACGCTTTGCCGATGTTGCTGCGTAAATCGGGGTTGGAGGCATACATATCAATAAAGTTGATTCCTTTACTGATGGCGAAGTCCATTGCTACAGATGTCTGTTCTTCTGTTTTGCCAACGAAACCTTCGCACCCTAATGCGATGGTGCTGACTGACAAACCGGTATTTCCTAATGTTCTATATTCCATGATGTTTTTCTGTTTCTAAAATACGCTTTTGCGAAGTTACTAATTTATGCGAATCGGTAGTTTAATTTAGTTTATTATTATTAGGTTATGAACTAAAAAAACAGGGTAGTGGTGTATATTGTCTACAAATGATGTATGTTCCTAAAACAGTCGTATACTGAACCTAATTCAGTCGTATACTGAATGCCATTCAGTCGTATACTTAATAGGGTTCAGTCGTATACTGAATAGGGCGTGGTTTAATGATGTTGATAATCAGAAAGTTATAAAAATCTGTATTGCTGTTGATAAATTCTGACAAATCTCTGCGATATATAGCGCAGCTACTTTATCACCTTATCACCTTATCACTCTTTCTCTTCCTTTCTATCCAGAGAAAACGGAGACGTTTATATGGGTTCGGGTGGTTGTTTCTTCTTCTGTTTCCTGCTTATCAGCATGACTCCCAGTAGTATGATGAACAGTCCGCCCAATTGGATGAAGGTCACTTGTTCGTTTCCCACGATTACTCCTAAAAGTACGGCAATGAACGGATTGACATAGGCGTGGGTACCGACTTCTGCCGCAGGCCGCACTTTTAGCAGCCAGACGTAGGCAGAATAGGCAAGCAGGGAACCGAAGAATATCAGATAAGCCAGTGACAGCCAGCTTGCAGATGAAACATTCAACAGGTCGGTCCTTTGCATATCTCCATTCACAGCACTGCAAATCCAGAACATACCACTGGCGAAAAGCATCTGCCAGCCTGAACCGGCAAACGCATTTACTTCTTCCTCGCGGGAAGAGCGGTATTTGGCATACAAGGTACCCAGTGCCCAAGATATGCATCCGAAAACAAGAAGTAAGATTCCACGCTCGCTGTGCGGATGCAGGTTTGCTGCATTGAGTTGTTCCAAATAAAGCAAAATAACGCCCCCGAAACCGATGACTCCACCTGCGATTGTAAGAGGATTGCGGAGATTAGTTTTCCACATTGGGGCATCCAACAGCAGAATCCAGAGTGCGGTGGAAGAAGCGATGATAGCTACCAGGCTACTGGTTAAGTAGCGTTGTGCCAGCATCACTACAGCCATATCTATGAACAGCAATACAATTCCGCTGACGGCAGAGCGCTTTATCAGGCTTCTCCTGAATATTTTCTCTCCCCGTAAGTGGCATATGCCGAGAAGTATAAGTGCGGCTGCCGTAAACCGTAAAGCTCCGAGCAGAAAAGGAGGCAAGTCCTTTAATGCTACACCTATGAAGAAGTAGGTAGATCCCCAAACTACATAGATAAGGAAATAGGCGGTAATGATACCGGTTATGTTTCTGTTTGCTTTATTCGGTTCTTCCATTGCTTGAACCTTTCTAAACCTTCTGTTAATACTTGCCGGGGGCAGGCTATGTTGATGCGGACAAAGCCTTCTCCGGTGTCTCCGTACATGCTGCCTTCATTCAGCCAGAGCTTTTCTTGTTCCAATAGCGAGGTTACTATATCTTCCGAGGTACGCTTTAATGCGGAACAATCCACCCATACCAGATAAGTACCTTCCAGCTTCGTTACAGAGAGCTCCGGCAGATGTTTGGCGAAGAAACTTCTCAAGTAGTTATAGTTATCAAACAAATACCTTTTCAGTTCTTCCAGCCATTCTTCCCCTTCATTATAGGCGGCTATCAAAGCTTCTACTCCGAATGGATTTACGTCGCAGACTTCGTTTATATTGATGGCTTTGTCTATCTTCTTGCATACATCGGTATCAGCGGACACGATGTTGGCAATCTGGACTCCTGCCAGGTTGAACGCCTTGCTGGGGGAAATGCAAGTGACGGAATTCATCAGGAACTCCTGCGATATGGAGGCGAAAGGTGTATAGGTATATTCCGGAAAAACCAGTTCACAATGAATTTCATCCGCTACTACCGTTACATGATTCCGGAGGCAAATCTCACCGATACGTATCAGTTCTTCCCGGTTCCATACTCTTCCGGCGGGGTTGTGAGGGTTGCACAATAGTAAGAGTTTGACTTTACTATCGGCAGTCTTCTTCTCCAAGTCATCGAAATCAATCCGGTAAGTTTCGTTTTCATATATCAGTGGGTTGGAAACGATTTCACATCCGTTGTTTCGTATGGATGAGAAGAAGCAATTATACACCGGAGTCTGCACCAGGACTTTGTCGCCGGGGCCGGTCAGGGCTTTTATGATTGCCGACAGCGCCGGTACTACTCCGGAGGTATAGATAATCCACTCTTTTTCTATTCTCCAGTCGTGGCGTCTTTTGAACCAGTTGATCGTTGCATTGTAGTAAGCATCGGGTACACGGACGTATCCGAAGATGCCATGCTCCACCCGCCTTTTCAACGCTTCCGTCACGGCGGGTGCTGTGCGGAAATCCATATCGGCTACCCACATCGGCAATACACCCGGGGTAGTGGCAGAATCCCATTTATAGGAATTCGTGCCCCGGCGTGGAATGATTTCATCGAAGTTGTACGGCATATTGCATCTCTTTTGTTGTTTCATCAAAACAGGTCTGGTCATCCCAAAGTTTCAGTTTGCAGTTGCCGGGAGCCTTTATGTTTTCGTCTATGATGACGGCTCCGTAACTTTCGGCTGTGATGCTTCCCGTGCGTGGATTCTTTATGCTGTGAACCGGACCTTTGATGGTGGCCTGGAGACTGCTGTATTCAAATGCAAGGTCGGCATCGTCGGCCATTGTGCAGTTTTCCATAATCAGGTCGTGGGCATAACAAAGCGGTTGCGTGCCTGAAATCTTGCAGTTCACCAGACGCAGGTTTCTGGAATGCCAGCCCAGATATTCGCCATTCAGCTCGGAATCGTATACCGTTACGTTTTCCGTATTCCAGAAGGCATCTTTGGAGTTGATGATGGCATTGCGGATTTCTACGTTCTTGCAATACTGGAATGAGTAGTTGCCGTTCTGGCTGTAATTTTCGATGCGTATGTTCTCACCGTGTATGAACAGGTAGTCGGCTTTGTCAACCTGTACGTTCCTGAGTTCTACATTGCGGCAGAACCAAAGGGTTTCCAAGGCATTGGGAAGTTGCACGTTTTCCAGTTTTATGCCGTCCATTTCGCGGAACATCTTCGGTGCTTCCACTACGGTATCCGTCATTTGTACATTCTGCGAGTACCAAAGTGCGGCACGGGCACCTTCTGTAAAGAAACAGTTCTTTATAGTGAAGCCATTGTTGTGCCAGTACGGGTATTTCCCTTCGAAGCGGCAGTTCACTGCTATGATGTTGCTGCATTCTTTCAGTGCGGACTCACCTGTATGGATGGTTACATTTTCCAGTTGGAGGTCGTGAGTTGCAAACAGGGGGCGTTCGCCTCCGAATTCTTTGTTTTTGATAATTTCCATAATTTCTTTGTTTTTATTGTAGTTCGAATGTTATAGTTACACTGCCCGAACCGAGGGCGGATGCCAGTCCCGAAGGGTTATTTACACGCCCCAGGCGAGTATAGCTGTAGGATGTTGAAAAGGTCTCATAGAAAAGTACCAGACAGGAGCCGCCGTAAAGCATCAGGTCGCCCGTGCGGATGGTTCCCGGGTTGGAAGATGCGGTAGGCAGGTTTCCCGATAGGTAGAAGTACTTTTCGTTGCCGTTCAGTTCGGACATGTTTAGGGTCATAGGCAGTAATGCCTTGAAAGCTGTTGCCGCCGCATTGTTTTCCAGTGTGGCGGTGAATGAGGCGGAGCCGACTGTTATTTTTAGATTGTTGCTCATAGGGTTATCGTCATCATCATCGTCATTGCCGGGATTAACCGGAGGCTCGTCGTCGTCCGTACTTCCCGGAGGTATCTGTTGCCCTGTTTCGGGTATAGGAGCATCGTCGCTGCATGATGTGCTCCAAACGGACAATGTCAACGTCATAAAAATGAGTACTAAGTAATATTTCATAATCTTCACGGTATTATTTCAGGTATTCCTTAAAGAAAGAATCCAGCTTGTCGAACGGGATGAGGCTGACCCGGTCGTAAAGGTCCACATGGCCTGCACCGGGCACGATGTATAATTCTTTGGGCTCGGCAGCCTTGCTGTAGGCGTCTTCGCTGAATTCGCGTGAGTGTGCATTCTCTCCGGCGATGAAGAGCATGGGGCGCGGTGAGATGGTCTCGATATCGGCAAACGGATAGAAGTTCATGAACTTCGTGTTGCTTGCCAGGGTGGGGTGCGTGGTGGTCAGGGGCGTTGCACCTTCGGGGGTAAATTCTCCGCGTTCTGTACGGTAGAATTCATAAAACTCGCGTTCAATAGGAGAGGAGTCAGGCGTCAGTTCGTGTACGGTGCCGCCGGTGTATTTCGTTTCTCCACCCAGAAATTCCGCATAGCGTTGTTCGGCGGCTTCGGCAATGATTTGTTTCCTTTGTTCCAGGGTCAGTGCGTGTTTCAGTCCGTTGCGGCTTGCTGTACCCATATTATACATGCTGATGGTTGCAATGGCTTTCAGGCGCGGATCGATTTTTGCCGCACTGATGGCGAAACTTCCACTGCCGCAGATACCGATTACGCCGATACGGTTGCGGTCGACGAACGGGCGTGTACCGAGGAAATCGACTGCTGCGCTGAAGTCTTCCGCATAGATTTCCGGGGAGACGCTGTTGCGTGGTTCTCCTTCACTTCCTCCCCAGAAGGACAGGTCGATGGCGAGGGTGACGAAACCGCGTTCGGCCATCTTGGTGGCGTAAAGGTTTGCACTTTGTTCTTTGACTGCCCCCATCGGGTGCCCGACGATGATTGCGGGATACGTTTCTCCTGCTTTCATGTCTTTGGGCAGGAAAAGGTTTCCGGCTACTTTCATTTTGTATTGGTTGGAGAAGGATACTTTCTCCATGTTGACAAGAGTACTTTTATAAAAGTTGTCCGCATCTGTTTGTGCGAAGGAGAGGCTTGTGCCGAGTGTCACTAAAAATGACGCTGCTACTGATAGTATTCGTTTCATATACGCTTTGTTTTTGGTGATTAAATTGATTCTCTGTTTTCTACAATGCAAATGTACGGCGGAGTTAGCATACTGTTTGTAGACAGATTACGGACATGATAACCCGAATTACAGATTATGAAGAAATGAGTGGGGGAGCTTTATCGCCTGCTTGTCCTTTCTTTATCTTCTGTTTACAAACTTTGCGGATACGAAACCCGTTGTGGGTTTAAGCGCGATGTTGCGTGTAACTAAATAGTATAGAGGTATGAAAACAGAAGATATGGCACCTGACGTGGGAACCGATGCAGGAGCCGATGTGGAAATTGATGTGGGAAGGATGGAGCTGTCGTCCTACATGCTTGCGGTGATTGAAAAGTTGAAACATGAACAGAAGTATGCGGCTGCACATGGCTATCTGTGTGCGCTTCATTCGTTTCAGGACTTTGCCGGTGGCAGGGGAGTGCCTTTGCCGATGAATGAAGTCTTCCGTCCCGAACGGCTGAAAGCCTATGAGGAGTGGTTGATGCAGAAGAAGGCGCGTCCGCTGAAGCCGAACAGTGTGACCTGCTACATGAGTTCTCTGCGTGCGGTGTACAATCGCTGGATGCCTGCCGGCACTCCGGGACATGATGCAAAGATGTTTGCTGACGTGCATACCCGCGTGGTTTCGCAGACCAAACGGGCGTTGCAAGGATGGCAGATGGAAAAGGTGCTGGCGGGCAGTCCCTTCATTGCCGGACAGACTGCCCTCGATTATTTCCGCCTGATGTTCCTTTGCCGGGGCATGCCTTTCATCGACCTCGCCCACTTGCGCAAGCGTGATTTGCAAGGTCGATATCTCGTCTATTTGCGGCATAAGACCCGGAGCCCGATGCGGGTGGAGTTGTGTCCCGAAGCGTTGCGCCTGCTGCGCAAGTACGGAAAGGAGAATCCGGATTCCCCCTACCTGCTCCCCATTCTGGATGCGGACACGTCTGGCGGATGGGGGTTGTATAAGGACTATCAGGATGCCTTGCGACTGTTCAACCGTGATTTAGCACGGGCTATGGAGTTTCTGCTGCCCGGAGTACGGGTCAGCTCGTATACGGCACGCCACACCTGGGCAACGCTGGCTTATCACATGGGGCTGCCTCTGGGAGTCATCAGCCAGTCGCTGGGACACGCTTCCATACGGGTGACGGAAACCTATCTGAAGCCTTTTGAGAACGAACGGCTCGATAAAGCGAATAAACAACTGATTGCAACTGTGAAGAAAGGCAAATGGAAGAAATTTGCTAATAACAACATACTGTAAGGCACGATTTTAGCAAGAAGTTACTTACCAAGTAACGGCGGTAATCGCCTACAAAGGTGCACTTATTTTCACAAACAGTCAAGCAAACCTTAAGAAAAGTTGAAATGAAATTTGTACGATACACTATAATAACACTCTGAAATAAGAAAAACACATATTATCCTCCTATTTCTACTGCGGCAGGCATATGAAATGCAGCTCCCACTTTTTGTCCTGAAAGCGGAATGACTACTTCTTGTACTTTCTTTATCCTGAAAAGTATCTTTTAGTCTAAACGGTGCGTCCTGGAAACGCTTTTCCGGGCTGCATCGGATAGTAGTGCGCCGTTACTTGGTAATATTCTTAACCATCTTAAAAATATACACTTAAATATTTTATAATCAATATATTATAAGAAAGGTAATTTTAATGGAGAAACAAATAAGGAACAAAAATAGGAATTAAAGTGATTTCTCATTTTTCTATTTGCACTCTGTTTCTTTCTTTTCGTTTGTTTGCTTTCAGAGTGCATTCCGAGCAATTTTATCTGCTCTCATCATTCGAAGAATTTGCTCCTAACTTTAACTAACAAATTATTTGCAGCTCATAAAGAGAATACAAATTATTATCTCTTGAAGTTGTATTGCTTGTAGCAAAGATAATCTTTTTTGTACAGGCAGCCAAAAATGCCTGCCTATATTTAGTTTAATTTAGTTTAGCATATATAAGGCTAACAAACTAAACCAAACTGGATTTTCATGTTACTTTTTGTGATTTTCCCATTCTACCCATACAGCCAAAAGAGAAGATAAGCTCTTGCCTCTTTTCTCTTTTCGCTGCGATACTCTTTTACTTCATAGCCACCTTTTACACACATCCGTACCGAGCAAACTCCCACATGCTCGCATATCAACTTTCGGTCTGCCCGATGGGAATTGTGTCGCAAAGGTATTTGCCATGTCTTTATTGTATGCAAGGTTGTAACCTGAAGGTTCACTACAAAATCTCCACGCTCCGCTTCGCAGAGGTAGTATTTTGTAGTGAAACCCTGCATACATAGCCATGCCACCTGTTGAAGCGACATAATTTCAATCAAGCCCGAAAGTAAGTGAAATGCTACAGGAGGGAAAGTAACAAACTTAAAACTTGGTATTTATGGCAAATTATGCAACCAACATTTTCCACGCAAGAACGGAAAATAAAACAGACCTCGACAAAATAGAGGCTTTCTTGGATGACACTTTCAGCGAATTTACCAATCGATATGGTGATAGTGTAGATGCAGAATTTTCCTCTCGTTGGGTGTATCCAGAAGAAGAAATCAAAAAATTGGTAGAATCGTTGGAGGACAAAGATAAAGTCTATATCAAGATTCTAACCTATGAATTTGAAGACGAGTACGTGAGCTTTAGAATATTCTCTCAGGGAGAATGGAAGGTCAAATTAATAACTGAATGAGTAGAAGAAGATAAAGTAAAATTATGGTCTATCCTACACTTTGCTTATTCTATAAGAGACACACGGATGGAACGATTGTCGGTGATTTCGACAACAAAATCACTGTTCGTTTCATCTGTGGCAAAGAGAGAGTATTAAATACTGTGATGAAGTAATTTTTACAATTTTACAACATAGAAACCATGACACAGATAGCAATGAAATTCGTCCAATGGGATGTGCCCGAATTGGAAAAACTGAAAGATAGCAAGGTTTACAAATTACGGGAACGTCTTGATAATGGCGACAAGTTGAGTCGGGAAGAAAAGAACTGGCTCACCCGCAATGTGAAAGAGTGCTGCCATTTCAAAAGAGGTATCGCTTTAATGGGCTACCGTTTTGACTTCTCCGATGTTCTCAAACGGTATTTCGTGAAACAACACGGACATATTGCCGAATATTATACCATTGACAAAACCGCACTACGTTCTGTCCTATATGGTCGAATTGAAGATATAATCGAAGTACAATAAAAATCAAAAGAAGCATGAAAGTAACAATTGAACACAGCTTTTGCCCCTATTGTGACGAGGTAACTGAACTTTATTTCCGAATCATTAACACGATTCTTTTTTCTGGCAATGAGGCGGAATTGCGTGAAAGCATGAGACAGTTGGAGAAAAAAACTCCACTTGATGAATATTTCACATACGGTTACGGTGCACGACACCTTTGGGTTTGCCAGCGACGTCCCAGCGACAAAACCAAAATATTCGAGCATCGTATTATGATGGTTGAATTTCAATGACACCTTGGACAAATATCATCGACTGGCTGGAATGGAATCACCCATTTCAGCCTTACTTCCATTTTCCTTTTATAACTTTTTCTTTTGGCTGCGCCACTCCCTTTTGTAGAAACCAGCCATTCGCACAAAGCGAATTGGAAACCACTTTGTGAAAAGTCTGGTTCTTCCTGCCGTTTTTCCTTCCAGTTCCATTTTTTTTTCGATGCGGATATCACTATCCTCCAAGGATGGGCTACCTACGCTTCTGTCCACTCTTGGCTGACACATTCCTTATGCAGTGGCCTTTTTTCTGATTGGATGGTATTCTGTTTGTTACAGTCTCAATTCAAGCCAGGCATGTCTCGCTTTGGCTTTGCTATTCTTCACTGACTTTCGGACGGATGTCTCGCCTTTGTGCCGACATTTGGATTTGCTCTTTTTCCTTATCATTACCGGTTTACTTGTTTCCCATTTTCCATAATCGCTTTTTATCGAAGCAATCATCATTTTTCCTCTGCAAAGATAGTATGCCGACGGGAACGACATGGTTGTCTTGACCAATGGCGTAGCCGCTTCAATCTTCCTTTATCGAGCCTTCGATTTTACCTGTGGCTAAAAATAAAGCGTATTGACGCGCTATCCTTGGTGCATCCCTTAAACGACATCTACTTTTTAGGCAGTGTAAAAATTGATTTAATAACTTCTAAAAGCAATTCAACATGAAAAAGATTGAAAACAATTTCACAGTAACCGGATTCTTAGGTAAAGACGCTGAAATCCGAGAGTTCACCAACAGCAGTGTCGCACGTTTCCCATTGGCCGTAAGCCGTCAGGAAAGGAATGCCGAGGAAACCAACCGCATTTCAGCCTTTATGAATATTGAGGCTTGGCGTAAAAACGAGAATACTGGGTCATTCGACCAACTGACCAAAGGTACGATGCTCACCATTGAAGGCTACTTTAAGCCTGAAGAGTGGACCGACAAGGTCGGTGTGAAGCACAATCGTGTTGTTATGGTGGCTGTCAAGTTTTATCCTCCTATCGAAAAGGAGGATGTTCCTGAAAAGCCGGTAAAGCCCGTGAAAAAAGGCAAAAAATAATTCTTGCCTTATCATGAACAAAGCGATCTTTTGGTCGCTTTTGTTTTGCTCATGACCGGATTAATACGCATCATACTTTTATAAGTGACTGTTGCGATGCCAAGCTCCAAATGAAATCTTCACCCGGTAATACTGTTATACTTAGCTCCACTTGATGAACAGGCAGATTACGATTTTCAATAGAAAAAAGAAGACTCTCTCAATTCCATACCTCTGAGCAGCTTTCCAGTCCCTCTTATAACCATATTTCTTCCCAAAAGTGAGGTTACGTCCGCCGTCCATTAATTTTACAGTGCGAAGTTAAGTCGGACGTGAACCTGCAAGGCGCGTTTCATTTGCAGTCAATGCCGTTCAAATGAAATCCTTCGGATTCCGCTTCCTCCTTGCATTGTTCCCTTCTTCCGCCTTGTGGTTTGCACGTAAAATCAAATCCCACCGGACGAGGTAAAAGCCTCTGAAGGGAAGGGAAAATAAAAAATTAGAATGTATGAAACAAATAATTTGGTCAAGTGATGCTCTATTGGATGAAACAGCAAGAGAGTATTATCAAAATTTCAAGCGAGAAGAACTGGACGATGATGCCTACAAGGTCAGCGATGAAGAGTGGTCGGACGAAGTGTATAATGAATTGGGGGATGAGCGGCAGAACCTAAACAAGGATGTCAATGGAGTCATTATTGCATTTGGAGATTTAGGATTGTGGAACGGACGCAAACAAGGCTATCAAATTTTGGGTGACAACATTGCCGGGATATTACAATCTACACAGTATGATGCAGAGTGGTACGGTGACGGCTACGATATACGAGGCCGTATGTCGCACCATGATGGCACGAATTATGTTTTGTACCGTGTCGCTGAAAATCGTGACGACGCAGAACGGATTGCCGCAAAAATCTACAACTATGAAATTGACGAGAATGGTTTTCGCCAAGTTACACGTTCCCTCCACCCCTATGTGGCCGCAGTGTATGGCTGGAAAACTCTACAGGACAACCTCGTTCAGGTAAAATAGCCTGTAACCTGTACTTAAACAAATGCCGTAACGCTTTCTCAAGAGGCTGTTACGGCACTTGTGTTTTATGCCGTATATATTCTGCATAAAATGTGGTGGGAAACTATTCCTTTTTACACATTTATGAATGTTCCCGCCCAACTGTTGTAGGTGGCCGCTTGTGCCAGTTTCCTTTTTTAGACTCCGGCCCTCCTTTATAGCCCCATCCAGCTACCCCCCTATATTTCTATCCCGCAAGCCTGGTTATTTCCCTGCAAAATTCGATTGCCGGCTGTCCGTCCTGTCAAGGACCGCTGACACTTGCTGCTGTAAAATCTTCCTCTCCGAAATATCGAAGAGTGTATTTTCCGCATCCTCCTTGCCCGTTCTGGCCGCCAATCCCGTGGGCAGAAAAATAATCAACCTTTCGGTACAGGAAGTATCGAAGGGAAATAAATAAAATATTAATCTTAAAATTTGAGGCATTATGACATTCAGAGAATTTATGTTAGAGAACGGTTATGAATTGCAAACAACCTTTTGGAATGATTTTTCCATTGCTGACCGATTTGGTCTTTCGGCGATACAGGACACTTTCAACCGTGCTTTTGAGGAGTGGAAAGAGAACTACAAGTATCTCACGGAACTGGTTTTAGTGCTTAACCATAAGATATGGCAGTATTATGAAACAAGGCCGGAAATTGCGACATTGTATAATACCCTTTGGGCACAAGCCAGTCAATATGCAATGGAGTATCTGAAAGATGACGAGCTAAGCTATTATTATGATGTAACGGATTAAATGTCCCAGCTCCTCCCACAGGAACAAAAGAAAGCCGGCTTTTGTCGGCTGCTCTTTGTGGTCATTCCCTTTTTTATCACTCCGTTTTACCCTTGTATAAAACGAAATTATTTCGTTTCAGGCTGCTACCAGTCAGGACTTGTTTTTTCCTGTGCAAAGGTATTGCCACGGAAAAACATTCAAGTACCGCTACGCTATTTGAACACAATTTTTCAGTAGCTTTCCCGATTTTCAATCGCTCAAATGTCGTATACGCTCCATACCGCAACTGTAAAAATTCTGTCCAAATTCCTTGCCTGCTTTTCCTTAAAGGCAATCTTGAATGCACGTAAAAATCAAATCCCGACTGGAGAAGCCTAAAGGCTTCCGAAAAAAGGGAAAAAAAGAACATGATGTTTAATAGCTAAATTTTAAAAGTATGGAAATTCAATTTGTGATTGTTCGTTCAGAAAATGCAGAGTATTTGTGTCACAATGTAAATGGAACGTATGTGGATGTCAGCGACCCATCAACAGAATTTGTTTCTGGAGAGGATGATTTTCGCTTGGTAGAGCCGGACAGCTCCCTAACGCGGAAAGAATACGAGTTTCGTGGAGAACGCTTTTATCTCATGCCTCAATTTTATGGCAATGGCTGGTTAGCACTTACTTTGCAAAGTGTGGAAGATGAAACAGAGTATATCGTGCTATCCGTCAATTTGGAGAGCATGGATGCACTCGATTTGCCAGACCGTACATTTATTGATGTGAATCATTATCCGGATGCAATGGAGTTTCTGGAGACAAATAATTTAGCGACCTATTCAGGTTACAAGCGTAGAAGCGGATTTGTGGAATATCCAATGGCGGTATTGAATCTTCCTTTGCTTTATCAGCACGCCCCGCAGATTTTCCAAGAGGCGAATATCGAATGTTTTTAAATGGTTTTCTGAAAGTATGGTACTGATGACTACCAAAGAGATACCGTATCGGTTAAATCCTATCGGTATGGTATCTTCTTTTGCCCGAAGACAGGTGGCATCCCCCTTTTTTACAGATTGCTCCGTGCCCACTTTTTTAATTTCCTTGTTTCCCTTTTATAGCAGCGTAACTGCCTGCTTCTCTTTTACAGCCCTTATGTAATGAATGTTGATGTTTCCTGTCGTTATCCAGACTTTCGCCCGGTCTTGTTTTCGTGTGCAAAATTACGGCGAACGAACGCTATCCAAGTATCGCTACGCTATCCGAAATGAAATTTGACGTAATCTTCCTAAATCATAGATTTCGGTATTCATAAAATTTCATTTCCGATTCCTTGCACTGCGTTCCTGCTTCGTCGTTTGGGACGCACATGAAAAACAACCCTTCCGGCAAAGTCGAAAGACTTGAAAAAAGGGAAAATAAAAAACTTAATTAAAAACGAAAACGAGTATGACAATAGAAGAAGTATTACAGCACGATTTAAAATTCAGGTATATGTTATTGGGGCGTTTGCAAGCCGACTGTGAATATTATCTTGGCTTTGGAAACAAAAGTTCTCGTCGTTTGTGGGCTGGTTCTGAAAAGGCACAAATTGAATACATGACGAAAATTCACGACAGCTTCCGAGAAAACGAAAAACCCGAATGGCTGACAATGGAGCAAATCAAAGAATACAGCAATGCTATGGAAGTAACACAAGAATAATTCAAAAAAAATACCGTAATAACCTTTAACGGAGGTGTTGCGGTATTACAGTATTACAAATAAGGGTCGGAGTTTGAGAACATACCCTCTTATAATTGAGAGGGTAATAATAGTCCCTCTTTTATAATTATATCATTCTATTCCTTTTTTATATTTCTGCAAAAGGAATAGCATTCTTCTTTTATATTAATTATTTTTCATTTTATCTCCCATCTATTCTTCATCCTATCACCGGTTTGGTTTTATCAAATGCAAAGGTCGGCTATCGCGCTTGATCCTGCTACTTGAAGTGTATTTCTTACAAAATTCTTCCTTCCTGCGCAAGAGTAATTTGGCAAGAAAAGTTGCCGTATGAAGCTGTATCGACATCCGTTTACCGCATCCATAAATCCCAAAACGGTTCAATCAGTAAAGAACCGACAATATGGGAAATAAAAGTTAATACTAACCAATTCTTTAAACATTAAAATCATGCCTAATTATGTAACAAACCGTTTAGAAATAAACGTAGACAGAGAAACAGTACAAAATGTGATGGATTTCTTAAAAGGAAAAACTGATGAAGACAGTACGCCTTGCTATATTGACTTCAACAACATTATCCCTATGCCAAAGGACTTACTGATAGAAGCGTCCACTTCTGGGGAATTTGGTATGCAGTATATCATAGCACAGCAACGTAAACCGTTCAATTCACAGGACGACCTGAAAGTCATTCAATGGATGGAAATTCAGGAGGAAAAAGTCAGGGAAGAAGCATTACAACTTGGAATGACATATCTGAGAAACTGGGGAAAATACGGTTATCCTACTTGGTATGAATGGTCTATTGCCAACTGGGGTACAAAATGGAATGCCTTTAATCAGAATTTTGAAGAACCGAACGTGCTTTGGTTTGATACGGCTTGGGAAGGTGTGCCTCTGCTTATCCAAACACTCTCCGAGATATTTCCGGACGTCGAGTTTCAATATGCCTATGCGGATGAAGACCTTGGTTCCAACGTGGGCAAAGGGACTATCCGAAATGGAGAAACCGACATGACATTCCCCGATAACGGAAGTAACGAAGCCTTTGAAATTGTCTTTTTCGTAAAACCGGGATTAGAGGAATACTTGGAACTGACAGACGAGGGGTATAGGTGGAAAGCCTAAACATCTCCGGACAGACAATATCTGACATGTATTCAGGGTATATCTCAACCGATATATCCTGGATTCCTGTTGCCGGAAGCTCCGTTTATATTTATTCCATTCCACTTCCTTTTTACAATTTCACGCCTCTTGAACCAGTCTTTTTTGACCGTATTTACCCATCCCTTGGCTGGCCTACTTATCATCTTTGAAGCTGCTTTTACTGAAACCGCCAAACACGCCCTTCAAGAGCTTGCCGACAACCCAGAATACCAGCAATACAATTATAATATCTCCCATAAGTCTTACTTTTATAGTTTTAACAATAATAAAAATACAAAATAATAACCGAAAAACAAATATACGATCCTGATTATCTGAAAATTCTATCAGGAGTTACCTTCATTTGTTCCGTCCTCTTTCGGGTTCTGTTTGACACGCGGACCGCTGGTTTGGCCACGATCAAGTTTTACGCCATATTTATTGAGTATGCGCCAAATAGAACTTTTGCTGCTAAAACCGCTTGCAGCCCAAATGTCATCGAAAGAATGCCCGTTGATATACATATCCACGATTGTCTTATCTCGTTCAGCTTTAGGTAATACCTTCGGCACAGCCGGGGCTTTGATATTCTGGCGTAACTTCTCGACATGAGCGGAATATTTTCGTAGTGCGGCAATTTCTTCCGGAAATGCCCCTATTATCCACAACACATCGGCTGCTGTCGTACCGGGGAATAATTCACCGCGAGTATCAACTCTGTCATGAATGGATATGACACGTACAATTTTGATACGGCATAGTTCGATGAACGCGGCCAGTTCTCTTAAACCGCGTGCAGCATTGCTGAATTTGGATATGACTATTTCATCGCCCCTTTGAAGATTCGCCATAAGCTGTTTCCACATAGGTCTCAATGTTTCATGTTCAACTGTTTCCTCTACGATTTGTACACAACCATATCGCTGCATCCATTCTCTCTCAGCATCAAAACTGTCATTATTTTCCTTGAATATATAGCCAACTTTTGCCATTTTAATATACACTGTTTTGATAACAAGTGCAAATATAGCACTTTCATTTTAATCTAAAATCATATCGTGGCAAAAATCTCGCTAAATCCTTTTTTTAGCTTTTTTTCTTGCACTTGTTTTCATTGATAATCATATTATTAATATGATACCAAAAATTATACTAAATGCGATATAAAAGGGCTTTTACAATAAAAATAATATATAGATTTGCATCGTTAAATATGAATTGTTAAATATGAAAATTTTAAAATCATACTACAAGACTCCATCATTTTTGACTGGAAGATGTATCGTTTCATTGGCCATATTGGGCCTGATATCATGCAGCGATAGAAATGGCAAATCATTGTCTGAAGCTACGAACGATCCTGCCGGAATATACAGGGAGTACTTGTACAATATACGACGTCAGAAAGATTCCTCATTTCAAGTATTGACCAAGCATATCCTACAATGGCAAACAGTAAAAGACTCTGTTTTTAGGTATCTCCGGAATGATACGCTCAGCCACCCCCATTCCAATCAGCGTGAAGAGTGTATCAGACTGCATGATTCTATCCGCACTGAGTTCTCACGCTTAGCCCTCTCAAAGACGCGTACTTATCAGGAACTTTTGGCTCTCAAAGGAGAGTTCTCACCTTATAACAATGATGAGGAACTGCATCATGCCGCTGGAGAAATCCGCCCGTTTTTCAACTCACTGGATAATCTTCCGCTTCATAAGGGTAACAAAGAGGAAATCCTTGCGGCTTACCGTATGTTACTGACCCGAACTATCCGTAACGGCATACATAGCCGCAATGAACTGATTACTTATATCACTAAAGAAGATGCTATATTCCGTGCGTTCCTCTCTCACTTGCACGATTTCGAAGGTGAGAGTATGGCTGACATCACACGTGGTACTGAACAGTGTTGTTCGCAGATATTCTTTGCCGCTGAGAGAAAGGAGATTACCTATCGGGAGGCTATGCTTTATTTGACAATGCGCACCAATCGTCGCCAAATACAAAATATGCAGATTTGTATAGAAGATGTTCGGAACAAAAAAATCAAGACTTCTTCGCAAGCACATGCTTATATATGGATGCTTATCCACCCTTATACTTCATTGGACGGATTCTCTATGACATTGCTTTCCGATAAAGAACGGAAACAACTTGACAGGATGGCGGCACAGACACCTGTGGCGTTCAAAACCTTGAGCCGAATCCTGCAATCGGAAAGTGGTCAACTGACTGAACTGCCAGGAATGCTTATGGATATTTTCATACAGACGCTCTAACAATATAAAAAATGAATATGTTACGACATTTTTTCAATGACTTTATGACATTTGTCCCTCTGCAACTACCGCAACTACTCGATGTGACGACAATGGAGGAAGCACAATTCTACGGTGACTACGCCCTACTGACCTTCCCGCTACGCGACCCTTACGATTTGGAGGAAGTGATGGATCTGTTTGAGGACGATATGGAGCTTATAACTCTCTACCACCACATCCCCACGCACGCTGACAAATTCGGGCATAGCACCTGTGCATACTCCAACCCGGCATTTGGACAGATGTTCAAGATGAATTGCAAGACAGATGCAGACGGTAAGGTAAATAGCATTCTTGTCACCATCTATGATTCTCTTGAGCAGATGTACGGCGAGCTGTGCCTTGATTTGGATCTTCATTCCAAAAGTGGCACATTCAAGTATAAGAAGAACAAAGACGATCTCTTGATGGATTTCCTTTAATGGTCATGTTATGCGGGACACACTATACCGACAAATGGTTTATTGGATTAGGGAATACCGGACATGGATAGAGGTTGTTGATGACAATTTCTATAAGGAGTATGCTTTGTCAAGAAACGGATATATCAATTACATTGTTTCCCGCACGTTGGTACTGCGGGCTTACAAAGACAAAGGCTCATACGCCAAAGGCATGACATGGACAATTCCGGAACATAAACTGGATAAGGCATTGGCAGCCTACCGTAAGCAGGAGCATACGTTCAAGCAACGTATTAAGAAAGCAGCGATATACCTTTCACCGAGGGACGCCGAAGTTATCATCCTATTGGCCACCCACAATATTGTCCAATTAGAGTTGATGATATCCCCCATTCAAATACGCGAGAAACCCTATTATTTATGATTTGGAATATACTACAACTTATCTTCTGTATAACGCTTTTCGTATTGCCATTAGCATTGTACAAAAGCCACCGTTCTTTTATGGTAAGGTTCTACGATGCTATGATACACAGTGTAAAGGCTCGTAAACTATATGTACAGGTCGTATTGATTCTGCTATTGCTCTTCCACTATGTTTACATCAGCGGACATGTTGGCGAGTTCGGTGTTTTTCTTTCAACTGCTATCTGTGCCACTATATATTCATTTAGAAGAGCGGACAGATTGTTAAGAGGTTTATGTGACCGATCATGTATGTTTGTCATACTCTCATTGGTGGCTTTGGCCATCAGTTTTGTTCCACACTTGTACACAACGGCGGTAACTGCCGCCTATCTTCTTTTGGCTGCCCTGTTCTATCCCTCTGTTCGGGTTATGACCGAATTTCAGGACATAGGCATAATCTCTGAATGGATGAAATTCCCCAGACTATTAGCCGAAAGTTATTATGACCATCATCACGCGATATTGCCGCAAGATGCGGATAGCGGCAACACTGATATATCCGCACAATAGTAATAATTAAAAAATGAAATGAAAATGAAAACCAAGCAGAAAATAGCTGTCCCTATATTGGCAGACAGAGAAGTATTTGACTACCTCAAGGAGAAAGTCGGTGAACGAAAAACAAAGACAGAAGCCTTCTGTGATTTATTGGATAAATCTTTGGCAGGTTTTGTTTCCCCTTTTTTAAGGAACAAAGGCTACGAACTTCAACCCAACCAGTGCCACGTGACTGTTTCTGACCTTTCATCGGAATGGCATTGGCATAGGGCTACTGTCCGTTCTTTTTTGGATGTAATGGAAGAGTTCGGCTTGTTGAATCGCATCCGGCTTTCCAAAAGCGTCATCATTACCATGACTGTGCAAACCAGCCAATCCACGGAGTCTTGCAATGGACAGAAGAAGTTGAACCTTGCAGAACAGCTACGTGAGGCATTGTCCGATTGGATAATCGGCAAAGTGTCCCTTGACGAGATCGGAATCAAGTGTGAGCAACTTGTTCGTCGGGCAATGGATGAAGCTGGCATATGCGATAGCTGCCCATCTCCGGACAGTATCACTCGCATCAATCCGGCAGCGGATGATGATGAACGAGCTGTCAAGATTCGTATGGTAGCTTTGGAGTGCATTACATTTGCCGCTATACAACGGGCACTGCGTAAGTCGAGATTCGATGACAGTGCAGAGTTTATGGACTACTTCCGATTGGAATTGTATGGGGACTGGACAGGACTTATTGCAACTTCGAAAGGTATTGCTGGGCTTATTCTTGATGTAGATAGGGATGAAAATTCCGATTATGATGAAGATGACAGGGAGTTCCTTAAAACGCTTTTTAAGCCTTTTCTGGCATTTGCGGCAAAGGCACAGGAGGCAACGTATCAGATTGGAGGTTGAAAACAGAATGTATAACCGCAACAATCCACTTTTGTATCCAGTGAAGCCCCCCTGCCAGTTATAGAAGGCATCCGGGCTTGCCCGCCTGCCACGAACAAAGGGAAGGGGGAGCCTAATACCCCACCTGCCTGACGTTGGTGGGAAGGGTGTCCGAACAAGCAGCAAGCTGGGACACGGTAGATTGTCCGAAACAATATGAAAAACGTATGGCAAATCAAAAACAGGTACTCGACGTGCAGGTGTCGAAAGGGATTACCACCGCCCAAAGTAATGAACATCTGCGTGACCGTAGTGAAAAGGCAGAGAAGTACGCTATGAGTAAGGGAAATTATGATCCTACGCGTAAACGGCTGAACTTCGAGATTGCGCCCGGAGGTAAAATACATCCCATCGACACAAGCCGTAGCATTCCCAAACGGATGGCGGACATATTAAGTCACCGTGGAATCAAAGATCCTAATGAGGGGCTGCTCGAACCAAAATACCGCACGGTGGTAAATATCATCTTCGGCGGTTCACGGCAGCGAATGCAGGAACTTGCTTTCGGTACGCAACAGGTGGACTTTGAAAAAGGTGCGGACAATACCCGCATCGAACGGAAGCGTGACATTGAACGCTGGGCCAAGGATGTTTATTCATTCGTTTGTGGCAGATATGGTGAGCAGAACATCGCTGCATTCATTGTACATCTGGATGAATTGAACCCGCATATCCACTGTACGCTTCTGCCAATCAAGGATAGTCGCTTTGCGTACAAGGAAATCTTCGCCGGTAAGGATAAGTTTGAATATAGTGCAAGAATGAAACAACTTCATACGGACTTTTTCGCAGAAGTCAATACAAAGTGGGGAATGTCAAGAGGAACAAGCATATCCGAAACGGGTGCACGGCACAGAACGACTGAGGAATACCGCCGAATGTTGTCTGAAGAGTGTACAACAATCGAGGATAATATCAAACTCCATCAACAGGTATTGGGTGAACTTCAATCAGACATCCGGTTGGCAGAACGCAGAGTCAAAGGGCTTACGACAATGGTTAGCAATCTTGAAAAGCAGAAAACTGAAAAAGAAACCTTGTTATCGGCAGCCGAGTACAATTTAAAAGAAAACAAAGGCAATGCGGCAGAATTGGCAATCCAAATACAAATGTTGGAAAAAGAGCTGCAAGGAATCATCAGGCAACTGGCAGACAAGCAGGAAAAGTTGCAGACGGCTGACCGGCAACTCATCGAACTGAAAAAGGATATGGGAGCCATTGAAGAACGTACCGAAGAACTCAAAGAGGAGGCCTATCAATATTCCCGTGATGTACACTCCAAAGTGGATAGCTTGTTTAAAGACGTCCTACTGGAGAGTGTAATCAGCGAGTATCGTAACGCATCGGCACAAATGAATGTTTCAGAACGGCAGCTCTTTGACGGTTCACTGGTACAGTCTATCGCCGAGCGGGGTACGGAAATCATGCACTGTGCGACAATGCTATTTCTCGGAATGGTAGATGATGCCACTACATTTGCCGAATCACATGGTGGTGGAGGCGGAGGGAGTGACCTCAAATGGGGACGCGACGAGGACGAGGACAATCGAGCATGGGCACTTCGCTGTATGAGGATGGCGAGCCGCATGATGCGCTCGACTATCGGCAAGAAATCTAAACGGTAAATGGCATACGCCTTACACCAGATTAAAAGTATAACTAATGAAATCATTGGAATATGACGAAACAAATTATTTTCATCTTCGCTTTGCTCTGCACGTTGCAGGCACAAGCAAGTGTACAACCCGTACAGAAGGACACTGTACGACACACTATTCATTATGAAGTAGCGGAATTGCTTCAACCGATGCAGCCCGTCTATCTCAACGGGGTGCTACTTCCGGCATCTCGAACCGGCAACTGGTTTGTTAGCATATCCGGAGGTGCGACAGTTTTTCTTGGTACACCTCTCGGTTGTGAAGACCTTTTTGGACGAGTGAAACCTTCGTACAGCCTCGCCGTCGGCAAATGGTTTACTCCTTTGGTCGGCGCAAGGGTAAATTATAGTGGCTTGCAGTTTAAGGATGCACAATTATCTACGCAGGACTACCATTATATCCATGCAGATCTCCTGTGGAATCTCCTTGGACGCAGATATGCCCGACAGGAACAGGTACGTTGGAGGCTTGCACCCTTTATGGGTGTCGGTCTGCTACATAACGCCACCAACGGGAACAATCCCTTTGCGCTTTCTTACGGCATACTAACACAATACCGTATTTCCAAACGGGTTAGTGCTATGCTGGAACTCTCTAACACAACTACATTCCAGGATTTCGACGGATATGGCTATCCAAACCGTCTGGGCGATCACATGCTTTCGCTGACTGCCGGATTCACCTTTCATCTCGGTAAGGTCGGCTGGAAGCGCGCGGTGGATACGGCACCATACATCCATCGGAACGAACTGCTTGTCGATTATGGCAACTTCCTTTCGGAGGAGAACAGGCGTTATGTGGGACGTCACAATCAAGATAAGCGAACACTCGTGGAATTAAAGAAAATTCTGGAAATCGAAGGACTACTCGATACATATAGCCATATCTTTGACAACGACGATATAACCGGATGCAGATATCCTATAAATAATTATAGCGGTTTGAACTCGCTTCGTGCAAGATTGAAGCATAGCTATTGGGACGGGTCGTCACCTCTTGACACGACTATTCTTCAGACAGAGAATGGAAAGCCATCATATAATTACACGGCTTCCCGAAATGTGCAGTCCGCCCATCAGGACACCCTCGCTATGGATTCCACGGTTCTTTCATACGCTGATGGAGAGTGCATCGGTACACCCATCTATTTCTTTTTTGCTCTCAATACGACACATCTGACGGATACCTCACAGAGGCTTAATCTTGACGAACTGGCTCGTGTAGCTAAGAAATACAGTTTATCCGTGAGGGTAACTGGTGCTGCTGACAGTTCTACAGGAACATCAAGTATCAATGATTCTTTGAGTATATCGAGAGCAGGTTTTATTACCGCAGAACTGGAACAACGTGGAATACCAGCCAAGCGGATTATCAGAGTTAGCAAAGGTGGAATTGCCGACTATACGCCCGTGGAAGCCAACAGACATACGAAAGTGGAGTTGTTTTTTCCAAAAGCGAAATAGAAATTTCGCATAATTGATGTTTAACTTTGTCATAATCAATGAAGCCTCTCCGCTGTGAAGCGAAGAGGCTTTTTCGATATGGTACACGTGAAGTTCGCCATTTTCCTACTGTCAGAACCAGAATGAAAATTATTTCGATGCTTCAAGTGACTCTTTTCTGAACTGTTTGAGAAGTTTTTCAAGTTCAAGTGATACTTTGCGGGCACGAGTTCCGGCAGCTTTGTTGCCTTTCTCCATCTGGAGGTTGGCATCTTTTGAGAATTGATCGAACAATTCACAGATTTGTGTAAATGTTTTTTCCATTGTTATGTTCTTAATATTATATAATACGCTGGCAAAGATAGCAAAAATATTTTTTTAGGACTTATATTAGCTCTGTTATATATTTCGCCTATAATATGATACCCCTTTTTATGTTTTTCCATTCTGAGTATTCCCTTATCGCACCATCGGCAAATCTGGCCGAAGAGATTTTATATGCAAAGGTACAGTGTCCGGACGATTGTCAAGCACCGCTATGCTAACGGTTCCTGGATATTTTACGGCAGCCTTCCTCAAATCAAAGATTGACTTTCAGTCCCCTTCTCATTGCAAGGTATAAAAGGACAAGCCTGCTTCTGCTCTTACATTCGAAGGTTGGGTATTCCGTTCCATTCCATTTACTGTTTACTTGTCTTATCGCCCTTATTCCACTGTTAATCCTGCATAAAAATCAATCCCCGGCAAGAAGCCGAAAGAGCTTCAAGCAAAGGGAAATAATAAATCAAAGAATATGGGAAAATACGATTTTATCAAGTTGGGTAATCTTCTTTATTGGCATGACCCAGATAGTGGTCTGTCTAATGGGGTTTACCAAGTGGCTTCTATTCCGGAAAACATTGAAGAGGATAGCGTTATTTTGATTGCATCTGATACTTCGGAAGCGGAGGTTTTTCCTTCTGAATTATCACCGATACATACCGGTAGAAGTCATAAAGAAGACTTTTTGCGTTGGAAAACAGAACGTGAAGCTGAAGGTATTGAGTTTTACGACCACCTTTCCAAGGTGATGGATACGGAAAACGACTTGAGTGTGGGAGATATGGTGGCGTTTACAAACGATTATGGAGTGATATTTGGACCTTGTGAGGTCTTAGCTTTTGGGAATCTCTGTAATAGTGGCAGATGTGTATATATTGACAGTGATTCTTATTGGTTTCCTAACCGTCCCGACCAACTCACCATCATGAGAGGTGCGGAATGACAATAACATATCCACCTGTAGCCAAAGCGGGTGGATAGCATTTCCTTGTATTGTATATTCAGCCCGATTACTCTTATAGCCATGCTCCACCGAACTCCCACAACCGGTCCTATTCCTTTTTTACTCGTCGTACTCCGTTTCTAAACAGTATAACACATTTATTGGCCTGACATTCTTGAAATTCACAACGGAAACGGCTTGGTTTCCGTGTGATGAAACACTTGAACTGGTATGTGAGAAATTCCCAACACTATGTTATTTCTATCAATCGGAAGAGTCGGGTCTGGCGGAGTACTGGACAAATGACCAAGAGAGTAAATACTTTCCCGAAAAGTACATTGCAGACCTATGTACTCCAGACGACAAATGGTACAAGGAATATTTTGTCAACCAGACAGAAGTATTCAAGTGGTTTGAGGTGATAAGCGGTCAGTCTGTCGAATCAATAACAGAAATTCTTGCTATTGCCGAACAACGGAAAGATGAAAACGACAATTCTTTCTGTAACATCTATGAATATGCCGCAGGCTAAGACTAATCCGATGCAGAAAACGAAATGACGGTATGCTGACAGCGTGCAGCGAACTATCATTATCCGATAAGCTTCTCTGATTTCATGCAGATTGGAGACTTTGTCGCCTTCAGTCCTTTTATACAGTCTCAGAGTGCTTCTCCAGTCTTTTATAGATATTCTTTATATCGCACATCGGCAGTTCTTATCTGAGAGATTTTGTATGCAAAGATACAGCTTTAGAATGGTCGTCAAGTAACGCTGCGCTAACAGTTCCCGGATACTTGTGGCAGCCTTCCGCATATCGAAGATTTGGGTATTCCACTTCATTCCATTCACTGTTTACTTGCCTTATCCATCCTTTCCTTGCTGTCAATTTCGCATAAAAATCATTCCTGACAAGAAGCCGAAAGAGCTTCAAGTAAAGGGAATAAAGTTTAATCATTTAAATTTCAAAATTATGCACAGCCGAATTTTTCAGATTTCTAAAATGTGGATAGAAAAAGAAAACTATCTGAATGAAGACACTCTCCATCAAGGAGATGGCAGTTTCTATGACTATTGTGCGGAGATAGATGACGAAGAACGTAAGGAGGATATTCGTTATTTGGTCAATACTGCTCTACCAAAAGATATGTTCGAACTTGTAGGTGATGACACCATACGCTACATTGGTGGTGTGGAACAATGGAAAGAGAACTTTGTGACTAACATCCGTAAGAAAGCTGAAGCTATTACGACGGAAAATATGTTGGAGTTTGTAGGCCCTGTTTATCAACTTGAAAAGGCATTGGAAAATCCATTGGATATTGCGTATCATTTCTATTTGGACGGAGAGGGATACCAGTCATTTGCCGAAAAATCTTTTGCATTTATGGAGTTTGTCTGTACGCTTGAACCGGGAACGATACTCTATATCGGAGGAGTCATCGACTATCACTTCTGATACTCCATATAATTTTTTTAAAGCCACCCGCAACTCAAGCGGGTGGTTATCATCTTCCTATATAACAGTCCGGTTACTTTTATAGACCATGTTCTGCCGAACCTCTGTTACCAATTCACAGCCTCTTTTACCGATTCTATATTACCTGTTCTAATTGTATTACATTCTCACAGTCCCGACATGCACCATTGTTTGTTTCGTGCGCAAAGGTACGGTGGCAAACGATGTTCAAGTACCGCTGTTGCTACCTGAAATGAGATTTGACGTAACCTTCCGCAATCACAGATTCCGGTATTCATAAAATTTCATTCCGGTTACTTGCTCATAGTTCTTGCATCCACCGTTGAAAATGCACATGAAACAACCTCTTGGGTAAAGTCGGAAGGCTTCAAGAAGAGGGAAATAAAAAACAACTTAAAAAAATAAATGCAATGAGAACTAAAACACTCTACAGATGCGATGCACAGAAAATAGACATCAGTCGTTTCCCTAACTTTCACATAACAGGAAGTATAACCGGAATGAAGAAACTCTATTATGGCAAGAATGCTCTATTGGTACGTTGCGGAAGCTGGATTTACAACGTGTCAAGTGAACCCGAAGTTTATTATAATATAGCACATTAGTAGTATGAAAAAAGGTTATAAAAAAGATTTTCAGAGTTGGAAAGGTATAGTAACTCTAAAATTACTTTGCTGCAATATAGCAGCAGGTCGTTTTGATTGGAAGAAATATTGTACGCCACAGCCTTATTGTGGTCAGGAGATTTGCGTTATACCGCTACATTGTTCTTATGGACAGATAGGCTACACTGTGTATTTCCCTTATTCTGATATGCCGGAAGTGGAATACGATTGGGAAATGAACAAATTAACTATTGACAAAGAGAATTGGGAGAATTATTTACAGAATTAATATTAAAAATATGGCACAGAATTTTTATACCAAATGGCAGAACGCAATCCTTGCAGATGCAGGAGTCTATGTTTCAAAAAAATACCGCAGTTTCCAAACGGCCTTAGTACGTGAGATTTCCAAGTACGCAACAGCCGTTGGCGCAAAAGTAACATTCAACTTAAAGGGGCATTATAATACCTCTTGTTTCATAGAACGTAACGGTAAATTCGTTTACATCAGTCACTCTTCCGGTTTGTCCCGAATGGGTAGCGGTGTAAAAATAGAACTCGATTCTTTCTTAATCCGGACAGCCCAACACGCGAAAGATTACAGAGGGGGACATAATCAGTATTGCGATATAACAAATTTACAGTCTATGATAGATAATTTGTTAGAGTAATAAAATAAATTCAAGAAAAGGTACGGAGCAAACAGCTCCGCATCTTTTTCCGTTTTATCGGCGCATTCCGCCGCTGTACTCTGCTTCTTGTAGCTCTTCCCGGTATTCCTCCATATTATTCAGCTTTTCGTTCACGGTTTGCAGGTTGGCATCCAACGAAGCATTATGGTCGTATGGGAAACGATGTTGTGCGACAAGTCCCGCATTAGTAACCGGCCCGATATCTATCATGTCGGATTCTTTATTATAGCTGACATACAGCACATCACCATTCGGCATTTCAAATGCAGGAATCTTTTGTTGTGTCATGATAGCGAATTGTTCCGCAGCCATCTCCTTGGCTACCCCTTTTAATGTATCTCCAGCATGTTCGATACCATAACGCCTGATATGGTCGCGTACTTCCTTTTCCGTGAATTTCAGCATCACTTCATAAGTTCCCCCGACACTCCCATTGTACACCACAGCAAAATCCTTGTCCTCAATCAAAAGATTGTCTCCTCGGTTCTGTATGGGAGAAGAATAAGTATATTCTTCGTTAATGCCGTTACCGTCATAATACTCCTTGGCGAGAGTCAGCAGTCCTTCGTAGTCCCCCTTATCCTTGAATGCGTCCAACCGCATCGTGTCATCGGTAAGCTGAAGATAGGCCACGGAAGAATAATACACTTTTTCTTTCGGTGCTACTGTTTGCTCTTCATCAATGTTCTGCTCCAATTCCAGTGCAATCTTATCCACCTTTTGGGTAATCAGAGAAGCCGCTCTTTTCACATCCAACAGAGTTGTCTTGATGAATTGTGGCGATTCCTTCAATTCGTCGAGCCATCCTTTGAGGTAGGCACAACTGTCCTCTTTTATATGTTTCGTCATGCCGTAACGTTGGGCAACCAATGCGCTGCCTAACTCGGCTACCAATTCTTCGCGCGCATACTCTGCCGAGCCGAAAGTTGTCGGCTTGATACGGTCGAGAACTCCTTCCGCACCGGTCGAGTGTGTCATCTCATGGAATAGTGTTCCATAGAACGCCTCTCCAGATTTGAACTGTTCCTTTTCCGGCACAACGATTTCATTTCTCGATATAGAGTAGTAAGCGTTATCCTGATGCTGTGGTTTGATCGGACAAATCCACAGATTGTCCTTTATCAGCGCATCGACGGGAGCGAAGCTGAAATACTCTCCGTTCTCAATCTTCGGTAGCGAATACTCCTTTTCGAGTTTTTGCCACAGCTCCGGTCTTGCCTCCTGCAAGTTGGTCTGTGCCACGTTAAAGACTCGGAATACCTGCATCTTAGGATAAACATTGTATTCCTTCTTCTCGTTATCAGATAGTTTTTTGTAGTCATCATACTTAATCTTCTCACCAGAATCCTTGTGTATGCAGGTGAATGTAGTCAGCATGATTGGGAATGATTTCTCTCCACGAAGTACAGAAACACGAGGTTTCTCCTGATTGTCCTTATCGGATTTGTTGAGCCGTTGTACACACTCAAAAGTGCAGAAGCGCGGAATCTTGTAACCTTCCTTTTCACAATGTATAAGCAACATAATGGCATTCATGCCATTATACTCGCGTCCGGAAAGATTGCAGGGCCATTGTAACGCTTCTTCTGTGAACCATGGCTTTCTCCAATCCTTACGGATACTCTCGATTTTCTCAATCATCATTTCAGCGAAGAGGTCTAATGCTTTATCTTCGCTGTTCGGCCCGTCCGTGTGCTGTTTTTTATATCCGGCCATATCCTTTACTGATTGGAATTAGACGAATCTGCTACATACTGTACAAGTTCTTCCACCTTGCATGAAACATTCAGCTTTCCGTTATATGCCGAAAGGGATATTTCACCTTTGGCATCCACTCGCACGCCCGGCTGTAACCATGCTTCGCGTTCTTTGCCAAAACAGAAAAAACGTACCCATTGGTATTCAAAGCCATCCTCTACTTTCTCCGTACTGAATGCCGAAAACATTGTGTAAGGCTGGTCTTTCTTATCCCTTTTTTCCTCGATATGCTGCCCGACCTTACCTCGAAATACTAATTCGCCCTTGACCGTATCTTTCGCATCTGCCGTAGCTGTACGAATTTCGTTAATAAAAAGATTGAAATAAAGTTTGTCACCACGGTGTTTGAGATACATTGTCCCCGAAACCTCGATGCGGGAACCATTTCGATATTTGGAAACCTCCTTTCCGGCAGTATCTTTGCTGACATCCACCTCAATAGGCATAGTCTTCCCGTCAGTGTCAGGGATCATTACTCGAAGAGGAAAAACCAGGAACGTTTTCCCTTCCTTATTGGTGCGTATCGACGCATCACGTCCGATAACGCCACATACCGTAACATTACATTTTATCATTTCTATTGTCTTTTAATGTGATACATAATCACCCGACAACTGTGTTGCCATGATTTGTTGTTGAACTGCTAAATCATTGCTCTTAATCGGGTGCTCGTATCATTGCCCAGATCAGCCATCCGGCAAGGAACAGTTGAACGCTCACGATAATGAGCGTTGCTACCCAGCCGAAGAGTTGGTAGCAGAGCAGGACATACAAGGCAAGGTAGGACAGTCCGAACAGACATCTGCATAGCTGTATCATCACGCATTTTACCATATCGCCACGCTTCTATCTTTTTAGGTTCTCTGTCTGTCCCTGCTGTTGGGACATCCCTTGTTCAAAATTCTGTGAAGCCGCTTCCGAGAGGATAACCGTATTCAGCATACCGGTTACACGTATCCTTTTGGCTTCTTCTGTGAGAGTATTGTTATTCAGTGTTGCCGACAGACGGCTTAACTCCGCAGTAGTCAACTCACGTGACATGCGCAGTTCTCCATTGTTCACTCGCAGAATAGCCTTTCCATTTTCACTGATTGCCAGTTCGCAGTTTTTCATGCCCGGTAATAATGATTTCAGATTGATGCGTCCACTATCCATTTGTTTGGATATGGCAGTCTTTTGCTCCTCCTCGTTCTTGTTGTCGATTTGTACGGCCAATAGCATAAGGGAACTAAAGGCTGTCATCGCCATCTCTACTATAGGGTCATTGCATCCTGACATTCCCACACCGCTATCCTCTGACGAAAGCAACTTCTTCATCCATCCGTCGGGCGAAAGGTTTTTGCCGGCGGCATTCTCTTCTGTTCCTTTATATCGGGTGAGCAGGCTGTTCCCGTTGTGCAACACTTCCAATTTGATATTACCTTTCTGTGCGATTTCAGTCAGATAAGCCGCAGGGTCGATGTCACGCTTTGTTCCGTCTGCATAGAAGTTTGTCACGCCGAAATGTAGATGTTCGCCCGTTGTACGTGTACCTGTGTTGCCCGATGTGCCGAGCTTCCCACCGGCTTGTACTACATCACCGACCTTTACAGTAACCTCCTTAAGGTGCATATAAGTACATTGTACCTTGCTGCCATCCGTTCTGGTATATTCCACAGTCAGCGATTTTCCACCGGGCGTGTTCTTATTCTGATTCACAGCCACCACCTTCCCGTTGTTCTCAGTAGCCAGTACCGCATCGCCATTGCAACGGATATCAATTCCCTTGTGCATCTGTTGTTTCGTGTTGTCCATCGGATCTTGCCGCATACCGAAAGGCGAGGTAACAAAAAGAAACTCTTCACGCTCTACCGGGAATGAGTACTTCGCACCATACTCTGAATTTTCAGACGTTCGGAGAGGATTATGTTCCGTACCGAACCGCTTACCCTGTGTCTCCATTTCCTGCATCACCAGTTTGTCATACTGCTGTAAGCCATTTTGCTCTATAATCCGTTGCAGACTCTCGGCATATTCTCCGCCTGTGGCATAACCGGCCTGTTCGATATTTTGTGTCCAACCCTTGTAATCGTCGGGCGAAAGTGCAAAACATTGGGCATAGCGGCTGTTTTCTTTTAAAAAACGGGAGTGGTGTTCGTATGAATCACCCACACTGTCATAACTGCAAAACTTCTCATTCGGCTTATCGTCAGTATATATACCATACCTTCCTCCTTCGGCAATCCATGCAGGCGTAGCCTTGATGCCAAAATGATTGTTCTCGTTTTGCGCCAAACGGCTTTGCCCGTTGGAACTTTCCAGTATGCCTTGTGCCAACGTCACGGATGCGGGGATTCCGTACCGGCGCATCTGCTCCATAGCATACTCTGCATATTTCATTGCGTATTGTTGGTTCTTGCTCATTTCCTTACTCCTTATCTATGAAAACCTCTGTGTGTTTCTTGTTCCTCCATGTCACTTATAGCAACCCGTGCCCCGGCACGGACGAGCTTAGACAGATAGTTGTCGAGCTGCTCCGTTGAAAATTCCGTTGAAGCCGTAATGTCCCCTTCCGGATACTCTTTTAGGGTTATGCCCAATATCTTTGCACCCTGTACCGCATCTTCGTTATAGAGCCGATAACCATCTTTCGTGCGAAGCAGTTGCAAGGCATCGGGATGATTCGCTTTAAGTTTGTCCCACAACTGCCGTTCCGGTGAAATACCCTTGTTGTCTGATTCCGTCCGTTCCTGCGCTACCGTTTCTATCGGCCACAACTCTGCTTCTTTCTGTTGTTTCTCTCCGGTGTGTGCCTCCTGCGATTGTCCTTTTTGTAGTACGTCTGCGAATAAGGTAGCTGCCAAATGACGTTTGTAGCTGTCACGCTCTTCCGCTATCCACATCCGCTGCCACTGTTGCGGAGTGACACTTCGGGCAGGCTGTTTCTGCCCATCAATAGTTGCGACGCATTGTATGCCGTCTTGTTTGGTTTTGAAAACCGAAACACGCTGGATACGGTTCAAGTCTATTTCCGGCATTTCGCTGCTGAACAAATCCACCTTCAGGTCAGGTTTGACCTCGGCCAGCGCATAATACTTGTGCGCCAGTTCCATCCGAACCTTACCGATGTTATCCATTGCTTGCTTGAGTGTTGAAAAGAAGCGGTTTATATCTTCTTTATCAGGATAGATGCTATATCCGCTCTTATTTTCGGGTTTGATATAAAGTGCCCATCGTTTCTTATCATCTTGAATCATCTCTACGTGGTCAAATCCGATCTCATTCGCCTGTTTGACCGCTGACGCCACGTCCAGTGTGGAGAGCTTCTCCATTGCCCAATTCTTCAGCCGGGCCAGCATAATTATCTTCTCGGCAAAATAACTGTCATCGGGTCGATAACCTAATGCACCATCCGTATTGTAGAAGCGTACCTGCTCGATTCCATCTTTCTGCAACGCTCGCATGATACGTCCCTTGTTCATTCCCGGTATCTCGTTATCTGCCTCTGTAGAAGCCCCTGCTGGAAGAATTACATCTGCGGTTTTTGCCTGTGGGTCAATAACAAGCACAATTTTTTTCGTTTCTTTATCCGGATGCTGCCGAATCTCGTTCGACACAAAATAATGTTTGGGCATTTGCTCCTGCATGGTTGAAGTGTCTCGCCGGTTGCGCATGGTGGCGTATTCGATTTTCTCGCCCCGTTCCGCTTTATTGATTACTTCGATGGCATTGTTTACGTCACTTTCGAGAGCGTCCATCAAGTTCGGGTTCTCTTTTAGCTCCCGGCACCAGTATTCCACTGTCTTCAGACTTTCTTCAGACAACCGTGCTGGCAACCCCAGTTCCAACATTTTAATCCCTGAAGCCAGTTCCACTACCAACCGTTCCTGTCTGACAGCATCCTCCGAAGGAGCTACACCGTTCTTCATCACCATACCTTCACGCGCTAATCGTTGTTGGTGTCCGGTAGCACTCACGATTTGCCGCAAGGCTTCCTGTATATAGTCGTGATAATGTCTGAACTCTCTTTGTCGCGGCATATAGACCGCATCCTTATCTGTTTCGTAGTGGGGTACACCGCTTCCATCCAAACGAACAGGCACAAGGTTGTCTCGCATCCTCAGTAGGAAGTCGTTGAATTGAATATGCAACCGTCGGTTGTCAGCTTCCGTATATCCTCTTTCCACTGCACTTCCATACCGCCGCAACGTCGTTTCGTATCGCTCCTTATCCACGTAGGGTAGTGTCGTCTGGTCAATGTTGAACAAAGTGCGAATTTCACGGTTATGTACACCTTTATATAATTTTTGTTCCTCTTCATACAGTTTCATGTAGTCATCACGACTGATAACCTGTTCTGGATTATTGCGGTGAACATACTTGTTCCAATTATAAAACAAAAATGGAACGCCTTGCTCATTCTCACGCACCGAGGCTCCTTGTGCCTTGGCATCGCTGAATAGCGTGAACTGGTTGGTTTTGCATCCATTTTTATCAGAATGCAGCGTCATGAATAGTGCATTGAATGCGCTGACAGAAACACCCTTTGGATAGAAGCGCGGGTATCCCTTTCCTGATGCGTTGAGCCAGTGTCCACCGGCATTCGAGGCTTCACTCAAAGCCGTAGAAAGCAAGGTGATTTGTTTTTCCTCGGCTTTCTTTTCGATTTGCGATTTTTCTTTCATCGTTTATTTGATTATAGGATTATTGAATACCCCGTGGGCGCACGATGGTTTCCAGTTTTCCGTCCTCATAATTCCGTGCGGCAGCCTGGCGAAGCTGGTCGTTCTTGGCAAGGACAGCATTTGCCAGCGTGTTCAAAGGCAATGCCCCGGTACGGTAGGCTTCTGCTACAATCGGTGACAACTGGATGGTACACGGTACTCGGTCTATCGTGGCAATCAACGTACTATCTTGCAATACAGGGTTTACTATACGTGGGTTCAGAGTTTCATTTGTATAGCGTCGGTACTGCACATTGTTCTCATTTGTTACGTTCAGTTTTCCCTCTGTTCGTTCTTTCAAGGCTTCGTGTCCTGCCTTATTCAACAAGTTCATACCTCCCAGGCCTATCAGGAGCATTTTCAGCAACGGGTTACGCACAAACATACCCGCCACAATGCTCGCTATCGGTAACATATTGTCTTCCAAATGCAATGATTCTGTCTTGCCTGTGAATATTCCCAGTAGAACATCAGGGAGCATGGCCATTACATAACCGAGATTGCCTGTGATATTACCTATGCCATCCAGTCCCAGCATACCAAGCAGTCCGCCCCAACCGTTTCCCTGTGCTACTTGCGCACTTTGTATCGTTTGTACATGTTGTTCCGCATCATTGGCAGGAACAACAGTTTCATGCTTCTCTTCTTTCATAATTTCATCCTGTTCTGTCCTGACCATTTTCGCTTTGTCACATTGTTCCAAAGACTGCAAGTAGGCTTCTTCCTGTCCGGGAGCAACAACAATCGGCACATCCTTGTACCGTTCCTCATATTTCTGTTCTTCCTTGCTCTGTACATTCGGCCACAATAAACCGCTATTCTGGTTTTGTGTCCATTCCATGAAGCCAAAGTCCATGACAGGGATTTTCTTTTTCAGTTGCTTGTTGTCTGTACCAATCGCCGTGTTCTCTTTGATTTGTATTTGGGCTGCCTCTTTGCGAAAATCGTCGAATACGTTTCTGTCTCTGCCGAACACTCCTTTACTGATGCACTGTTCTACTGAAAGGGTATCAGGCTTCTTGCCTTCAAAATGATTGGTGATGGCTGCAATAGCCACATCTGCACCGGTAAACTTTGCCAGTGTCGTCCATGAACCAGTACCACCCATCATCAGGGTATCTGCGGCTGTGCCCAACATCCATCCCGTACCTTTTTCCCATCTGTTCGGGCGGTAAGCTGCTTCGCCTCGTGCCTCTATTTCATCGGTCAGCGGTGAACGGCTTAACGTCTGCGATAATCCCAGCAGACTCGATTCGGCAGCCTTTCGGATGATGTAGTCAGCGGAAGACTTGGGCATACGTTCTTTCACCAACCGGTCAATCATCAGTTCCTCTATTCGGTGGTCCATATAGGCATAGGCGAGGTCACAACCGAGCTGTTCTGACAACTCATTGTAACGTGCCCTTCCGATTTCCTGCACGACGGTATCCCGCCACTGCCCGGCCATATACGCAAGGTCTTGCTGCATTTCCTCGGAACCGGTAATCTCCGTCTTGCACATCTCGATATAGTCCTCTGTTGTTTTGGAGTTCCATTCGCCTGTGACCTTGAGTGCTTGATAGGGGTCGCTCATTGGTTGTGCCGAAGATGCCATCATACTGAGAATACCACCTAAAGAGGTGGAATATTCTTTCATTTCCTCTCCCTGATTCCGTATGAGGTCAGTCCGCGTTTTTGACATGATGGGTGCGATATGGCAGTTGAAATAGTCGTTCACGAGGCGTTCCATTTCTGCAAACCGTCCGCTATGCTTGATTCCGTCCATAGTGTATTATATGTTTATCCTATTCTATTCATTAATAATTGCTCTTTTGTCTGCTCGATGGCGTTGTGGTAAATTTCCATCTGTTTGGGATAAAACTCTTCCAGCCATACATCCTTCTCGATGTTGTCGTGAATGAAGCGTATCGCTTGTTCTCGCTCAATCTCCACCGATGCTTCGCCCTCTTCCCGGTTATTGAACCATGCTTTCGTCCACCAGCGCACACCGGCCCGGTCAGGATATACCGTGACTGCTCTCGGTATGTCAAAGCTCTGGATGTCTATGTCTAATTCTGCCAGTGGGTCAATGATACCACTATGGGTCAGGGCTTCGTCGTAGAGTTTTTTTTTACATCATCGCCCATCGTCGATAAGTACACGCCATGCCGTAGGGCAAGGTAATGCAGGAAGTCCGCAATGAGTAGGTTCTGCACCTTACAAGCAAGCGGCATTGCTTTATGTCCCAGTCCGAGTGGGTTGGATATACTTGGCATATTTTCATAGAAATATTCTTTGACTGCTCCCATTGTAAAGACATGGCGGAGTGACTGCTCCGTATGTGGAGGAAGTCGGTATGCACCACGCTGTAAGTCTTCCATGTAGTAGGGCAGGAAACGTAGCATCAATTCCTCTATTTCCTGTCTGTCCTGCTCGTAATCGGTGGTCAGTGCCATCTCCATGTTGGGAGATGTTGCCGCTTCGCCTCCATCAGCATGACACAATGCTTGGATATTCCCATACAGCATGGTTAGAAATTCCAGCGGATTCAGTTCCTCACCCTTGAAGCGTATCCCGATATGCAGCTTGTCACCGCTTAAAGCTACAGTCTGTCCGGCCTTGACACGCTGTCCGAACTGGGCGAAGACATTTGACAAATGCCCATAGGTCACTTCATACTCCCCATAGCGTATAGTTTGGCAGATGCCGAGTATAGGGTCATTGCCTATACCTGACACGATACCGCTGGCGACAGCCGCCAGTGTGTAACACCGTACATCGAAGTCGATGCCATGATGAAAATATGTTTTGCCCGTTGTCGGATCGGTTTGTTCGCCATAGCCGAGCGATAGTTTCACATCCTTGCCCTTCCGTTCTTCAAAAGGCATACAGTATCCACTTTCGGATTGCAGGATCATTTCTTCTGTATATTTCATTATGTGATTATATTTGATTCTTATTCTTATCTTTTCATCCCCCCGCTATTCGTCTGTTCTTCAACGGGAAGAGCGGGTGTCTGTATTCGTTGTATGCTTCTCGTATCAGGTGTGCGGAAAATACCGGCATTGTTACCGATAAGCATCATGCCGAGAAATGCACCGGCAATCTTGCCCAGCCAGCCGAAGCGTCCGAATATAAGAAATGCTGCTGCGACCAGTCCCGCTATACTCAATCCCGACACGTTACCCTGTCCGAGATTACGGAAAAAGTTACCGAACATATCGGAAACTCCGCCATTGGAGACTTGCCGTAGAAAATTCGATACTCCACCCAGTTTTGAGTCTATGCCGGCTACCGTACCGCTGACGGAACCGACTGCTTCTCCGGCTTTGCTTGTCAGTTCTCGCACACCGTCCGCTGCATCTGCAAGGGTATCCGTAGCCGATTTCCCTATGACCGCATCGCTTACGATATGTACCACGCTCTTATCTGTGGTTAGTTTCTCCCAACCCACATAACCGACTGCACCGCCGATGGCTGCGGTCTTGACGGCTTGTCCTGTGCCCCGTAAGGTTTGTGAAGGATGCAGTGCAGCATGTCCCATACTTCTTCCGGTAGCTTTTGCTGCTTTGCCGCCATATTTTAATATTGAATCCCAAATTCCCATATCATTACATTTTTAAGGTCTTACATTCTTTCCAATCTGTCGCCAACGTCGCTTGGCTGCGTCCACGATACTACGTTTATCGGCTTCGGGATGTGCACCCTCGTCGATTTCCCGCCAAATGTCGCCCATTGTCGTGTACTTTACCGCTTTGGTCAGTCGTTGCAGCTTTGTGTTCATTGTTTTGAGCTTTGGACGGATGCCAAAGACAATTTCCATACGCTCTTTTTCCGTCATCTTGTTCTCCGAAAGGCACGCTGTGCGTATATCGTTCACTATTTCCACGCTGTTCATCATCAGTTCCCTATAAATCTTGTTGCGCTGTGTGGATAGGGCTACGGCAAGCGTATTGGCTGGACTTCGCTTCAATTGTTTGGTGAAGTCGCCCATATTGTCTGTCAGCCTCGATACCTCATAATAGAACCCATAAGTTTGCGCCGCATAGCAGACTATTGACCGGAAAGAGTTTAGATAATTATTAAACTCTCGTTGCAGGTCTGTTGTCGCCTGCACTTCTTCTTTTGTCCAAATATGTCCGGTGGTCTGCATCAGCATGACCTTTTCCTGATTCTTCAGCTCCTTCTCTGCCTTTTCGGTATATACTGCAATCATTCCGGCCAGTACAGGGTCATTCTGCGCTTGTACCTCACCGATACTGGTAAGACACAGCAGTAATATACTTATCCAAATTGTCCATTTCATAACTGATATATTTTATCGGACGAGAGCTGCCGCCCTGTGCCAATTGGACAGAGCTATACGAGCTGCCTCACCGTTGTCACGGTCAAGCATTCCTGCCGTTACGTTGTTCCACACATCATTGAAAGTATAGTACCGTATGCTCAAATAGAGCAGATGCAACTTCCGGCTAAAATCCGATAGTTGGTCGTTCAACGCCCATAGCGTCTTGCTGCGTTCTGCCCCCGTAAGCATGTTTTCGTTGCTACCTTTGGCCACAGCGTCATTCAGCAATGTAAAAACAGAGACAAGTTCCGTTGCTGTTTCTATATAGAGGTTGTTCATGTTCATACTGGCCACAATGCCCTGCGGATTGTTTTGGATGGCCTTGCCTAATTTCCCCAGCGTGAGGAAAATCCGCACACCGTCATTGTAGAGATGCGTACAGGCTTTCAGTGATGAAGCGTAACCGCTTGCTGTCTTGAGGTAACTGTTGTACTGCTTCTCCCACTTGTGGATTTGGTTGAACTCGGTAGCGATGCTGTTTTGGAGCAAGGCTGTTTGTGTCTGTCCCTTTATTTGTTTTTCAATCTGCCCGTTTATCAGTTCGTTACCTTCGGCCAATGCAGTCCATTCCAACGGATTGGAAGCCGCAATTTGGGCTTCTGCCACCTGTGGAAGCAGGCATACCAGCGAGGCAACCAGCCCCAGACTAATGATTCGTGATTTCATATATTCCCTTTTTTCGTTTGTTAGTTTCTACCCGTTCACGGATAATTGACACGAGGTCGTCCCTATGGAAGATACCGATCAGGTCAAGACGGGGCGTGTTTCTGTCCATTGAAAGGATACGTACGGTTTTCAGCCCACAAAATTGTTGCAGCAGGCTTTGGTGCTCTTGAAAATCCACGATACGATATAGCTCCATATAATCCACTTTGCGACGGATAATACCGTATTCGCTGACAAGTTGTTCCGTACCGATGCAATAACGGATTCGCCGCAGGTAGAGATAACGGTAGAGTAACAGTAACGAGAGCATCAAGGCAATTACTGTGGCAATAGCTGTCAATGGCAGCCCTTCCATGCCTCCGTACACCCATACAGTGCCGCACAGCACGAGAGTGGGCAGCTCGTTGATGACAAATTGCCCGGTATGTGGATGGATGACAATGGTTTTGTGACAAGTTCTCTGCATAGGTTTTATGGATTATCGGTGAAAACGGGAATGAAAGTCTTCTCTCATTCCGGAAAGAGAATTGGTTATATCCACTTCCAACCGGGCAAGTTCTTCCCGTATCTTGTACATTTCCTGAAAACCCTTATCTGACATTCCTTGGTCATTGGTTTCAAAGGAGAATATTACTCTGTCCGCACGTTCAAGACGCTTTCGCACAGCCTCATGGTCCGCTTCGTCGTATAATCCGTTTCGGATATGTTCCGGATTGACTTCGGGCAAATCGGACAAGGCATGATTCAGCGTGGCTTTACCGCTGATCTCCCAATCGTCAAGGTTGTCCTTCTCTGGTTTTATCCGTTTGCCGAGTAGCTGGTCGTTCCAATCCTTATAACCCTCTGCGGCAGATTCATACAAGATGCATCCTGTAGCTTCCGGACCGGAAATGGAAGCATCAATCGCTTTTTCGATGGCTTCCAGATTGCTTCTCATTTTCTCTAATTCTTCCTCACTGGCAGAACCTTCGTCACGAGCCATTTCGTACTCATCCATACAAACCATTCTCATTTCCTGTAGATAGCCGTCACCAATTCCCATGTCGTCACGCTCCCCATTCTTCAAATTTTGTTTTGCATCATTTATACCCAGTATGGCTGTAATCTTTTCAAAATTGAATGGTTCAAGTTCTATTTCATACTGTGAATAGTCTTCGCTATTGTTCTGTACAATCAGTCTGCCGGTTTGTGACAGACAGGTGGAGAAGTTCCAGCCTGCATGAGTGAGAGCAAAGTGGATAGCATAGACTTGTCCGGCACGGTCATGATCGAAGCAAAGATGATGTGAGGCATGGGGAGTTGCTTTTATCGCTCCTTTGAATTGCTGCTGGCTCGGTGCCCCTCCGGTAGAGATGAATACCGCCTTTCGCAGATCCTTGTTCTGTGCCTGATGAAGTTGGTAATATGCCATCGCATCATAAGCACTTTCGAACCAATAGATATGTTTGGCGGAGGTGAGAGAAGTGCGGGCAGGGCTGGCAATCCACAGTCCCTCGCTTGAATTGCTCCCTGCGGCTTTGCCTTTGTAGCTGCCGCTCCCGTCCATACGGGCACGTCCTCGTTCTTCAAGTCCCACAATCGCTCCGTCGCCTTTGGGCAGGGTTAGTGGAAAGGACAGGTTCGTGTAGGTTGCACCGTCCTCCCGATGTTTCGTAGCCAGATAAAAATGCCGATGGAAGGCATATTGTGTATAAAGGTCGATACCTCGGCTTTTAAAATAAGGATAAAATTTTTTCTGCGTTTCCCGATTCTGCGGATTGAACTTATGAATGTCGTAATCCGCTATGTCAAATGGCTTTACATCTCGTTTAGGGTTCACTATTCGGGTTTTCCGTTCAGTGACAGGAATGTTCAGTAATCTGTTACAGACAAGATTCACCAGTCTGTCCGGAGACATACCCGCATGGTACTCCGTGAAAAAGTGCGGATGCTCCTTGATGAAGGAAATGATGTTATAAACTTTCTGTTGTTGTGCGTGGAAACAGCATTTTCCTTGTTGTGTCACAATAAATTTGTCACCACGGATACGTCTGCCGTCGCTGTCCAAACGAACATACGAGGGATAGCGCAGACCGTCACGACGGTTCAGGTGATACCCTGCGTCAATCAATACGTCCTGGATGTTTAGTCGTTGCAGAAAGTCATCGTATGTAAGGTCTCCGTCTCTCATAGGTTTACCTCCCTCTTCTCATTTCATTAATATCTTGATTCATCTGTGCCTCGAAATTACGGATGGCCACATCTCTCGGTGTATCTACGCCGGGCTTGAAGTATGGATGTGGCGGTCCGCTGAAACGTTCGCCATAGAACTCCGGAGAGTGGTGGTGATGGAAGCCATGTGCGACTTCCGATGCCACCACAGCACCGGCGGTAAGGGCAGCGAATATCTTCACGCCAAGCCCCTTGTTCGCTTCAGGACGTGTCTTCATATCCACCTCGTTGAAAATCTTCGAAAAAAGTTTCATCCGGTGGTAATCATCCACAGCAAGAAACTTGTCGTAGTCTTTCTGGCTGATTTCGTGGCTGATGACCTGTCCGTCAATAACAGCGGACATCTTGTATTTACCCTCCGTCTGTGCCGGTTGCACGGCAATGTCACTGACCTCTACTTCCCGGCCATGTTTCTCCTCACGATACCAGCCTTTGCTTTCGTTGAGTAGTTGCAGGTCACGCCCGTCCACGGCTGCACCGATACTGCCCTGTATGTATTCCTGCCGCATCGGAGTTTCTTGCTGCATGAATAATTCTTGTTCCTGCCGCTGCCGTTCTTCCAGTTCATGCCGCACTTCGGGATGCAGGCCGATACTGATGCGTTGTTCGCTGTTGAGCTGTTCCATCGTTACTTTATCGGCAAAGTCCGCTCCGATAATGCCGTTCAGCAGATCCAGCCGTTTCTCCACAGGTTGTTCCTCGATGGATGCGGTAGCCAGTTTTTTCACTTCTTCTTCCGTCAGGTCATAGACCATATCGGCATTGACACTTTCCGATTGTACGGTCAGTGTCCTCCGTTCCATATCCACGATAAGACCGTGCGAAGTAAGGCACTCCGACCATTTCTCGTTGGAAAAATAGACTGGTGAAGCAATCAACTCCTTGTATGCTTGTGCCGGTTCCTTGCTGCGCGGACGGCTGACAAGCGGTGTAATGACCTCCTGCAAGTTCTTCAATACATCTTGCTGTACAATGGGTTGCTCCTGTTGACCGCCTTTGTAGTAAAAGCCGTAGCCACCCGATTGCAGTTCGCCGGGCTTCATGCGCCCGTCTGGGCGTTCGGGTACGATGGATGGCCCCGGAAAGAAAAGCTGCCCACCAACTCTGCGTAGGTGGAAACCCCACTGTTCGCGTGGTGTCCAACCAAGGAATGGAGGGGGCATACCCAGTCGCCCCATGTGTCCGTACTCACCGATACCGATGCGGTAGCCATGTAGCCCCATCGCCACGCGACCGTTGGCATTGCGGGCATGGACGAAATTTTTCGGCATATAGAAGTCTTTTCCTATGATACTCGTGAGTATGTTGTAGGCTTTCTTGTTGGCCGTATTCGTTCCCCAGTCCGTCAGAGCCAACATCTGTCGTTCTGTTATAGGATAGACCAATAACGGTGAATCATGCCCTTGCACAATCAGCCGGTAGCCGCCTCCGTCAAATGCGACATGGGCTTGAAGTCCGTTACGCATCAGTAGATTGCGCATTTCGGGTTGCAAGTCCATCTGCCGAGGATTAGTGTTTGTTCGTATCGTCATAGTCTGATGTTATGATGGTTACTTGTTATGCGTTGCCGTATTTCATAGCCGCTTCCAATTGTTCGTCTTTGAAACGGACAAACCCGGCGGCAGAATCTTCGCAGACCGTGAGTCCTTTTTCCTCACAGTAATGGGCGTACTCCTCCTGCCACTCGGCAGAAAAATGGTTGATGTAATCGAGCCAGCCGTATTCGCCGCTCTGCATCTTCTCGACGAGAATCTCTTCGGGATAATATTTCTGTTGTGCCATACGCTTATATTAAATAGGTCTTATTTGTGAATACCTGCCGCTCGGTTACGCTCACCGCTTTTCTTCTGTTCGTTCCACAGTTCTTCGGTGTATTCCTCCTCTGGAACGTAGTCGAGATTGCCGTCATCATCCATCACCCAGCAACCGTAGCAACCGAAGGTGTACTTATCCCATTCACGCTTGGGTTGCTCTTTCCATTTCTGCGCGTCACCTGCGCAGAAACGGATGCCCGTCTTGTTGTGAAGGTCGATGCCTACCGTGACAGGTTCGCCATCCACTGCCACCGTCAGAGGCTCACCATGCTGCATTCCGTTTACTTCTACTGTACCTAAGTGCATTACCTCTGCCAGCACTTTCAGGTTACGGGCGATGATGGGTGTCGGAACATACATCACCTGTTTTGTTTCCTCGTCGATTTGCACGAAAGCTTTACTGCGTCGTCCGTCCGCCATAGCCACGTCTGCAATGATGGATTTGCCGTCAAGCAACTGTTTTTGCTGCTCCTCGTTGTAGCATTCCAGTGGTGACGACTTCAGTGTGGGATAAAAGACCACATCCACCTCGCCGCTATCCATACGGATAAAGGCAAACCGACTGCGACTCTCGATTACTTCGCCATTCTCGTTAGTGACACGCATGGGCAGTACCGGCGAGTAGCCGCCTTTCCCGATTTCTTTCAGGATACACAGGGGCAAATCTTCAATCATTTCTTGGGTAAGCCCAAAGCGGGCCAATGTCGGATAAGGCAGTTCGTTGAACTCAAATTGTTCTTTTTTCATATTCTGAATGATGTTATAAAATTATACTCAGCAAATATAGAGCGATTTCTTATCTGATGACTAAAACATTTCTTTATAAGTGATTATAAAGTGGTATTTTTAATGTTTTGAATATGATTTTTCGCAAATAATCATATTCAAAATTGATTAAATAGTTATATTTGGAGAAAAAACAGTCGGCAATGGACAGACCATAAGAAGAGCGTGCTAACTTTGCTGCCATGAGAAAGATTTTATTATTGATGATGACGGGTGTCTCATTATGTATCACGCCAGCCAAAGCACAATTCAATACCGTTGCCGTTACCCCAACACGCTACAAGATGGAGGTATTGGATATGGGGTTAGACCAAGCGGAACCGGCATCCGAAAGCGAGATTTCCGTACAGGAAGTTTCAACAGGTATCCCGGTATCCGCAGATATGGATAAGAAAAAGTGGATGGATCGTTACTTGAGTGTAAGTTACCCGTTACGTTATATCAAGGTCACTTCGCCTTATGGCTACCGTAAGGACCCGTTTACGGGAAAGAGTAAATTTCATGGCGGACTGGACTTGCGCGCACGTGGCGACAAGGTGATGGCCATGATGGAGGGTGTGGTCGTGAAGGTCGGACAGGACAAGACTTCCGGCAAGTATGTAACCTTGCGGCATGGTAGGTACACCGTCAGTTATTGTCATCTCTCTAAAATTCTTATCGTCAAAGGGGCAATAGTTCATCCTCGTGATGTGGTTGGCATTACCGGCTCCACAGGACGCAGCACCGGCGAACACCTGCATATCACCTGCAAACTCAATGGCAGGAGTATCAGCCCCTCGCTTATACTCGATTATATCCAATCCATCCGGCAGGAGTGTATATCAGCATTGGCAGGTTTGTAAAAGAGAAGTGAAAAGGGCTGAAAACGTTCCGGTTACTTTGTCATCCGTTCAATAATATGGGCAATATGGTTGCCCCAGACGTGTATTTGTACAAGGAGCATCGAAGGCATGGAGAGCGTCTTGCCATAGAAGATAGCCGCCACTACTTTGCCACCGCACCGTTCGATCTCTTCCTTGTAATCCACCACGCTTTGCCCGGTTGTCAGCACATCATCTATGATGATAATCTCTTTCCCTTTGATTTTTCCGGTAATGAGGTAGTTTCGTTCGAGGATACGCTTCTCTCCACCTTTGGCCTCATGCAGGCTTTCTCGTGCATCGCAAATATCAACGTCGTACAGTCCTGAAGTTAAATCCTGTCGGTGCTTTCCGATGTACCAGTCGAGCCGTTTGAACCGTTGACCGTATTTTATCCAGTTGCTACACGGCATGAACATTATATGGTAAGGTCTCTTTTTCAGTTGCAAGGCATTCATACACGTTTTAAAGAACTCGATTCCGTGTATATCTCCTTGTTTGAACTGGTAGATGGAATGGCAGAAAGCCCTCTGTTCATCATTGAGCAGCGCATTGTATCGTGACGGATAGTAATATCCGTAAAAGGAGATTCGGATGCCTCGTAACTTGAACGGCTTATGGGGAGAATGGCCATCAAACCGTTCGGGATGCAAGAGACAGAACATACGGCAGGCTTCCCGATGACCGGCCATTACCGCCAGACGACAGTAACGTTCACGTTCCTCGCTCTTTTCGGTCAACCGTGCGGCGGCGAATGCCGCTTCTCCTGCTTTTCGTCGCCAGTAGCCGATAATATACCACAATGCCCCAATTGTGAAAAGCAGGAGTATGAACAATAGTCTTGCATTCATCGTATTTTTATTTGAATGAAGCAGCCCGTTTCAATCTGGTTATTTACAACATTACGGTGTATTTCGACATAATCGGATATGGGGGTTATGGCTTCATTACTTATATCAAATTCGTTTTCACTCACTTGCAAAGTTAGCAAAATCGTGGCACTAATCTAAAATAGCACCGATAATTTATAAGCCATATCACTTTTATATCATAAAGTCTTACCCATACAATTTCCTCTTTTAATTGTACATGCTCAACTTTTATAGAAGATGTTCGCCCTGACCGGTACACGGCAAATGGCATACAAGTCTGCTATATGCTGTGTACCCGTCTTTGGGGCAAAGCAAGGACGATGGCACATTTGCCACAAGTGTCAATCAAGCCAACCTGTTGTCCTTGCAGCGACCTCTGCTATCTGTTCTTTTGTAACCGGCAATGCCGTCTGTTTGTTTTTATAGCTTCGCCCCACACCATCAGCGGAGCGTCACAGGACTTGTCCGCAAGAGACATTCACTCACCTTATGGCAGCAGAGCTGCTATGGGGTGAGTGAAAGACTCTTTACGGAAGCCAAACATGAAAAGACCGTACACCTCGGTCACAAACTGCCAAGGCTTACGCTTCGCCAGATTTGAGACTAAGTTGTACGGTCACTTCATCGGGAAGTTTGGACCGGCAAGCCACAGACGCTCCACTGCCCACCCATTCCTTTTATAAATCTTGCACCTATTCTACATGTCTATATGACAACCGCCTGTAGTAAGAAAGCATATTCTGTTTGTCGGTTAGCTCTGCCGTAGTCATATTTTCCGCAAAGTAAGCCGCCTTTTACCAAACATCAAATCGCCACTATCGCTGGAACGAAAAATCTTCCTCTGACACGTCAGAGCGTATTTCTTGTCCCCGTTTTGTCTTATCGGTATTCTTGGGCGGCAGTTGATGGCAGAAAATATCCCTCAGCAGGCTGAACAGCCTTCAAAAAGAGGGAAAAAGAAAAATTATCAGAGTTATGGCAAAGACGATAGACATAGAACTTCAAAAACAGTTGGACAAGCCACAGGCATGGTTCTGTAAGTATTTTCCTGCACGCATACGCAATGTGAGTGAGCGTGAGATAGCAGACCGCAAGTTAGTCTTTGATTTCAAGGATGGACGGGCATACGAAGAGGTTGCTCAACGCACGGCAGCCAACATGACCGAACGTTATGGAACATCATGTACCAACATTGTATTTTCCTCCCGTACCGGCATCCACCGATAAGAAGAACGAGATACGTTACAAAGCATTCTGCCAAAGAGTATGCGAACTGACGGGAGCTATCAATGGTTATGACCATGTATCAGTGAGTGGTGAGAGGCTAACCATTCACGAAAATCGTAAGGCAGAGAAAGAAGTCCGTAAGGTAAACGTCATTGAGTTTGATTCGGCTTTTTTCAACGGCAGGTCTGTGGTAGTCTTTGATGATGTGATAACCAAAGGGCTGAGTTATGCTACCTATGCCAATCAGCTTGAAAGCCTTGGTGCTAATGTACTCGGAGATATATTCCTCGCAAGAACCCATTACAAAGTGAAATAATATGACCCAGACAAAGTATGATAAGGCAGTGTCCGTTTGCTTCAGTGGACACCGCAATATTCCATTCCTATACAGGAAGCAACTGAAGCTGCAATTAAAGGCAGCGATAACCAAGGCATACGCTGGAGGTTATCGTCATTTTTACTGTGGTTGTGCCATGGGGTTTGATATGCTGGCGGCAGAAGTTGCTCTTGCGTTGCAGTCCGAATTATCAGGTCTGCAAGTTATTGCCGTAGTACCGTATCGCGGACAATCCGAGCGGTGGAACGATGCGATGAAAGCCCGGTATGATACTATTCTCTGTAACTCGGATGATGTTATCATCCTGAGCGAACACTACTACCATGGCTGTTTGCTTCGACGCAACGACTATATGGTTTTTCACAGTTCGTCTCTTATTGCCTGGTATGACGGAAACCCCAAGGGTGGTACGTTTTATACTTATCGTAAGGCTACAGCGAATGGACTAAAAGTTCTAAATCTCTATGGCAGCTCAATCGTATAACAGCCATCTTGTTTTCGCATATTCCGAGCCGTAGCGGTGACTCCTTTGCCATTCATGTAAAGGCTGTTTTGTCAGCCATAGCGTGATATGGCAAAGTACGCTATTAGTTCTGATGTATTGCCCGGCTTTACCAATGTGCCGGTTTAGTTGGTGTGCTGTATTTTTATATCTTCGGAGGCTCCATCCTCCTTATGTCTTTCTCTACCTTTTTTAGTATTCGGCTTAAAAAGTAATATACTTGCCTTACTTTTCGCCTATTTAGCATGTTTAGGGCACGTCTTTTATAATAAAAGTGCAGCAATTGGTTGCTACACTTTTGCTATAATATCTATTTGTCATATTAGACCTTCCCGTACACCGTCCTCATTTTTCCGTCCACCAGCACCTTATTTGACCGCACAATCCAAGCTCTACCGTCATTCAATCCGCATTCCAATGCCTTTTCGCCGCCGCCGATTAGTACCGGAACGGTTGTCACTGTGATTTCGTCCGCCAGCCCGTTATCCAAGAGTAAAGCCCCGATTTCCTCACCGTAAGCCACCACCATACCGTCGCCGTCTTCCTTCATCTGTCTCAGTTCTGCCACTGCATCTCCTTGGATGAACTTCACTCGTTCATTCTCCGTCAGGTCGATGCCGCCGTTCGTCACAACCAAAGTCTCTTTCGCCGTAATCGGCCAACCCAAATGGTTCATATAAATACGCAGGTAAGTTTCTTCGTCAATCAGCACACAACTGGAGGCATCCACAGCCGCATCAAAATGCTTGTCCGAAGGAGCCGGACAACCGTCGATGGACTGGTACACGTGCAAGGAAATCTGTTTCATATTCAATGTGTTTTTAAGAATTATGTCCACCTTGCACCATAAAGGACAGCATGAACCCACGCTATTCCAAGACGTTCAGTGAACGTATAATATATATCAATCTCCGCCTGTTTCCAAGCCGAGTATGAATCTTCCATGTCACGACAATGACTGTACCCGAAAGTACCGTCTGCTGTCTTCATTTTGACAAAGATAACGAAAGATTGGCGGATAAGCAAACAAAAAACATTGTTTTTCTGGTTGCCTGTTCCGAACTGCATTCTGCCTTATCAAAAAGACTTACTCATTCCCTATGATTTAATACAGTCGTCATTCTGCAATTATCAAGAGATGGGCCAATCCATCCGATTCCACCTCCCTTTATAGTTCACCTTCCTCCGATATAGTACGGGCAATCCGTTCCGGTTGTCCGTTACCCTGTTTTAACACCCCTGTTTTACTGTTTTATTCATCCCTTTCTATTTGATTGTCATTTATTATCGTTTTGCTGCTGCCGTGCGACCTCTCGTGGACTTATTTTCCCGCAAAGGTAATAGGCTGCTCCAATCTTGCCAATGCCGGCGTTCCGCCGCGAGTGAGCCGCAAAAATCTTCCTCTCCGTCTGTCGAGCGTATTTTCCCGCATCAGCCTTGTCAGATTGTTTCCGCCACCTTTTGGAGGCAGAAAAATAAATCCCAAAGGTCGCAAACAGGTTGAACAAAGGGAAATAGTAACAATAAAAACAAAAATAACATTATGAAAACAGAGATTAGGCAGAATGGCAAAGTGATACTATCGAGTACAGACGATATATCCATTCCGATGATTTTCAAAAACTTATGTGGTAAGAACTTTTCTGGAAACGACTATCAAAACTATCTCAGAACAGTTTGTCAGGATATTGGTGTTACGACGGGGGCGATTGAGTATTATGCCGACAACGTTTTGATTGAGAAAGCAACTATTCCTGAATTTTAAAAACTATATACAATGAAAAGGAAAGAGAAAGCAGCAGTAGATGAATTTGTTGCCCTTGTAGGAGGCAAGACATGGGAGCCTGTACGCCATAAATGTATGGGTAAATGGAGTGGTATGACCGATTACGGTTTTGTCATAGACGGACGGATAACGCTCTTTGTTTCCAATAGTATGGCATACTTTAAGAAACGGATTCGTGAGTGGATTAAGTCGATACATACTTTTGAAGCGAAGAAAGATTGCTACCTTCGCTTGCTACGTGAACAAATTGAAAAGGACAACGACAAGGCAAAGGACGAAAAGTTAAATCCTGTCAGACTGATAGACATTGGCATCTTATCCCCCGAAAGCAATAGCCCGTTTGATTTTTTTACCCCTTATGTGTTAGTCGAAATAAACGGCAGGCGGTTCAAGCATCAAACAGCGGAGTTAAGTTGCGCTATTATGGTGGATAGTTTGGCAGGATACCTTGAAGAATGCAACTGCAAGGATATATACACGGCAAGGGCAGTGCGTACACCTGACTACATTTTTTGCGGTGTGCGGTTTGACTCCCGTGATAATATGTATAAGATTGGAAAGTAGAGATTAATGATGTCTGAAGAAGTTATCACTTACAACGATAACTCCAGTCGTTTTAAAGGACGGCATCAGCATTTGACCTACTAAATACATAAGTTCCCAATTTACGATTGGAGACTTATGTATTTTTCTGTATGGAAAACTAATCAAATAATCGCTGACTTATCATCCAGTCATTAAGCACGTCCGGATCTACACGATTTGTAAGATTCACATTTTTACTCAAACAACCGATTTTCTCACCTCTTAAATAAATAACTGGTGGGGTTAATGTATTCGGATTGTATGGACTTAACGATGAACTGGGACTTCCATATATGGAATACCGATTCTTGAAAGATATACTTGAAAAGTGACTACCGTATATATTCTCGTTGTTGGATATGGAATCAGGAGTAGATGTGTTCAACGACAATCTGCCTAAATACAAACCGTCATTTGCCAATAGAAACGATTCTTTCCTTGAAATTCTGGTATCTAAACCTATTCTATCCATTCCCTATGATTTAACGCCATTATTTAATAATGCCATAACGTCTTTTAGTTGCATTATCGAACACCTCTGTCTCTCTTAGAAACTGCATTACCCGTTCCCTGTCTTCGGAAATCAGGCAACCTTTCAGTTTACCGTTCTTTTCCGTGATTTTTAATTTTGAAAGTTCGAATATATCGGAACAATCCAGCCAACTGTCATAGTCCAGAATATCACGATAGTTCCGAACCATCAAAGGATATTGGCAGTCCAGTAGCTCTTCCGACCTCTTGGAAGAATCTATTTCCGAATTTATCAGTAAGGCACCGATAGCGACACCTTCCGGAGTAAAGCCGATAATAACAATATATTTATTGCGGTCTTTATATCCGTCTTTTAGTATCAGTCCGTCCTCTTCGTCCAAGGGGACATAAATAATATCACCAATTTTGACTGATGACATATCTACTTGCTCAGCTTTGGCCATTATAGCTTTCAGCTTTTCCAATGCACCGGTTTTGTCGTCCATTTGATTTAAGATAAAGCGTTCTTGACAATCTGCTTTTCTCGGATATAATCTACCATGTCCTTGGTAGCTTTTCCTGCCCGGGCTATATCTATAATGGTAATGAAGTTTTTTTGAGGATCATCCTGAATGCGTGTCATCGCTTCTTCCCATGCCGAGTCATGCGACAAATCGGACAAGTCATAAGGGTCTGTATCCTTATATTTAGCGATAGCAGCGTCAAGACAACGTTTGTTGGCACCTGATATATAGTCCATATCGGGTACGGCAGAAGTATATACCTTCTTGTCACGAACCTCTATGTCTGAAAGGAACTCGTCAAAATTCCCATCCAAGGGTTTGCCTTCTGCAATTTGCAGTGCCTTGTAGGTATAGGCTGGCACCGGGCCATGCTTCAATGCTCTGAAAGAGTCTTCGACAATCACTTTGCCATATTTGACAAGATGGTCCTGTTGGGCAAAATAAAGTATTTTAAATAACTTTATATAGTCCACTCCTTGAGTGAAACTCTGCATGATGTAGAGTACCACTGCTCTTATTTTAGCAATCTGTATAGCTGTTTTCATTTCAAAAAAATCTATGCGATTACAAAGATACAACTAATTTGCTGAATAATACGCTCATGATACAAAAAAAATAGTCCGTTGCATTTTTTTACGACATTTAATATAGTCGTCATTCTGAGAGTAATAGTCTGCAATTATCAAGAGATGGGCCAATCCACCCGATTCCACCTCCCTTTATAGTTCACCTTCCTCCGATTATAGTACGGGCAATCCGTTCCGATTGTCCATTACCCTGTTTTAACACCCCTGTTTTACAGTTTTATTCATCCCTTTCTATTTGATTGTCATTTATTATCGTTTTGCTGCTGCCGTGCGACCTCTCGTGGACTTATTTTCCCGCAAAGGTAATAGGCTGCTCCAATCTTGCCAATGCCGGCGTTCCGCTGCGAGTGAGCCGTAAAAATCTTCCTCTCCGTCTGTCGAGCGTATTTTTCCGCATCAGCCTTGTCAGATTGTTTCCGCCACCTTTTGGAGGCAGAAAAATAAATCCCAAAGGTCGCAAACAGGCCGAAAAAAGGGAAAAAAAGAAAGGTTAAATTATGAGTTACAACAAATTGAAATCATTGGTAGCGAACGTGGAAGCCATAGAAACGGCAATGAAAATCCAAGTTCAAGGCAGGCAGGCCACTGCGGAAGAAAAAGAAATTTTATCCCGATATTCTGGTTTCGGGGGTATCAAAGAAGTGTTGAATATAGGTACGGACAAGCCCATAGGTGGTGATATGCAAGAACCGATACAAAGATTGCAGGAGTTAATCAATGCTTACCCTCATTTCACAGAACCCATGCGACACAATGTCATAGAGGGTATCAAAGCATCTGTACTGACAGCATTTTACACTCCTAAATTCCTTGTTGATGCAGTGGTGCGGCAGATACACGCCACGTTCAGCGAAAACGGCCTCAAAATGCGTTCATTTCTCGAACCGAGTGCAGGTATAGGCGGTTTTCTGCCCATAGCCATGTCCGGCACGTATGACTATGCCATTGAGAAAGATCTCATTTCGGGGATGATACTTTCCCTGCTCCATGAGAACACGCTAACACGGACGGCTGCATTTGAAACCATTGGAGAACAAGGTTTTGAGCATACAACTTTCGATGTCATAGCCTCCAACATCCCGTTTGGCAATTTCCGGGTATTCGATGCGGAGCTGTGGAAGAAAGGCGGTATGTACGAACAGGCCACCAAGACCATACACAACTACTTTTTTGTCAAAGCGATGGAGTTGTTGAATGAGGGTGGATTATTGGCTTTCATCACATCGAGGGGCATAGCCGACACGCCCGGTAACAAGTTCGTGCGTGAATATCTTGTAAATCATGCAGACCTGATAAGTGCAATCCGTCTGCCCGATATGCTTTTCATGCAGACAAGCGGTATAGAGGTAGGCAGTGACCTGCTGATATTCCAAAAGCACACGCACAAGACGGTACTCTCACAACGGGAACAACTGTTTTTACAAGTAGGCAGGGAAAAGGCGGACGCCATAGGCACAATGACCGAATACGCCAACAAATTGTTTACCATGCCGAAAACTACCCTTGCAACAGGTAGCCGCATTGTACAGAACCAATACGGAAAATATGTGCGCAAATACCAATGGCAGGGAAATGAAAATGCCATGTCGCAATATCTCGCCGCACTGCTGAAACTCGACTTTGGCCGATATTTCCGCAAAAGTCTTTTCACTGGGAACGGACAGGGCAGCGAACATATGCAAATGTCCCTTTTCGGGAATGTAGCGATGAAACAAGTAGAAAAAGGTAAACGAGCCTACACGGATGGGGTGGAAGCATGGATGAAAGACGGCGCAATGGTACTGTTTGAGGGCCAGGTGGGTACTATCCAATATCGAAAATCAAGTCTTTATCAAGAGGTAGCCATTGATTTTGTGCCGGTGGACGAGGGTAAGGTCAATACAGATAGGGCGAAAGACTATTTTCCTATACGCAAAGCATACTTTGAACTGTCAATCAAAGAAAGGGAAGAACAAAAAGAGGATAACGGGTTGCGTAGAGAGTTGAACGCCCGATACGATGCCTTTGTTGCCAAATGGGGCTGTTTCCACGAGAACGACAACAAGGAGTTTATCATGCTTGACAGCCTCGGTGTGGAAGTCTTTACAATAGAAATGCAGCTTGGAAAGGATTTAGTCAAGTCCGATATCATGCGTGAACCTGTGGCGTTCAAGAAGATAGACTCGAACAAAAGGCTGACACCGATTGAAGCGTTGGCAAGCAGCTTGAATTTCTACGGCAGGGTTGATATGGACTACCTGATGCAGTCCACGGACAGCACCGAGGAAGAAATCATCGGCGACCTCAAAGGTGAGATATTTTACAATCCTGCTATCGGGGAGTGGGAGCACAAAGGCAAGTTCCTTTCAGGCAATGTCATAACCAAATGCAAGGAGATAGGTTCTTACTTGTCCGAACTCACGGACAGGGAAAAAGATTGGACGGAAACTGCTGTAAGGGCTTTGGTGGATGCGACACCCGAAGCGATACCCTACGAGGAACTCGACATTAACATGGGCGAGCGTTGGATTGACACAAAGTTATACGCCGATTTTGCAACTGAACTTTTCAAGGTAGAGACAAGTGTAATGTATTTCGATGTGAACGACACCTACATGGTACGTCTGCAAAGTTACTCTCCGGTGGCTTACAACACCTATTTCGTCCGCAACTATAACGGTGAGGATTTGTTTGTTCATGCCCTGCATGATACTGTACCCGAAATTACGAAAAAGATATACCGCAATGGTGATAAGGTGCGTGTGCCGGACGAGGAAGCCATACAAGAGGCAGCCACCAAGATACAGGAGATTAGAGACCGTTTCAACTGCTGGCTTGACAGGCAGCCGATAGAGGTTCGGGACGAGCTGGTAAGGGTATATAACGAGCGTTTCAACTGCTATGTTAGGCCGCACTATGACGGTTCGGCACAAACCTTTCCGCAGCTCTCTTTTGAGCAATTTCCATACGATAGCCTCTATCCCTCACAGAAAGATGCTATCTGGATGATTAAGCAGAACGGAGGCGGTATCTGTTGGCATGAGGTAGGCACAGGCAAGACGATGATAATGTGTGTTGCCGCTTACGAAATGAAACGTCTCGGACTGGTACACAAGCCGCTTATTATCGGACTGAAAGCGAATGTGCACGAAATTGCTGATACGTTCCGCAAGGCATACCCTACGGCCAAAGTTCTCTATCCGGGCAAGGAAGATTTTACCCTTGCCAACAGGCAAGAGGTCTTTTCAAAAATCAAGAACAACAACTGGGACTGCATCATACTGACCCACGACCAGTTCGCCAAGATACCGCAGTCAGAAGAGACCATGATAGATATATTCACGGAAGAGCTTGCCGATGTGGAACGTAACCTTGAATTTTTGGAGCAGTCCACCATGCGTTACCGTAGCGGAAAGATGCAGGAGGGGTTAGAAAAGCGCAAACAGAACCTTGGGGCTAAATTACAAGAACTGCGTATGAAAATCAATAATCGGAAAGACGATGCTGTGGACTTCCACACAATGGGAATAGACCATATTTTTGTAGATGAGTGCCATATTTTCAAGAACTTAATGTTTCAGACACGCCATAACCGTGTGGCAGGTATCGGCAACACCAAAGGCTCTCAAAGGGCAATGAACCTCTTGTTCGCCATTCGTGACATCCAACTTCGTACAGGTCGTGACCTTGGGGCTACGTTTCTGTCGGGTACGGTGGTCGTGAACGCCCTTACCGAACTATATGTGATGTTCAAGTATTTGCGTCCGCAGGAGCTTCAACGGCAACGGATTAGCTGTTTCGATGCGTGGGCAGCCATATTCACAAAGAAAACGGCAGATTATGAGTTGAATGTGACAGGCTCGGTGAAGCGCAAAGAGCGTTTCCGTACTTACATCAAAGTACCGGAGCTGGCAATGTTCCTGCGTGAGATTACGGATTACTGTACAGCCGACATGATAAATCTTGACGTGCCTGAGAAGAACGTGCGTTTCCTCTCTTATCCCCCGACAATCGAGCAGGAGGAAATGATAGGACGCTTGATTTCTTTTGCCGGTAGCGGCCAGTGGAAGGACTTGGGACTTGACGTTCCGCAACCCGACAATCTCGATAAGGCAAAAATGCTGGTTGCGACCAATGTAGCCCGAAAAATGGCTCTTGATATGCGCTTGTTGGGTTGCAAGTTCAAGGATGATGCCGATAACAAGGCTTCTATCTGTGCGAGGACAATCTATGACTACTATATACGCTCGAATGACAATCGGGGTACACAGTTCGTGTTCAGCGATCTTGGTACATACAAACCGAACGAATGGAACATATATGCCGACATCAAAGAAAAGTTGGTACAACTCGGTATTCCTGCTGATGAAATACAGTTTATCCAATGCGCCACTACCGAGAGGACAAGAAAAAAGCTGTTTGAAGAAATGAACAACGGCAAGGTGCGAGTTCTTTTTGGAAGTACGACCATGTTAGGCACAGGTGTGAACGCCCAGCAAAGGGCTGTGGCAGTGCATCACCTTGAAATACCTTGGCGACCTGCTGACATGGAGCAACGAAACGGCAGGGCGGTACGCAAAGGCAACACTGTAAAGCTGTGGGGTGGCAATGTGGTAGATATTGTAATTTACGGCACGGAAAAGACCCTTGACGCCTACAAGTTCAATCTGTTGAGAAACAAGCAGATGTTTATCAATCAAATTAACAACGGCACAATCGCCGTGCGCCGTATTGACGAGGGAGGCATGGATGAGGACAGCGGTATGAACTTCGCCGAGTTCGTGGCTATTCTGTCAGGCAACAACGACTTGCTGAACAAGACGAAGCTCGACAACAAGATTATGCAGCTTGAAAAGGAACAGGCTATTTTCAAGAAAGAACGCATCCGTGCCGAGCGTAAAATAGCTGCCGGTCAGGGAGAAATCGAAAAGGCAAAGCGTACTGAGGCCGATTTCAAGAGGGATTTGGAATACATCAACTCGTATAATGGGACAAAGGCAACCCTGCTTTTGAACTTGCCGCAAGCCAGTACCGAGGAAGTTGGCCGGGAGTTGCACCGTATCGCCAAGACCTACCGCAACGGAGCGTATGGTACAGTTGGCACGTATGCAGGGCTAAACTTGTTGGTGCATAGCGAGTATAATATGGACGGTACGTTTGACCGCAATACATTCTTTGTAGAGGGTATAAGTGGATTGAAATACCGATGCGGTCTGAGCGGTGCGCTGCCGCTTGGTTTCGTTGAGTCGGCACAATATCCGCATGGAGCATTAAGCAAATTGCCCTCTCTTATCGAGAAGCAACAAAAGGCGGTAGAGCGGATAGAAAGCGAAATTCCCACATTGCAGGACATCATTTGCCGTCAGTGGAGCAAAGCCGATGAACTGTCAAGGCTCAAACAGGAATGTAAGGAACTCCAGCACAGGATTGATGAAAGCCTGAAAGAGGCCGAACAACCGCAGGCTGCCAAACACGAAGCTATTGCCGAAGCTGCTTGACATAATCATAATTCAACCGTTCCCTCTGCATGGTCGCGATGACTGGGCAGAGGGATTTTTTTGCGCTCCGGTCTGCCGACGGCTCTACTCTTTTATGGCATCCTTTCTCCCTTTATAACCTCCCGATTCCCCGCCACCACCCATTCTCATTTATAGCTATTAATATCTTCTGTTTTTAGTCAAATAGAGATAATATTCTTTCATCGCATATCCGTTTTTTGCGATACGCCATTTTTAGCTTCTACATTGGTGGCAATGTATCACTTTTGCCTTCACACCTCCTAATAGCTTCAATCAAGGCATCTTTTAATCTTATGAAGGCAAGTTTATCCACTCCTTTTGATATACTGATTTCATTACCGACCAAATCTTTCAACTTGAGTAAACAAGGAACATCTGCCTTATATCTGTCTCCCACATCTTGTAAATCATAGTCAAAATTATAATGATAAGCAAGAAATTGCGTAAAAGTATTTCTGCTTTTATTGCTTAGTTTGCAGATAGCATCAAAAAGAGCATTGGCATCTTCATATGCAAATATAGCACGAAGTTCGTATGTACAACTTTTATCTGGATAAGGCAATCTGTCTATGATTATAAGTTGTTCTACTGTTCCTTCAGTCAAATTACGCAGTGCTTTTTGCATTTGATCCGGCAACTCATTTATCTTTGATTTCATCTTCTGCAAGAAATAGTCCACAATATCATCCGTTATTGGGGTCTTGGAATCTGTGGTTACATAATTACATCCACTAATAAAAAGCCCTCTTAGCTGATAAAGTTCCTCTAAACTGGTTTGGCTATCAATCATTTCTGCTATTCTTACTTTTATTAAAGAGACATAAGCCTGTATAAAATAGAAAATGCCAATAGCGTGAAAGTATGATAGATACGCAATACTATAACCAAGTTGATAAGCATCTTTTATCTCTCTATCCAATATGGATGTTATAGTATCTTGACAAATTCTTTCAAGTTTTTGCTGCTCCATATCGAAAAAGCCGGATAGCATTTCCCAAGGTTTCAATTCTTTTTGCTTATCCCTTATCTCCGTAACAATAAATTCTACAAGTGGAGCACCTGTGATAATATATTGTATAATAGCCGTAACATACTCTGGATTTAAGACATTATAAATTAGCTCCTTGTTCAAAGAGTGATATTTTTCCCTTAGATGCTGTATTCTTTGCTTATCTTCATTATTATCTTGGAGTAGAGAAATCCGACAATCTCTACTCCAATCACAAATTACCTCTTTGTTCTCACTATTATTATACTCTGCATACACAGCAATAAATGATCCAAGAATATTCTTAAGAAAGATATTATCCTTTTCAACCAGTTCGGGAGGAAGTTTGTTTAAGTGGCTTTTAAAATCATATAAGCATTGTCTCAAAACTCGTAAGTTATCGGATTTTGTACACATAAAACAGGCAATAATGAAATCACGCATTTCTTTCAAATAATCGGATATCGGTACTTCGCCAAGGAAGTATTCGATGGCTTCTTCTATGTCAGGTTGTATTTCAAATTCCCTGCCTATGGTCTTTTCCTTAAACTCATCCCATACAGCCTTGGGAAGTTCTTCAAGGTGGTTCTCATCTCCAATTACGACAACATGACAATTACAATGCTCTACAAAATAGTTGATAAAGCCTAACAATTCCTTCATCTCTATCAGGCACCTTTCGATGTCATCGAATATCAGAAACTTTACACCTTTTATACTGTCGTCTTTCACTTGTAGTAACGACAACGAATCCAGTGTTGCGGAAAATGAACCATCCTCTTTAGAGTCTTCATTAAAATCCATACTCGTCTTGAAGACTACCTTACCGGCTAATTTCAAAACTCCCTTTATGAAACGCCCCGTTTTCGAATAGAAGAAAGGATTTAATTCCCTATCTATAGCTGTCTTGATGTCATTCACGCTATCCATTCCATAGGTCGAAATATAAATGGGCTTTAGCGTAATTTCCTCGTCGGTATCTGCGGTTCCATCAAACTTCTTCTTCCATTCTTTTATAAGATGAGTTTTGCCACATCCCCATTTTCCTTTCAGCATCACGGCATACTGAGGATTAGTATTATCAGCATAGCTGTTTAAAAAATCAAGAATCAAAGTATTCATACCTTTGTTATTAACATAATTCTATTTTAACTCCATTGAAAAACAAAAATGTAGCAATAAGAACATTAAATATTGAAATAGTAAACGACGCTGCAAATCCATTATCGCCACATCCACAATGAACAAAGTTAGTGATATTTCTTAATACAATAATATCCAAACAACTAAATTTCATGTTTCTTCTTTGAAAGATCCAATAAAGGCTTGCAGGAATCGTCAGTCTTACCATTGATTGCTTAAATATGCGTCTCCTATCATAATAATATCCGCAGAAAATGTGATGGTGGAATACATTTGGCGTTTTCTGTCAACATTGTAAACCTCTTTGTAATATACGATATACGCGTATTTGAACTCCACGACACGAAAGATTGAATTATCCTTAGTGTTGTAATAAATCACCTTGCCGCTTATCGCTTTGAAAGGACTGTTTACCATTGCTTCAAGAATAGTAGTTTCTCTGGTAGATTCAACGGTAATGGTAATACGTCCGCCAATAACATTTGTCACTGGCCTTCCTTTATTATCTGTCTTGCGGTTAAATTCAATGTGTGATGAAATCACTTCTATATCCTTCCCTTGCAAGCACACGGTTGCCTTTAATTCTGCCATGCTGATCTTATTATTTATTATAAAACCAAGACATTTCGCCTTGGTTAAAGCAGTCAGACCGCTTTCAAGACAAGAAGGAGGATATCATATTTCGCAAATATAGAATTTTCCTTTGAACATAACAAACAATCAATTAAATTTATTAACCAGCAAAATCGAAGAAACTCTATTTACAGGCTATCCTCCCTTCTAAGTATTATTTATACAAAGTAGAGAAATACTTGCAAGTTCAAGATATACCACGAGATTAAGACTTGATGTAATTTTTCAAGTTGAGAGCCGAGCTATCCGTGTAATAGCTCGGCTTATTTTTTTTAAAATGAGGGAAAGGTTATTTAGGTAGATGATATTTGTCCTTTATATGCTCGGCCACGTGTTCGACTTCTGGGAACAACGTTGATTTGTCTATGCCGAGGGCTTCAAGCTGCTTCCTGATCTTCCGCTTCTGCGCTTTATTGATGATGTACACTTTGTAGCTGAAGTTGAGTGATGCTGGTTGGCTTTTATTGCCATTGATACCATAAAGGAAAAATGCCCCGGACTGCCGGATTATACGAGGATTGTCAAACATCGGTTTTACACAAAAGACTCTCTCGATATCCTTTGAGTCAATCACATTCTGAAAATGGGGTTTCTCATACTTAATTTCATGCAGAAGATATTGGATTTCCTCTTCGGAGTTGAACTCATTCCTATCCAGTTCTCTCAAATCTTCGATACTGAAATCTATTGGGCGTTTGGCGATATTAGAAACAACACTGACAGCATCACTGTCGAAATATTTAATATCTGATGTTTGAACTTCGAATCGGAACAGTTTTCCGTCAACGGCATCATTCTCGCACGCAAAATACAGAGCTACCAAAGGATTTGTAGTAATATCCAAGAGGCGTGTCGGCAAGGAATAATGCTGCATCTTGACCAACTTCTCAAAGGTAGATGTACACCCTTTGAAATCAGCCGGACTTTGAGCGATAATATCTCTGAAAATTCTATTTTCATTCTGGATTAAGAATTTCTCTCGATAGATGGAGGGAATCAATCCAAAACTCTTATCTGACTGTCCTCGATAAAAGATATGGTAATCCATATCGTCCTCTAATTCATCTTCAAGTTTCTCGAATAGAGTCCGGATGCTACCAATACTTGATGAATCACTCTCCGGTGTATAATTATATGCCTCGTATGAAATCTCCCACGGACGTTTTCCAAGAGTCTTGACTATTTTTTCTGACAACCCATTATATGATGCAAAGCTATCATAAGTATAGCCCAGTTTCTTGCTTCTTAAATACGATGAAGTGTTGGAATCCAAAGGAACATATTTTTCTGGATTAGCGTAGAACAGAACAATGCTGAGCTTTCCCTTTCCGACACTTTTAATGTTCAATGCCGTTTGAAAAAGTCGTTCATCTACTTTCCCTTCTTTTACCTGTCCGAACAATTTCCATAATACATTTATATCATTGTTGCCCCTGATTGTCTTCCATGGGAATAGATGCACTTTCATGGGATGTGTTGTCGGGATGCCTGATACATCTGTCGGTTCTGTACATTTAAAATGTAGCTTACGCCTTAAATCCTGTAAGATTTCAACCCTCCTTTCATCGGAGTGAAATTTATTGAGATACGCCAAGAATGTGAACGGATCTATTTCTTGTAATGTAATCTCTTTACCTTTTTCTGTGCCATCTCGAAAACCGGTAATACCGATTTCTTTTAACTTAGATATAAGCTCTGGCTGGTTATTCTGTTTTCCAAGTAGCCATTCGGATAGTTCTTTATAGAATGGTAGCCATGTATATATTTTATCCATATCAGTTATAGTAATTTAAATTCTTATATATAAGCAGCAGGAGACAACCTCTATTTTTGTTCATTCAGGGTTACATCCTGCACATACCCACACAGAGTAGGATTATTAGCCTCCAGTCCAATCGAATCAGAAGAAATGTACATCCCCATATCCTGCGAATAGTACCTGAACCTATTGTAATGCAATCCCATTTCTTCATCCTCATACTGTCCTTGATGCCTGAGTGGGCAGAAGTACTACAATAGCTCCAAACGTATGGTAGGTGTTCGGGGAATCACCGAACACCTACGCACTATGAATGTCTTACATATTTACCTATAGACGGAACTTCCTTGTTCTGAACGTGCATTTCATAACTTCAAAATTTATACAATACATTTAAATGCTATAAATAATTTTACTATATCCATTAGTGTAAGACTGCTCAATTGTGCTTAATTCCCCATCATTGTACTTAAATAGAAAGTCGCATTCAATAAATTGATTAGATGTGTGCTCTTTTGCTTTTCTATGTACATTGAGTATCTCATCTGAAGAGTTACAAAAATAAGTGTCAATTCTATAGCCATACTTCCCAAAATTATATAACGCATCAATAAGTTCGGTTTTAGATAGAACTACCATTGTAATATTTTGCAACAGAGGAATTCCTCCAACATACTTATATATAGTAATTTTAGAGTCGACATAACTGACAAAAGAATAGTTACATATTTCTGGCGTTATATGTTCTATTACTAAAATAATCCTTCCATCATTGTCAAAACCATATTCCATTATTTTGTTTATCTTAGCGGGTTTGTTTTTGAGGAGTCTTCCTTTACGGAAGCCGTCTATTTCGTTCTCAAATGGGTATATATTATAATACCAACCTTTAGAATATACTGTCCGTTTTACACGTTCAATGTATTCGTTAAATAGAGACCCAAAGGATTTCTCATAATCTTGAAAATCCTTTTCTAATTGTTGTATTTTTATGTTTTCTTTCATTAGAATCTTATACTTTTTAAATTTTGTCTAAATTCTTCTTCACTTTTAGTCGGACTTAAGATATCATAAATAGATTGTTTATATTGTTCTGTATGAACTCTACTATGAGCTATTTCATCAATGGCAAATTGCTCTTTAACGGAAGAACTTCGTGGCAAAAAGATACCATTATCAGCATCATTTATATCTATACCAAATGCTTCCATTTTACCTCTAAGACTAACCATCCTCCAATCATTTGAATTAGACAGAACTATATGGTGTGCTGCATTGGGATAAGGTGGCTCTACTTTTCCAGCGGCGATCATGTTAGCTCGTAATTTTTGTGCGTCCTTAGAGCAATCCAGTCCCCACGGATCCATCCACGTATTCACATCCTGCACATACCCATAGAGTGTCGGGTTGTTACCCGCCAGCCCAATGGGGTCAGAAGAAATATACATCCCCATATCCGGCGAGTAGTACCTGAACCTGTTGTAATACAGTCCCGTTTCTTCATCCTCATACTGTCCCTGATACCTGAACGGCACGAGCATCCGGTCCCCATGGCATTCCGCCACCCTGCCGTACACGTCCAGCAGCATCTCCCAGACAAGTTCTCCCTTGCTGTCGTATGCCTGCGTCGGCGTACCGAGGTAATCATGCACTATCGTGTAGCGTTCCCCGTCCGTGACCTTCGCCACAGGCGTGAACGATGTTCCGTCATACACCCATGTAACGAGGTTGGCCGGCTTCTCCATTCCGTCGTATTCCTCGCGCCCGGTCTCGTCCGTGACGAGCCTCGGTCTCAGGGCTTCGTCGGTATCCCATTCGTGCAGCACCACGTTGCCGTCCCACCCGAAACGGTGTACGGTGTCGCCCGTCCTCTTTGACACCCGTCTGCCGAGGGCGTCATAGCCGAACGTGACCGTCCTGCCGTCGGGAGTCCTCACCCCGGCAAGCATACCGTTGGCCTGCCATTCGTAGCAGGTGTCGCCCGGCTGCCAGACGACGAACGGGTCAGTCTCACGGCTGTTGTCCTTGTTGTCGGCATCATCCGCAGAGAACAGCATACCGAGCCATCCCTTCTTTCCGGTATTCCCGTTTTCCGGAACGGACACATCCCTGCGGCTCTTGTGTACGAGGTTGCCCTCGCAGTCGTAGCGGTAATGGTACTCGCCGTCCCACAGCAGCCGTCCGCCACGGTCATACTCGCGCCCCTTGCATCCGTCCTCCCGGTACAGGTTGCCCACCTTGTCGGGGGTGCGGAAGACGCTCTCATACATGGAGTAGTCGCCCCTGACGAGGTTGCACATCGAGTCGTAGTCGAAGATGACCGGCTCCGGTGACAGGTTGCCGCGCATCGACATCAGCCTCGCGCCCACGTCCCAGCGGTAGCTTCTCCAACCCGTGTGGCGGTTGCCCGAACGCACGTGGCGCGAGCGGACAAGCCCCATGTCGTTGTAGTCCGTGGTGATCCTTATCCCTCCTGTTGCGAAACGCTCCACCTCACGCCCGGCATCGTCCCTGCCTATGGTGCTTTCCCATGGCCGGACGTCCCCTCCGGCGTCGCCGTATGCGGACGCTTCATCCGCTTCCGGTTTCCCGACGGTGGCCTTTATCCTTTCGACAAGTCCGAGCCTGTCATATGACAGCTCCGTGTCGGCTCCCAGTGAGCTTCCCACACGGGTGCGCTCGCCGTATGCGTTGTATTCCGACTCCACCGACATGACCTCCATGAACCTGTCACCTCCGGGAAGCCCCATCGTCTCCTTTGTCACACGCCCCATCGGGTCGCGTTCGAACACCATGCGCGCCTCACCGTTGTCGGCGGTGGCCATCAGCCCGTTCCTGTCGTAGCCGTATTCCTCTTTCGTGCCGTCGTGGTACTCGGCTGCGAGCACGCGTCCCATGGTGTCGTATGTGTAGGCGGTGCTGCGCCCCCCGGGACGATCTATGCGTGTCACACGTCCGCAACCGTCCCTGTGGTATATGCGCTCTATGCCGCCGTAGTCCTTTTCCGACGATATGTTGCCCGCAAGGTCGCGCCTGAAGACATACCCGGCACCGGCCTCGTTGACCACCTCGCGCAGGCGGTCCATCCCGTCGTAGCGGAAGCTCACCCTGTTCCCGCCTTCCTCGCGCCATGTCATGCTTCCCACGGAGTTGTAGCCCATGCGGACATGGCGTCGCGCGTCACGCGCCTCCGTGATGCTGTCATAGCTGTCGTAGCCGAGGTGTATGACGTTACCGTCACGGGCGTCTATGCGCCGCAGGCGGTCCAGGGCGTCATACACGTAGAACTCCGTGCGGTTGCCGGGAGAGCTTCGCTCGATGAGCCTGCCCCTGGCATCATGCTTCCAGCCGCCGAGCAGCCTTCCGTCCTCGTGCCATGACACGAGGTTCAGCGAGCCGTCGTAGGACAGTTCGGAGCGGCGGTATCCCTTGCCGACGCCCACGGGCTGGCCGTGGCTGTCGTAGGTGAACTCCGTGACGCCGCCGTCACGGTCTATGAAGCGGCTGACAAGGTGCGGACGCTCCGTGTCGTACAGGCGGACGGTCTTGCCGCCCTCACGGTCCACGTGGATGCTCAGCCGTCCCTTGTCGTCGTATATGTACATCTCGCCGCTGCCGTCGGGGTATGTGACACCGGTGAGGTTGCCGTCATTGTCGTAACTGTAGCCCGTGACGCCGCCCTCGGGGTCGATGGTGCGGTAAGGCTCCATGAAGTCCGTGTAGCTGTGGCGCGTCTCGTTGCCGAGCGGGTCGATCTCGGAGGTCACAAGCTGGTCGGGAGTATATCGGTAGGTGGTCGTGCCGCCCGTGGAGTCGGTCACGAGGTTGTAGCCTTCGGACGGGTGGTACTCGATACGTCCCTCCATCATGCCGTCCGTGCCGTAGGTATGGACGCACCGTCCCTTGCTGTCGTATTCCCAGCGGTAGGTGTCGCCGTTGCGGTCGGTCTTCTCCGTCATCAGGTGGCCGCTATACGACATCTCCGTGGTCTTGTCCATGGCGTCGGTGATGCCCGTCATGTTGCCGGATTCGTCGTAGGTGTACGACACCAGACGCTCTTCTCCCTTGCCGGTGACGAACGACAGGCTCGTGACGCGTCCCTTCGTGTCGGTGGCGGCGTGTACCGTGCGTCCGGCGGGGTCGCTCACTCCGGAGAACCTGCCGTTGCTGAAACGGAGCTGTATATGAAGCCCGTCGGGGTTTTCTATGCGCGTCATGCGCCACGCACCGCCGTCCCGCATGTCGAAACGGTATGTGAGCAGGCTGTCATGGCTGTATGCCTCGTAGCCTTTTTCGGTGCGGCGCAGCGTCGTGCGTTCCGTGCGCATGTAGAACTCGCCGCCCGGTGCTATCGGCGGGAAAGCGACAGCACGGCCGTCCTCCATGCGGAGCATCGTCACGCCCTCGTCCTCGAAACTTTCCACCGTGCGGTCATAGCAGCAGTGTACGCCATGGCCCAGCCAGCCCTCGTACTCCGAATCGGAGTACCATGCCCGGCTCCATTCCAGCGGAAGCGGTGACGGGAAGCTGAAGTCCGTGCCCTCGTAAACCACAATTCCGTTAACGAGGTTCACAGGCTCGAAGCCATTTTTGCACAAGTATGCGCTCAGCTTCTTCGTCGAGGGGAAACGCTTCTGTATGTCGGTATTCTTGAGAACTTTGTGGTTGAATGTCTTTAGTGCCTTGCCAAGTCCCTTGCCTCCGAGCTTCATCAGGGAGCTGAACCCTATGCTCGCCGCGAGTCCCGTCAGCATTCCGCCCCAGTCGGGGACATAGGGGCCGCCCACCATGACGGGCTTGCCCGTGGGGACAGGGGGGGAAAAGGAGGTCGGGGCGAAAAGGCTCGGTATGAGCCGTGTCTTTCCGGCCTTGTTCTTGCCTATGCCTGCCGACAGCGGTATGCCCACGTCGTTGCACGTCATTACCATGTGCCCTTTCGGACTCATGCGGCTGCCGTCGCAGAACACGGTCTGCGAGGCGAAGAAGTTCATGCTCTCGTGCCCGATCATCGAAGCCATGGCGAAAGGTCCGGCAAGCGGGATGTGCATCAGGGGGATAATCATGCCGCCCGTGTCCGAGACGCCGCGCTTCAGCCCGTTCACGCTCACGTTCGTGCCGAGGAACGGTATGTAGTCGGCGGGGTCCATCACCATACCTATGTAAGGGTGGATGGGATTGAAGGGGGGAGCTGTCGTCACATGGACGTCAACCCCGACTACCATAGTGATATGACTGTCCGCGAGTAACATGATTTTACAAAAAAAGAATTTCCTTTGAACAGCAAATATTTATATTGGCAATATGTCCTGATTGTTTGGATATTCATTAATATTATCTAATATCCATTGTTCAAACTTATTGTTATTTTCGAAAAAACCATAGATGTATCCTTGGCGTAGTAAAGATAAATATTCATCATTAGAAATTGTTGTCAAATTACCATGTCTCATAATTTTCGACTGTTGTAAACTAAGTGATTTATTCCAACTTTGAAATATAACTAAATCTGGTAATTTGATATTTTCTTTATCCAAATCAATGTGACCTACCAATCTCCATATTTTTCTTCTAATAGCAGTCTCTTTACATGCTTTATATGTTTTAAATCCTAAAGATAATAGATGATTTAATTGAGCAGGTTCTTTTGAAATATAATTAAAAATACCAAAGCTGTTTTCTTCGATTAAACATACGTACACATAAGTATTATTAGACAATAATATCTCATATATATTTCCGTATTCTGACTTTTTCATCATATTATATTATAACATTTTAATTACTACAATATTTAATTACAAGAATTAGGTCTTAAAGATGGATTTTCAGAATAAAAGGCATCCATATATATATCACCTTTAAGCTTCTTACCATTCTTACCAAAGTTCCTATTTGCAATACCATTAATTTGATCCGCCGCTTTTCCTGATTTACGAGTTTCAGTTATATAATAATGTTCTCCACCTCTTACGGCTTCATAACTATTAGTTTCAAAAACAGGTACCAGTTCTCCCAAATTTCTATGATGATTAGATTTTCTTTTATTTAAAATTTGTTGTGTGGACATTTCATCAGAACCTCTTGTTCTTCCTGTATATATATTCCCCGTTGGATTTCCCACACTATCTAACTCTGGTGCTTGATATACAACATATTTTGTTAATCCCCACGAATCAAGCCATATATTGACATCTTCGACATACCCATAGAGAGTAGGATTATTTCCTGCCAATCCAATGGGATCAGAAGAAATATACATCCCCATACCCGGAGAGTAGTACCTGAACCTGTTGTAATACAGTCCTGTTTCTCCATCCTCGTACTGTCCCTGATAGCGGAACGGTACGAGCGTTCGGTCCCCATGGCATTCCTTCACCTTGCCGTACACATCCAGCAGCATCTCCCAGACAAGCTCTCCCTTGCTGTCGTATGCCTGCGTCGGTGTACCCAGGTAGTCATGCACTATCGTGTAGCGTTCCCCGCCCGTGACCTTCGCCACAGGCGTGAACGATGTTCCGTCATACACCCATGTAACGAGGTTGTCCGGCTTCTCCGTGCCGTCGTATTCCTCGCGCCCGGTCTCGTCCGTGACGAGCCTCGGTCTCAGGGCTTCGTCGGTGTCCCATTCGTGCAGCACCACGTTGCCGTCCCATCCGAAACGGTGCACGGTGTCGCCAGTCCTTTTTGACACCCGTCTGCCGAGGGCGTCATAGCCGAACGTTACCGTCCTGCCGTCGGGAGTCCTCACCCCGGCAAGCATACCGTTGGCCTGCCACTCGTAGCAGGTGTCACCCGGCTGCCAGCAGGCGAACGGGTCGGTCTCACGGCTGTTGCCCTTGTTGTCGGCATCATCCGCAGAGAACAGCATACCGAGCCATCCCTTCTTTCCGGTATTCCCGTTTTCCGGAACGGACACATCCCTGCGGCTCTTGTGTACGAGGTTGCCCTCGCAGTCGTAGCGGTAATGGTACTCTCCGTCCCACAGCAGACGTCCGCCACGGTCATACTCGCGCCCCTTGCATCCGTCCTCCCGGTACAGGTTGCCCACCTTGTCGGGGGTGCGGAAGACGCTCTCGTGCATGGAGTAGTCGCCCCTGACGAGGTTGCACATCGAGTCGTAGTCGAAGATGACCGGCTCCGGTGACAGGTTGCCGCGCATCGACATCAGCCTCGCGCCCACGTCCCAGCGGTAGCTTCTCCAACCCGTGTGGCGGTTACCCGAACGCACGTGGCGCGAGCGGACAAGCCCCATGTCGTTGTAGTCCGTGGTGATCCTTATCCCTCCTGTTGCGAAACGCTCCACCTCACGCCCGGCATCGTCCCTGCCTATGGTGCTTTCCCATGGCCGGACGTCCCCTCCGGCGTCGCCGTATGCGGACGCTTCATCCGCTTCCGGTTTCCCGACGGTGGCCTTTATCCTTTCGACAAGTCCGAGCCTGTCATATGACAGCTCCGTGTCGGCTCCCAGTGAGCTTCCCACACGGGTGCGCTCGCCGTATGCGTTGTATTCCGACTCCACCGACATGACCTCCATGAACCTGTCACCTCCGGGAAGCCCCATCGTCTCCTTTGTCACACGCCCCATCGGGTCGCGTTCGAACACCATGCGCGCCTCACCGTTGTCGGCGGTGGCCATCAGCCCGTTCCTGTCGTAGCCGTATTCCTCTTTCGTGCCGTCGTGGTACTCGGCTGCGAGCACGCGTCCCATGGTGTCGTATGTGTAGGCGGTGCTGCGCCCCCCGGGACGATCTATGCGTGTCACACGTCCGCAACCGTCCCTGTGGTATATGCGCTCTATGCCGCCGTAGTCCTTTTCCGACGATATGTTGCCCGCAAGGTCGCGCCTGAAGACATACCCGGCACCGGCCTCGTTGACCACCTCGCGCAGGCGGTCCATCCCGTCGTAGCGGAAGCTCACCCTGTTCCCGCCTTCCTCGCGCCATGTCATGCTTCCCACGGAGTTGTAGCCCATGCGGACATGGCGTCGCGCGTCACGCGCCTCCGTGATGCTGTCATAGCTGTCGTAGCCGAGGTGTATGACGTTACCGTCACGGGCGTCTATGCGCCGCAGGCGGTCCAGGGCGTCATACACGTAGAACTCCGTGCGGTTGCCGGGAGAGCTTCGCTCGATGAGCCTGCCCCTGGCATCATGCTTCCAGCCGCCGAGCAGCCTTCCGTCCTCGTGCCATGACACGAGGTTCAGCGAGCCGTCGTAGGACAGTTCGGAGCGGCGGTATCCCTTGCCGACGCCCACGGGCTGGCCGTGGCTGTCGTAGGTGAACTCCGTGACGCCGCCGTCACGGTCTATGAAGCGGCTGACAAGGTGCGGACGCTCCGTGTCGTACAGGCGGACGGTCTTGCCGCCCTCACGGTCCACGTGGATGCTCAGCCGTCCCTTGTCGTCGTATATGTACATCTCGCCGCTGCCGTCGGGGTATGTGACACCGGTGAGGTTGCCGTCATTGTCGTAACTGTAGCCCGTGACGCCGCCCTCGGGGTCGATGGTGCGGTAAGGCTCCATGAAGTCCGTGTAGCTGTGGCGCGTCTCGTTGCCGAGCGGGTCGATCTCGGAGGTCACAAGCTGGTCGGGAGTATATCGGTAGGTGGTCGTGCCGCCCGTGGAGTCGGTCACGAGGTTGTAGCCTTCGGACGGGTGGTACTCGATACGTCCCTCCATCATGCCGTCCGTGCCGTAGGTATGGACGCACCGTCCCTTGCTGTCGTATTCCCAGCGGTAGGTGTCGCCGTTGCGGTCGGTCTTCTCCGTCATCAGGTGGCCGCTATACGACATCTCCGTGGTCTTGTCCATGGCGTCGGTGATGCCCGTCATGTTGCCGGATTCGTCGTAGGTGTACGACACCAGACGCTCTTCTCCCTTGCCGGTGACGAACGACAGGCTCGTGACGCGTCCCTTCGTGTCGGTGGCGGCGTGTACCGTGCGTCCGGCGGGGTCGCTCACTCCGGAGAACCTGCCGTTGCTGAAACGGAGCTGTATATGAAGCCCGTCGGGGTTTTCTATGCGCGTCATGCGCCATGCGCCGCCGTCCCGCATGTCGAAGCGGTATGTGAGCAGGCTGTCATGGCTGTATGCCTCGTAGCCTTTTTCGGTGCGGCGCAGCGTCGTGCGTTCCGTGCGCATGTAGAACTCGCCGCCCGGTGCTATCGGCGGGAAAGCGACGGCACGGCCGTCCTCCATGCGGAGCATCGTCACGCCCTCGTCCTCGAAACTTTCCACCGTGCGGTCATAGCAGCAGTGTACGCCATGGCCCAGCCAGCCCTCGTACTCCGAATCGGAGTACCATGCCCGGGTCCATTCCAGCGGAAGCGGTGACGGGAAGCCGAAGTCCGTGCCCTCGTAAACCACAACTCCGTTAACGAGGTTCACAGGCTCGAAGCCGTTCCTGCACAAGTATGCGCTCAGCTTCTTCGTCGAGGGGAAACGCTTCTGTATGTTGGTATTCTTAAGAACTTTGTGGTTGAATGTCTTTAGTGCCTTGCCAAGTCCCTTGCCTCCGAGCTTCATCAGGGAGCTGAACCCTATGCTCGCCGCGAGTCCCGTCAGCATTCCGCCCCAGTCGGGGACATAGGGACCGCCTACCATGACGGGCTTGCCTGTGGGAACAGGAAGGGAAAAGGAGGTCGGGGCGAAAAGGCTCGGTATAAGTTTGGTCTTTTTCCCTTTTTTACTGAATGATGCAGACAGCGGTATGCCCACGTCGTTGCACGTCATCACCATGTGACCCTTCGGACTCATGCGGCTGCCGTCGCAGAACACGGTCTGCGAGGCGAAGAAGTTCATGCTCTCGTGCCCGATCATCGAAGCCATGGCGAAAGGTCCGGCAAGCGGGATGTGCATCAGGGGGATAATCATGCCGCCCGTGTCCGAGACGCCGCGCTTCAGCCCGTTCACGCTCACGTTCGTGCCGAGGAACGGTATGTAGTCGGCGGGGTCCATCACCATACCTATGTAGGGGTGGATGGGATTGAAAGGGGGAGCTGTCGTCACATGAACGTCAACTCCGACTACCATAGTGATATGACTGTCCGCGAGTAACATGATTCATCCAATTATAATATTGGAAGAGATGTCCATTCCAATGTTTTCCATTTTTTTTTCTTCAATTTTTCTAAGAGTACAGATGTAAGTTCGTAATGAGAATTTTTTTTCTTTTTTTGAGGAATTAGAGTAAACAATGTAACTGAATTGTCATTTTTATCACATTCTAATGTTGTGTAATTATATTCAACAACATGAAAACCCGAATACTCCAATTGTGTATTATCACATATTTTATCAAGAGGAATAAATTCTCCATCGAAAAAAATACGACCATTTTGTAACCATAGAGACAACCATTCCATAATCAAATAAGGTAAATTTGAAGGTGCAATTCTTGAATATGGATTCCAACCTAATGGTAAAATCATTATAAATTCTGTTGATGGATTGCTATACCTATAATTACCTATGGTATATAAGAGTACGTTGCTGTTACTATTTGTTATTGCAATTCTATTAAATGTCCCATTTGACAAAATATTGAAGCGATTTGGTATTACTCTTCCAATATAGTAATCTATGTGGGCGGATATTCCTCCCCCATTTTCTGAAGTCCAATCATAATCCCTATTTACATTTGATAATGCTCCATTTTCAATTAGATAGTTAAATAGATGTTCATGTTTCCATATTATAGCTAAATCCAACGGACTCAGATATAATCCGATATTTAATCTATTTATATCTGCTCCACACTCAACAAGATACGCCATCATATCATAATGCCCTTTTGTGCAAGCTGTTCCAATTGCAGAAAGTTTTACTAAATCGTATCCATTTACATCTGCATTATTGTCTAATAATAATTTTACAATATCAATATTATTAGAAGATGCGGCACCTTCTAAAGGATAGAATATATGATCTTTTGTATAATTGACATCAGCGCCATAATCAATAAGAATTTTACAAATATCATATAAGCCCAATTTTGCAGCTCGATATAGCGGTGGATTTAAATTATACAATTCTCCATCATTTAAATTCAATGTGCTATTTTCTCGCAAAATTTTTTCCAAAGCAATACTATTACCTTGTGTTATGTATTTCTCAATTTTTTGATACAATTCATTCATGTCTTTTTATTTTATTTAAAACCAGTTCCAGAGAAGATCTCTCCAAGTGAACCTAATGTCTCTTTTATGGCTTCAGGGTTTCCTCTTACTTTGGATAATTCATCATATACTGTTTTAGCTGCTTTTTTAGAATGATTGCCTAATCCATTGGAAGCCCAAACAAAATTTTCAATAGAAGAATTTAAATCTATTCCGACTTCTGCTATTATATCTTGAGAGTCAGTTATCCATTTCCTTGCGTCAGCAGACCAATTAGAGGGAGCATGTTCTCTTACAATATGATGCCTATGCGGATTATACATATTTTTAGGAGCAGGTCCCATTTTTTTCATATCACTCGCACTTAAAGCGCATTTTTCTAATCCGAACAGGTCTAAGTAGCTATTGACATCTTCAACATATCCATAGAGTGTAGGATTGTTTCCAGCAAGCCCGATAGGGTCGGAGGAGATATACATACCCATTTGCGGGGAGTAATAGCGGAACCGATTGTAGTACAATCCCGTTTCTTCATCCTCGTACTGTCCCTGATAGCGGAACGGCACGAGCGTTCGGTCTCCGTGGCATTCCTTCACCTCTCCGTACACATCCAGCAGCATCTCCCAGACAAGCTCTCCCTTGCTGTCGTATGCCTGCGTCGGCGTACCCAGGTAGTCATGCACTATCGTGTAGCGTTCCCCGTCCGTGACCTTCGCCACAGGCGTGAACGACGTTCCGTCATATACCCATGTCACAAGGCCCTCCGGCTTCTCCGTTCCGTCGTATTCCTCGCGCCCGGTCTCGTCCGTGACGAGCCTCGGTCTCAGGGCTTCGTCGGTATCCCATTCGTGCAGCACCACGTTGCCGTCCCAGCCGAAACGGTGTACGGTGTCGCCCGTCCTCTTTGACACCCGTCTGCCGAGGGCGTCATAGCCGAACGTTACCGTCCTGCCGTCGGGAGTCCTCACCCCGGCAAGCATACTGTTGGCCTGCCACTCGTAGCAGGTGTCACCCGGCTGCCAGCAGGCGAACGGAGTGGTTTCCTTGTTGCCGTTATCGATATCCACATCGTCCGCAGAGAACAGCATACCGAGCCATCCTTTCTTTCCGGTATGCCCGTTTTCCGGAACAGACACATCCCTGCGGCTCTTGTGTACGAGGTTGCCCTCGCAGTCGTAGCGGTAATGGTACTCGCCGTCCCACAGCAAACGTCCGCCACGGTCATACTCGCGCCCCTTGCATCCGTCCTCACGGTACAGGTTGCCCACCTTGTCGGGGGTGCGGAAGACGCTCTCATACATGGAGTAGTCGCCCCTGACGAGGTTGCACATCGAGTCGTAGTCGAAGATGACCGGCTCCGGTGACAGGTTGCCGCGCATCGACATCAGCCTCGCGCCCACGTCCCAGCGGTAGCTTCTCCAACCCGTGTGGCGGTTGCCCGAACGCACGTGGCGCGAGCGGACAAGCCCCATGTCGTTGTAGTCCGTGGTGATCCTTATCCCTCCTGTTGCGAAACGCTCCACCTCACGCCCGGCATCGTCCCTGCCTATGGTGCTTTCCCATGGCCGGACGTCCCCTCCGGCGTCGCCGTATGCGGACGCTTCATCCGCTTCCGGTTTCCCGACGGTGGCTTTTATCCCGCCGACAAGCCCGAGCCTGTCGTATGACAGTTCCGTGTCGGCTCCGAGTGAGCTTCCCACACGGATACGCTCGCCGTATGCGTTGTATTCCGACTCCACCGACATGACCTCCATGAACCTGTCGCCTCCGGGAAGCCCCATCGTTTCCCTTGTCACACGCCCCATCGGGTCGCGTTCGAACACCATGCGCGCCTCACCGTTGTCGGCGGTGGCCATCAGCCCGTTCCTGTCGTAGCCGTATTCCTCTTTCGTGCCGTCGTGGTACTCGGCTGCGAGCACGCGTCCCATGGTGTCGTATGTGTAGGCGGTGCTGCGCCCCCCGGGACGATCTATGCGTGTCACACGTCCGCAACCGTCCCTGTGGTATATGCGTTCTATGCCGCCGTAGTCCTTTTCCGACGATATGTTGCCCGCAAGGTCGCGCCTGAAGACATACCCGGCACCGGCCTCGTTGACCACCTCGCGCAGGCGGTCCATCCCGTCGTAGCGGAAGCTCACCCTGTTCCCGCCTTCCTCGCGCCATGTCATGCTCCCCACGGAGTTGTAGCCCATGCGGACATGGCGTCGCGCGTCACGAGCCTCCGTGATGCTGTCGTAGCTGTCATAGCCGAGATGTATGACGTTACCGTCACGGGCGTCTATGCGCCGCAGGCGGTCCAGGGCGTCATACACGTAGAACTCCGTGCGGTTGCCGGGAGAGCTTCGCTCGATGAGCCTGCCCCTGACATCATGCTTCCAGCCGCCGAGCAGTCTTCCGTCCTCGTGCCATGACACGAGGTTCAGCGAGCCGTCGTAGGACAGTTCGGAGCGGCGGTCTCCCTTGCCGACGCCCACGGGCTGGCCGTGGCTGTCGTAGGTGAACTCCGTGATGCCGCCGTCACGGTCTATGAAGCGGCTGACAAGGTGCGGACGCTCCGTGTCGTACAGGCGGACGGTCTTGTTGCCCTCACGGTCCACGTGGATGCTCAGCCGTCCCTTGTCGTCGTATATGTACATCTCGCCGCTGCCGTCGGGGTACGTGACGCCGGTGAGGTTGCCGTCATTGTCGTAACTGTAGCCCGTGACGCCGCCCTCGGGGTCGATGGTGCGGTAAGGCTCCATGAAGTCCGTGTAGCTGTGGCGCGTCTCGTTGCCGAGCGGGTCAATCTCGGAGGTCACAAGCTGGTCGGGCGTATAGCGGTAAGTGGTCGTGCCGCCCGTGGAGTCGGTCACGAGGTTGTAGCCTTCGGACGGGTGGTACTCGATGCGCCCCTCCATCATGCCGTCCGTGCCGTAGGTATGGACGCACCGTCCCTTGCTGTCGTATTCCCAGCGGTAGGTGTCGCCGTTGCGGTCAGTCTTCTCCGTCATCAGGTGGCCGCTATACGACATCTCCGTGGTCTTGTCCATGGCGTCGGTGATGCCCGTCATGTTGCCGGATTCGTCGTAGGTGTACGACACCAGACGCTCTTCTCCCTTGCCGGTGACGAACGACAGGCTCGTGACGCGTCCCTTCGTGTCGGTGGCGGCGCGTACCGTGCGTCCGGCAGGGTCGCTCACTCCGGAGAACCTGCCGTTGCTGAAACGGAGCTGTATATGAAGCCCGTCGGGGTTTTCTATGCGCGTCATGCGCCATGCGCCGCCGTCCCGCATGTCGAAGCGGTATGTGAGCAGGCTGTCATGGCTGTATGCCTCGTAGCCTTTTTCGGTGCGGCGCAGCGTCGTGCGTTCCGTGCGCATGTAGAACTCGCCGCCCGGTGCTATCGGCGGGAAAGCGACGGCACGGCCGTCCTCCATGCGGAGCATCGTCACGCCCTCGTCCTCGAAACTTTCCACCGTGCGGTCATAGCAGCAGTGTACGCCATGGCCCAGCCAGCCCTCGTACTCCGAATCGGAGTACCATGCCCGGGTCCATTCCAGCGGAAGCGGTGACGGGAAGCCGAAGTCCGTACCCTCGTAAACCACTGCGCCGTTGACAAGGTTCACCGGCTCAAAGCCTAATTTACACAAGAATCGACTTAGCTTGTTAGGCCCTTTGGTTATTTGTCTTTTCAGGTTGAATTTTCTTATCTTGTTCCGTGCGCATTTCATCAGGGAACTGAACCCTATGCTCGCCGCAAGTCCCGTCAGCATTCCGCCCCAGTCGGGGACATAGGGACCGCCTACCATGACGGGCTTGCCTGTGGGAACAGGAAGGGAAAAGGAGGTCGGGGCGAAAAGGCTCGGTATAAGTTTGGTCTTTTTCCCTTTTTTACTGAATGATGCAGACAGCGGTATGCCCACGTCGTTGCACGTCATCACCATGTGACCCTTCGGACTCATGCGGCTGCCGTCGCAGAACACGGTCTGCGAGGCGAAGAAGTTCATGCTCTCGTGGCCAATCATGGAGGCCATGGCGAAAGGCCCGGCAAGCGGGATATGCGCCAGGGGGATAATCATGCCACCGGTGTCCGAAACGCCGCGCTTCAGCCCGTTCACGCTTACGTTCGTGCCAAGGAACGGTATGTAGTCGGCGGGGTCCATCACCATACCTATGTAAGGGTGGATGGGATTGAAGGGGGGAGCTGTCGTCACATGGACGTCAACTCCGACTACCATAGTGATATGACTGTCCGCAAGTAACATAATCAGACTATTTTTGGTTTCTCAGTGAGTATTCCGCATCGAGTTTGGCTGCCAGTTCCTTTGTGGAAAGCTGCCAGTCCTCGCCATATAAGTCAGACATACGTTTTGAGATTTCGTCTCTTTTTGACGAATCAAGGCTGTATGTTTTGTCAAGATAGGTAGAGGCAATAAATGAGAGATTGATAATCTTTAAGTCTTCGTCAGAAAATGAGTATCCATACTCAAATGCCTCATTTAAGATCGGTTCGTATGTAAGCCTGTCTTTTTTCAATGCCATAAGTAGTGCATAGTTGTATTCATTTACAACCTCGGTTTTCATATTGACCTCCTTGGCTATTTTGACGGCTGTCATAAATTGTTTGATGGCTTCTGTTATATCTTTATTGTAACTGTGTACAGTTCCTTTGTAATTATAGAGTTGTAACAGGATTTGTGCGCAATCCTGTTCATCATGGTATTTGGGAAGGACCAAAGCTATCCCTTTGTCAAACAAATCATGGCAGAATCCGGCTTCGCGATGAAACTTTACCATGAATCCCCCAAACATAAGGTAGGACGAAGCCATAAATGCCGTTCCGCCAATTTCACGGCTTAGCCTTATCAGTTCATGTCCCAGCTTCTTTGCTTCATCCTTGTTTCCTTTCGATGCTGCTTCTCCAAGTTCAAACAGGCATTTCCGATATTTTACGTTCGGATCTTGTGGATTACCTTGGGTCGCAATTTCTTTGTATGCGCCAGTCATATTCTGATTTGGGATGTCTATTAGACATATCCTGCCTTTCATTTCAGACAGCAGGATATCATAGACCTCTCGCTTTTTATAGTCAATTAGAATAAGCGCAACCCCTGCGGGCAGTCGTTCGGCAATGTCCTTTATTACTTCATTCAGAGCTTCCACATCGCCAATGCGGGATATGAAGAGAGTTATGCCGAGTAGATTGTCGTTTCCGACAAATGTTTTGAAACTTGTAACAAGACGAATATACAAGTCTCGTAGTTTATCTGCACTTAGAGAACTGACAGACGTCAATTCTGACTTGAATGAAGAAAAATCCGCCCAATCCCAATCGGGATTTTTCTCTACATCCATGGAAAACGAATCTATCCATGTTTTTATCAAGAACTTATAAAAGTCTGTTTTATCATCATAGTCGGCCTTGAAACCGACGATTATATCCGATGTGCAGCCATGTTCGGAGGCTTCAAGCCGTATGAATCCTTCTACAATTTGATAATCGGTTGGTTCGCAAACGAGACAATAAATCTTTGCATCGGGAAATTTCTCCCGATTTTCAATCCATAAGTCCTGTACGTTGCTGATTCTTATGGCTATCGGATTATGTTCGTTGTTTATCATGGATTAAAATTAAGTAAACCGCCTTTTATATTTGTCATCGCAGAACCATCCACATCAACGGTTGCTCCCGTTGCTTTCAGTGTTGCAGATGCTTTTATATCTATCGTAGCTGCCTCTTCCTTAATGGACGTATCACTTTTTATTTTTGCCTCGGACTTACCTTCAAAAGTGGATGTCTTACCAAGTACCTCAACCTCTGAATCGGCTTCAATTCTTATCTTTTCATCAGCAAGTATCTCCAATTCTTTGGAATGGATGGTTATTTTGTCCTTTGCATCAATGGTGATGGTATTGTCACCGTTCAAGATGATTGTGCTTCCGGTCGGATCTGCAATGGTAACACTTCCTTTTTCATCATCAAGCGTTATGGTACAACCGCTGCGGGTGGTCAGGCTTTTTGTTTTGTTTGAACTGCCGCCACCGGTGCCTGACTTTCCATGGAATAAGCTGCCAAGTACAAACGGACGGTTCGGGTCATCATATCTGAATGCCACCATGACTTGGTCTCCCTTTTCGGGTATGAATACAAATCCTCTGTTTGTGGTCACTTTGTCGCTTGTACCTGCGTCAGGAGTGAGCACCCGTATCCACGAGGTTTGCATCGGGCCGGTCTGCCAGTTCATCTTGACTTGGACGCGGCCTAACTTTTTCGGGTCCTGGTTGCTGACAACCACGGCCTGCTGTGTATGAGCAACAGGCAGAGGTACATCCGGGCATGGAAGGGTGGGAATAGAAGACGGAAGTGCGGTGAAATAGTTCTGGTAACTGTCACCCATACCGGCTACGTGGGTTATTTCCGTAATGATATAGGTGCCGATGCTATTTTTTACGTGGATACCTATTCCTGTATGGATAGCGGTATGAACATCTATGATACTGCCCACCGTGAGGATGCGGCAATCGCTTTCTCCGGTGATGAAACTGGATGCGGCGCTGTCGCTTTGCTGCTTGCGTTGGAAATAGGCGTCAAGTTCACCCTTATTGGTTATGCGCGGTTCCGCCCGTTGGACAGCGGGAGCGGTAAACAAAGCCAATGACGAGTCAAAGGCCGCTTGTCCCAATGTGTTTTGTCCGGCTGCGGTATCGGGGGATTGACCGTTATAGGTCTGGTCGTTCACCGAATGGTAAGAACTTCCCTTTATTGGTCGGGCAAGTGCCTGCGAGCAGACATCGAGCACGGATAGTTCCTCGCCGTATGTCAGCTTGGTCGTCGAGCCGGCCTGTGGCTTTCCGAATACAAGGTTCTGTCCGTCGTAGTAGAGCCATTCCTGATATTGGCGGGCAAGCCGTTGTATGAATCTGAAGTTGGTTTCCTCGTACTGGCATTCGTATTCCAGCTTCGATTTCGTTTCCGGATTGACAAGAGCTTGCACTCCCGCCTTGTCTGTAAGTTCCTTAACGATGTCAGACAAGGATTTGTTGCACCATGAGGCACAAGTGTGGTCTGACTCCAATAGGAATGTTGACGAATATCCCGTCACTTTTATATTTCCGTGTGTTCCACCGGAACGATGAAGTCCCACCATGGTGGCCACGCCGACAAAAATAGTGCCGCCGAAGTCCATGATTACTTTTTTCCCAACCCAGTCTTTTGACGCCTCCGGGATTTCCACACCATAGGCTTCTATGGCTTGGATATCCAGCGTTATCTCAAAGTAGTGATGCTCATTGATGCTCTGTTTGAGCATCAACTGCACAAACGACGGCATGGGTATGCCGGCTATTTCCAATGTGACTTTTTTTTGTTCCAGCATGGCGGCATTATATTTGACGGTTTATATCCAAATTGCCAAAGCCGCCCGGCGGAAGTCCGTCGGACGGCCTGACAAATGTTTTGATTTAGGATTTACCTATGTACGCCGATTTATTTCTTCGGCCAACGGTTGTCAAGAGCTGCGCTGCCGACGATGATTTCTTCAGCGGAGAACGTAATGGTGATTGTCATAGGCACATCGTTATTCGCGTCCAGAGTTTCCGAGTAGTGAACGATGTATGCGTTCTTGAACTGGATCTCCTTCATCTTGGCATCTTCCTCCGTTTTTTTGTAGATAATCTTTCCTTCTACAGGTTTGAAAGGACTGTTCAACATCGCTTCGATGACAGAAGTGTCTTCTGTTGATTCGATGGTTGCTTTTACTCTACCACCCAATACGCTTGAAGAGGGCATACCTTTAGGGTCTGTGTTACGACTAAACTCATAGTTTGAATAAAGGACGTCAAATTCCTTGTTGTTAAGTTCCAATGATGCTCTAAATGCCATAATACTTGGATTTAATGGGTTAAACTTAATTATTTTACTTCGGTTTCTCCGTCCTTGCGCCCTAACCGGTATAGATGCAAAAAAGAGAAAACCTCAAAAACGATTTTTTGAAATTTCCTCTCAGCCTCCGGATGACTCAGTTTTATTGTGGGAAAAAGAGAAGAAAATAAAACATCATCTTTGATGTGAGCAAATATAAGTGCTTATATTCATTTTTCCAAATTTTTTAGCGCGTTTTTTTGCTGTTATTTTCATTTTAACACGTTTTAAACTAATGTTCGTGTATAAAGCCACTGTCCTATATGATTAGAAACACGCCCCGTTGATGATGTGTCGCTATTAAATTGATTCCCGGTATTGTACAATAACACTTGTAGAAGAAGTTTCATCAGGAATGGACGAAACCGTCAGAAAGAAAACTGCTGCCGGAATGCAGAAAAACGGTATCCACCGCATGAAAGTGGCAGATACCGTTAGCAGATTGACTATGCAGTCTGAATGTTTGCGTATGTCCTAATTCTTACGTCCGTATCGGCAGATGAGCAATGAACTTAATACCAGGAGTGCAAGAGCAATCATCCATGTGTAGATCTTCCGTTCCTTTTCCAAATGTTCGATGTCCGCCGCTTGTTGTTTGGAGCAAGTTGTCAGTATATTAATCTGGGATTGTTGTGCCTTGCAGATATCCATAAGTTCAGCATTAATCCGTTGCTGTGTCTCCAGCGAATTTTGGATGTTCTTGAAGTTGCGGTTGGTCGTATATGCGTCACGGATATATCCGGGCGTGCTTACCTGTAACGAGGGAACCTGTATGCTGTCCGGAAGGTATGTCAGTTCTGCATTATTGCGCCGTTCCGTTGCGAAGCTGTTGAACAGGAGTATGCCAACAAGTGTGCCACTGATCAGAAAGGCTATTAATGCTATGATGGCAAACATTGTGTTTGATGATTTCGCGACAGGTTGTTGGTACTCTCGTTCAAGCCATGGATGATGGTTCATCGTGTGAGGCGGAATGGATGTTCCATACTCTACAGTCCGGACTTCGGCATTTTCTTCGGTCTCTTTTTTCTCAAGAGCCTTACGTCTTGATATATCCATAAATTCGCGCTTGGCAATCTGGTATTTATCCGCTTGATAAATTACAAGGTCGTTTTTTACCAGCCAGTCAAGAACGTCCTTGACACTCCGTTCTGATACCTTGAGGTTGCTGATGCTCCAGAATATTTCTGCACAAGATACCCATATTGGCTTCTGGAGGCACTTCTGATATAGGATTTCAAGAATCTCTGCCTGTAGTTGTTCTCTTGTTGGTTCCATTTTATTTACAGTATTAATTGTTTCGGAATAAAATAATATTTCTTGCCGGCGATGAATACAGGTCTGAAAAGGTTGCGTTGATACATGTCTTCCAGTCTCTTCATCTTTGAAATCAGGGCTGTATAGCCACTATTAAAGTCCGTCAGTTCAACCTTTCTTTTCTTTAGTTTCTTCACCTTTGTTGAATTTAAAAGGCTGTCATTGGCCATGACTCCCGTCTTACAATAGAAGATTTGAGCCAAATATGGATTTCTGGGCAATACTTTTCGATAGAAACTTCTGTTTATGCTTTTCTTTTGCCGGTTAAATTGCTTGCGAAGCACTCTTAGCTCCTTTTTCCCTATGTTATCTGAGAACTCCGGGAGCAGTCCCCTGTAGCTTTGCAGCAGTTCCATCACTTCCTTGTCATCGAGTAGATATCCATATTCGTACCCGTCCATTATACTGTCCGCTACGGAGGTCTTTATATAGTAGGTGTCATTCACGCTGTTTCTATCTATATCGTCAAGGCTCATACTGTCAGGATTTTCCGTATGATGGAATATATGCGTCAGTTCGGATGTGGGACGGCTTCTTAGGACACCTATATTTCGCTCATAATCTTTAAGTGAGTGCAACAGTAGGCTGTCCGTCTCGAAAGATTGCCATAACACGGAATCCAAGGCTGTTTCCAAAGCGTTGCTTTCCAGCCTGTTTCTACCTTTAGGGAATAAGATTCCTCCTACCGTAAGGCTGTTGTATGGAGCATCGTACAGGTATAAGTTGGCATCCGTAGCTTCTATGTTCTTGAACAGCTCCGTCTTTACCAGTCTGCTGTCTGCGATATAATTGGATATATGGTCTATGTATTTCGTAGAATGGCTGTCCAGAATGGATTTGGCCTGCAATAGGAAGTCCTGATAAGAAGTGCCTGACGCTCTGTCTATCTGGGCAAACAGAAGCCTTGCCGGTTGGGTTGCCAGCCACGAGAGTTGTTGCTCGTGCAAGGATAAAGTTTGCTTTGACCCTAAAATGACAAATACATTGTTGCTGAAACGGCTTTCGTTATCATAACGGGAGATTTGTTTGATAGCCCCGCCAAAACCGTAAAACGATGATTGTTCCTCTTGCTCGTTTTTCCGCTTGGAAGAAATGGATTGTTTGATATAGTCGAGCCAGGCTGAAAAGTCCTTGGTTGGGGCCAAATGTCTGTTTTCTCCGTTGGAGGATATGCAAGTTGCCGAGAAAGTGTAGTCATATTCGGGCTTCATTTTCAGCTTTAGGTTCTGTAGCACATTGATATATGGGGATAGATAAGGCAGGTCGGCATCATTGAACAGTACATGTATGTTCACGTTTTTGTTTTCCGCTTCCATCTTTCGGACATCGGAAACCATGATGTCTCCGCCTTTGATATTGATGATCTTATTCCAGTTCTTGTCCCAGACGGACAGAGGATAGTTCAGCCGGATATTCCCATTCGTTATAGGCCCTGCCGGGTTTCCATCCAGGTTGAACAACATCGTACCCTGAATATTCGCATTATGTAATGCCAACGTATCGGGATACATTAGGTTGACAGCACACAACAAAGAATCACGGTATCGTGAATAATCAATATGATACACCTCATTTTGGCCGACTTCTGCAAGAAGGTCAGCGGGAACCCACCCTAAAAAGCGTTTGGTACTGTCTGATAATGCGGGAACATTGGAAATCAATGCGGATTTGCCGCTCTTGTCTAACTTGTATAGGTAAACAACCTCTCCGCTGACAACTACCGCATCCGTTGTTGTTTTCAAAAACGGCTCTCCGTATATTTTCAGGGTATCTCCATTGAAGAATTGATGGATATCGAACAGCTTGTTAATGCTGTTTATGCCTATACGGTACCTTATCGGCTGGTTATTGCGGGGATTGATACGGGCATGGTCGTACATCAGTACATTTTCCGATGGTATCCATCCGGCATAATTGACTTTACGGGGTTCCTTAAAGTGTCTCTTGCTGTTATACAGGAAACCTATTATCGACTTGGGCTTGCCTGTAATGTCTGGGTCAGCCTGAACGAGCTTGTAGGTTCCGTTCTTTTCACCTACTATGTAATAGGGTGTGCCAATCCCGTGTGAAGACCGCTTACGCTGGAAATACGGGTCTTCATAACTTTGATTTCCAGTCCTGTCCGAATAGACAATTCTGTTTGTCTTGCTTTTCTTTGTTTTGACAGGAGTTTCTGTTAATTCCGGATAATTGAATATATCCCTATCCATTATTTGTATTCTGTCGCGGATGGACACTTGGGCAGATACGTTGCACGCAAGAGTAATCATCACGGCCACAGAAAACAGATTTCGTATGAGATTCAGTTGTTTCATTTTTCAATATAACTTTGTGTCACATGGATGGACTTGACGCAATTCAAATCGTCAATTTTCACATCATCAATACTCACACGCTTTTTCCTGTTGCTTTCAAGAAAATGCAGTCCTTGGCAATAGCCGTTGAAGTCATTGTATTTTTCATCATTGATGACGACCACTACCTGGTCTGCATCAATGCAAAAATATTTGTTACGGATATAATTCGTATGTTCGTAATAGACCGACTTTTGTGAGACTTTGGCGTCAGCTATGGCTTGCAAGTGTTTTTTTATATCATTCTGTACCAGTACCAACGAATCCACCGTGACCAGTTCCTCTGCTTTTTCAAAGCGTGGGAGAATGGTTATACGGTGCTTCACCGGATATTTCGTCGTATTGGTTTGTAATGAGATGGTGTATTCTCCCGGAATATCATACGAATACACGACTTGCTGCTCGTATGCGTCCACAGTACCGCTTTCTCCAAATTCCCATAGCCATGTGTCCATACCATAGCCTTCTGCCGAAAAGACCAGTTCTTCGCCTTGATAACCCTCTGACACTCCATTTATACGGGGTATGGAATCAATGGCCTCATGCTCCAGCCCTGAGATAACTTTGATATACTTGTTTACGGAGTGTTTTCCGTCTATTTTCAAAGTAATAAGATATTTGCCGGCCTTACGGTAAGTGTATGACACATCCGTATTTCTCATCAGTGTATCACCGTTTCCCATTTCCCATATGAGCCGCTTGCCTTTAATCGCTGCCGTATCGTTGACTAATAGCTCCAACCGCTCATTGACCTCATAATGAAAATTATCATTGGTGTCATACACATAAAAGTCAATATTGGCAAGGTGCGACTTCGAAGGCAGGAACAAAAACAAAAGGATACCTGCCATGGCAACCAGTCCCAATATGATGATTGTTATAGTTTTCTTATTATCCATCGCGAATGTTTTATAAATTGGCTTTACATTCTTCCAAATCCCGTTCAATCAGTGCATTGTTATGTACCAGACTGTTCAATTCCTCTTTTATGTCGAATTGGCATTTAAGCATTCTGGAGGACAACACGCCGAAAAGGAATTTCGTATTCATATTGTTTTCCTTGTATATATGCTGCAATTGGTAAATCCCATCCTTCACCTCGTCCATCTTTTGTACTTGATGAATGTTGAAGTCCAGAGAGTCAATCTCATTCCAGATGTTCTGCGCTTGCTGCATATGTGTATGCTGGATTTCAAAAATGCGTTCGGAATGGTTGATTTCGTTTATCAACTCCGAACTGTCCTCTGTCGGTACGTTGAGTATATACCGGCAAAGTATGATATAAATTGCGGCTACTGAGAAAATCAGCAGCAGGAGGAAACGGATGTTTCCCCATAGCATTTCGTCTTTTGTCATGGCTTCGTCAGTTTATTCTTGGTTAATTCCTGATATTTGATTCTACACTTTTCAAGTTGCTCCATGTTGCTTTCACGCTTTTTGCTTTCGCGGTCAAGGTCATCCATTGATGATTGGATGACACGGATCTGTTCAAGCATAGCTTTATACACTTCGTACTTGCTTTTATCGGCCTGCATCGCAATGTCATTTTCCATTAATAACCGTTTTTTGGTTATCAATTTTTGCATGTGCTTGTGTTCACTCGAATTTCGCCGCTTGGTCTTCAGATTGTTCAAGTCTCGGAACAATTCTTCTATCTGGAAGTTAAGTTCTGCCTGTTTCTTGAACACATTGTCATATTCGGCCTTCTTGCTTTCAAGAAGGGATATTCCCTTTTGTGCAGTCACAATCGTTACGATACCTCCGGTTGTGGTAACAATCAGTGCGATAGCGAATACCAAAGTAAATCGGAGCTTCGCTTTCAAACGAGCTTTTTTGTTTTCTGCTTCCATACTTGCTATGATTTAATCGCTCAACCTATAAATGACCATGATCGTTTCTTTTGAGCCTCTATTGTTTCGTGACTTTCGTCTCCTACTATAATATTCTCACGAACCATTCCGATGTATTCCAGTTCACTCATTTTGTGGAACATATTGCTGAGCAGTGTCACAAATGCCCCTGCCGTCTGCAATGATTGGTTTATATTGGTATGATCATACATAAGCTTGGTTAGGCTCTCTATCTTCGTGATAAATTCAGAGGGTGTGACATTGGTCCACTCATAGAAATATTGGAGCAATTGTTCTCTTTCCGTTTCAGAAAGACTTTGAAGAGCGGAGTTCAGACCGTTTGCAAGCTCATTCACGGCCTGCACAAGATATATCGGCGGTTGCTCTAAGGCGATTTGTTCGATAAAGAAGATTCTTGAGTTGTAAAAGGCCGAGAAAGCCTTACACAGCTCAAATGTATTATTGGCAAGCGTATCTCTACGCTTGTCAGCAACATTCCTGCTGTAAATGAGTTTCACGTCTTCTTTTATCGACTGTAGGGTACGTGCCAATTGGGAAATGAATGTTTTAATCCCATCGTGGCAAGCGGAATGTTGTACCGGTGGAATATATTGATGATTGATTTTATAGGTATTCCCTTGTCTGCATACCTCTGCCACCAGCAAAAAATTCTGGCTGTAGAAAGATTTGTTGACTTGGTTTCTGGGAACGATATGGAGTTTTATGCTCGGCAAGACATACGGGTGATGCAAAGGCACCTCTTCCGGGTCCGGTTCACCGACAGGTATCAAGTGATACGGATCTACGGATATTAGTACTATATACTCGCTGTCCTCGGCTTGCAGACCGGATTCTGAAATGGTTGCACAGGGTTTCTCATCCCCGTATAAACCGTCGTAATAAACGATGGGCAGACCGCCTTTGGTGATAGCGTTGCAGCTTTTCAGGCGGACACAGAGAGTGGACATGGTATCACCTGAAATCTCTATTTCAAGATTGTCACCTATCCCTTCAAGGACCTCTCCAAGACCATAGTTATAACTGGTCAGACTCCTTCCTGCTTCGCGGTTGAGAGCTTCCGTTTGGCAATATTGGTTTGCAAAGAAATGCTGGCTGGTCAGCTTCAGACCATTGACCCAGTTTACAGGCAAATATGTTAGTGTTTTCATATATTATGATGTTTTTGTTTCTACTTGTACACGTCGGATATATATCGTTTGATTATTCTTAATCTTATTGCCCTCACTCGTCAGAGTGGGGTCAAGTATTCTTATGAACAACGGGAAGTTAAACCATTTTGAGGTATAGAACATCCATCCGATTTGCATATCTTCCTTCTCTGTTTCAATCTTGTTTTGGGGGAAACGCCTGTTTTGGTCTTCGATAACCCAATTGAACCAATTCCCAAGAGATATTTCATTGGGCAGGCGGACAACTAACGAAGCGTATGTCGGGTCTTTTATATTCCGTTTGATTTTGACTTTGACCGTTCGGAAGCCGAAGTTGTCTATGTTGTCCCAATATTTCCGGTCAAAGGTACCATAGCTCAATTCCCATGGGGTATATATCGGGTGCGGGATGTCCAGGAACAGGGTTCTGCTGTACATAATCAGATATGGGATTGCAAACCACAGGATATTTGTTGTGTTCCATAGCGAATAAGGTAGCTTGCTTATCAGTTCAAACAGTAGATAGTAGCACCATCCGCCTAAAGCGCATATTGTGGTTAGAGTGAGAATGACCGCTGTTCGGGAACTGCCAATACCGATTGCTCCGAACAAATCGGAGGTTGACAGTTTGCAGAACAATGCTCCAAGGAGGATATAGGACAATATCGTGAATGTCAAGCCTCCCCAGACGTATTCGTTTTTTAGGAAACCGAACAGGCTGGGTAAAGCAACGGCAATGGAAGCCAGAAGAATGAATATGATTAATTTCTTCAGGCTAAGTTTGCTCTTGATCGTTTTTATTCCGGTCAAGACAAATATCATCACGGCTACAAATAATGGAGCCAATAAATAACGTGCAAAGAAATATAGCAATATCTTCATATTATTAGATTTTTCATAAGTTCATATTATATCCTAATCGGTTTTCTCCGAGTATAAAATCCGTTTCTCCACGTACCAGATAATCAACTTCGATATTTCTTGTTGAAAGGATGAAAAATTCAAGTATCCGGCGGACATTGGATAGATGCGTTTTTACCTCCTCATAGTCATCTGTCGGAGTATCAAGGATGATTGCCGCCGTCAAATCATCGGTTTCGCTTATCATTAGACCATTAAGGCCTAATGTCTGTCCGACACATCCGGAACCGACGGAAAGGTAAACCGTTTCATCAATCTCATGGACTTCCAGTCGCAGTTTCACCTTCAATCCCAAAACGATAAGAAGCAGTTGCTCGATAGCAGGCAGGTTCTCTTTATACCGTTCTGCATTGCAGAGGAATAGGAACAGCTTATATTTCTGATGGGAAGTAATGGATAGTTCGACATTTTCCATTACTTCAATCATCTTGATGAAGTTCTTCTTGGAGTCCGGGTCTGAAAAGAAATTCAGATGGCGGTTATTGATACGGACCTTTTCTTTGAAAAACTCTGTATCAAAGGGTGCAAAGAATTGTATAAGCTCTTTATCCTGTTTTTCATTGGCTCGGATGGCTTCAACTATCTCCTTGTTGCTCATGCCCGGTGTGCTAAGCACCAATGGATGAAATAGTAATTCCGGCAATTGATGATAGATGCTGTTTCTTGCCAGATTCAGCAATATATATTCTTTGTCGGCATTTGTCGCCGCGATATGCTGTACCGAAACACTTAATACATCTCTGGATTTCACACGACTGTTCATACCATGGCAATTAACCATAGTATGGTCCAACAGCCGCCGGTCAAGAATAAATTGAAGTTCATCATAAAAGATTTCTGCGACAAAATTTATTGCCTGACTTCGTTGGATGCTTTCCAAGGGTTTCTTTTGCGCTAACATTGTTCCCATATCAGTTCACCGTTTCGATAGTTTATGACGATGTTGTCACCCGACTTGATTTGCTCAGAGACAATCAGACGAGATACGGACTTCTTGATATAAGTTCTTATGACTCCTGCTATCGGACGTGCGCCGTATTTGGGAGAATACCCTTTGTTTGCCAGATGTTGCAATGCTTCATCCGACAAATTCAACTGGATGTTTTTCTGTTTCATCAGTTGTTCTTGCAATCTTCCAAAATGGAGGTTGAATATCTGTTTGGCGACATTTTCATCTATTGGCGCAAACGGAACCACCTCGGTGAGACGTCCCAAAAATTCAGGTCGGAAATACTGTGCCATAACCTCGATGAGCTTTCCGGAATCAGGAGTATGTCCGGATTGTATTTGTTCCACAATCCACTGGCTTCCGATATTGGATGTGAAAATGATTATGGAATTTGAAAAATCTCCTTCCCGGCCCAGTTTATCATGTATTTTGCCTTCATCCATCATTTGCAGGAAAACATCATAAACGCTGCTATGGGCTTTCTCAATCTCATCGAATAACACTACCGAATAAGGTTTCTGTCTGATTTGAGTGACCAGTAAACCACCTTCCTCATATCCTACATATCCCGGAGGTGCACCATACAGCAATGCAGCCGAATGTTCTTCCTTGAACTCGGACATGTCAAATCTGATCATGGCTGATTCGTCATCAAACAGTAACTCGGCCAGTGATTTTGTGAGTTCTGTTTTTCCCGTTCCGGTAGGGCCAAGGAAGAAGAATGAACCTATAGGCTTCTTGGGGTCACTCAGTCCGCTGCGTGATTCTATAATGGCATCTGATAAAGTCGTAATAGCCCGGTTCTGTCCTTTGACCCGTTCTTGCAATTTGCTCTCGATGCTCAAAAGTCGGTCCTTCTCGCGGGCTTGTATTTTTCCGATAGGTATATTGGTGCACTCCGCTACAATCGCCTCTATTTCCGAAGAGCGTATCTCTTCAATAGACTGGTCGGATAGTGCCTTTAATTCTTTGATGATGCCCGACAAACGTCCTGCTTTTATCGCGATGTCATCTTCTTTATCCCATACATAGTTGTCTGACAGTTTGGTGGTCAATACGACACTGATTTTGCTGAATACAGAACGGTATAGTAAGTAAAGCGGCCCTTCAGATATTTTTTCGTCGAGACTCTTTATTTCCTCAAAATCCGCTTCCAAATCAGAAACACTGGCTCGTGCATTCTTATTGCATAGCCGGACGGCAGCAGCGGTTCTGTCAAGCAGGTCGATGGCGGCAGATGGCAGGCTGCGTTCCTTAAAATATCGTTTGGAGAGTGCGATTGAATCTTTAATACACGCATCTGAAATTCTCAGCTCGTAATAGTTTTCAATCCTTTTTTTATGTAATTGTATGGCACTTTCAAGTGTAGCCGTATCCAGTTCTTCAATCTTTATGATATCAAGACGCCCTTCTATCGGATGCTTTTCGATGTTCTTCCGGTAAGAATCGTTCGTGAGTGTGAGAACAAGATTTGCGGCTCCCTCGCTGATTTGTGCACTTAATATGTTGATGAGTGTGGATGCTTTGCCTGATACGCTGTTCTCCAAAAGGACCTGTAAATCATCAATCACCAGCACAGCTTGTTCCAATTGGTTGAGCTTGTGCATCAGATTGACAACTTTTTGTGCTATCTCCGTTTCAGACGAGGTTGATGCGAGCAGTTTTGCCGTATTGAGTCCGACAATAGATATTTGCTTTAACATCTCGTCTTCATTCTCACAGATATCTTTGACAAAGGCGTTGATGATGGAACTCTTCCCGATACCGGATTCACCGACAATCAGTATGCCCTTGTTCTCTGAGCGTTCGAGGCATTCTAAAATAGTACGGACCTCTTTTTCCCTACCGACGACAAAGCCACCGGCATTGATGGTTTCTTGCTTTTTTAGGTTGTCGGCATAAGGAACGCTTGCTGTTATCTGCATTTCCTCTCCTTGATAAGAATGCAACGGGGTAAGGGCATTGTAGTGGGACAATATGTCATCTTCCGAAACATCCAGTATCTCTATCTGCTGATGCGAATATACGACACCTTCACGCAATATGGCGGTAAACACACAGATGGAGTCTATGGAATCCGCTCCTAATTTAATTTTAGACCGTTCGGACTCATCCAAGACTTTTGACACTTCTTCGTCAGGCTCCACTTCTTCTGTGGAAGTGCCACTGGACCTATACATTTCGCGGTGGGTGTCAAACCATTCCATTATGTAGCCGACATCCTTCTGCATCGAGGATAAAATTTCTTTTAGACCCGTGTTTTCTGCAAACATGGCCATGACAAGATGTGACACGCCGAACGTGTTATGCTTGTCTTGAAGTGCCATTCCTCTTGCTATCTTAAGGGCAGACACCAAACTTGGACTATAATTGCTATCATTCATACGAATTTGATTTTATAGTTTGAATTACATACAGAGCGTTCAGTCAAATCTTTTTCAAGATAATGGGCCAATTCTTCCAGATTGGGAATTTCATCTTTATCAAATTGTCCAAGTTTTATCTTGACCTCTGTCACTCTGATTAATCCTTTTTTGCTGTCAGGAGATATAGCTACGCCATTACCGACTTCGACTGATTCAACATGTTTTCCCAGCTTGTGAAACAAGTAGCTTTTGATGTCTTCTTTAGATATAATCCGTTCCCGGGACAACAGACCATACCTTAAACTATTAATAAGTTCCTGTTCGCTATCATGCGTTGTTCCTCCTTGCATACAAGTGCGCAACATGATGCCTGAAGCGTCATATTTTTCTATGTTGAATTGCTGTATCAGTGTGCGTTCATTGAAACCGTTCGCCAGAGATCCGGAAGTCACCCAATATTTTATCTCGGCATTGGTCGCATCCTTTTGTGGGACACTTAAAACAAAGGCCTTTATTTTGTTATCTCCTTTTAGCGTGGCCTCCAATCCTTTCTCTATATCATTTATCTTGTTGAACAACTCTTTGAGCTGCGTCGAAAGTGCATCCGGATTCATTGAAGCAAAAGCACTCCCGTCTTCTTTCATTAATTGTAACACTTTTGAAATTAATGAGCGGGCACTGTCCGAATCAAATCGTTCAAGGTCGCCAAAATACAGGCTGAATATACCTGTCGGATTTTCCTCATACTGGTTCAGTCGGTTTACATATTCCCGGCCTTTGTTGTCTTGAAACGAGCGTATGTTCAAGAATTGTGTACGGCCCGGACATTTCAGGGGTATAATTCGTCCGGTGGAACGGAAATTATGCTGTTTGTAAACGATTTGTCTGTTTACAACCGGAAATGTGTTCAAATATACTTCCAGATTTTCAAGACTTTCTTTCGTGAATATTTCAGGAAAGACTATCTTGACCCAAAAGAGATTCTCAGAGTCATCCGGGACCTCGCAGTCGGCCACATAACCGGGAAACATTTCTCGGTAGGTATGTTTCTCTTTGGAAGCATCTTTTATACCCACATTAAAATATAGGTCACTATAAAAATCGCGGATTTCATCAAAGTAGTGCGCATTACTATATGGATCTTCAACATGAAGGCCTGTTTTTGCATTCAATCGGTTTCCTGTGCAGTCATAGAAGAAAGCCATATTCATAAACGGAAGCAACCCCATATCGGAAGGCTTGATACAAAACATTACAGAGTCCATTTTTTGCAGGACTTCTTTAGACACATCCAGCCCGACCCAGACGCAATAATCCGCTATCCGGTTTTTAGGGCCAAGGAAGCGTGTTGGAGTGCTAAAGCTATCGGTTGAATGCCTTATACTATCGTTGTATGCGATTGCTTTGACTTTTGCATCAACCAGTTTATAGGAAAACAAAGGGGTTATAAAGACTTGAATATCCCCTTTGCCAAATATGTTTTTCTCTGCATAAAAGTGATCTTCGGCATCAAGTTCGCAACATTCCCCATGATTGGGGGTAATAGTCATAAGCGCATGGGCCGGCTTTGGCAGCGACCATTTGTTTCCTATGAGTATTCTGGACAGGCGGTGAAGTATCCGTGAATCGGACTGATCTATTTCTTGATGCAGCTTGTTGGACTCATGGGCAAAAACTTCAAGCAGCAAATCTATCACGGGGTCCATATCGCGTATATCGGATACACCCCAAAACTCCATAGCCTGCTTTAATATTCGTTCCTTTATTGCGATTTGTTTCTTGTCTGACATAGTTCGATTATTGTGATAAAGGGCTTATATATAATGAGGTGTTAAAACTGAATTTCTCGTTGGTTCTATCCATTATTCCGGTCACCGTTATTTGTGCCTTTCTTCGGATATGAGATACTTTATCTATATTTTCTTCTTCTATTTCCAAAAGGGTGACGTTCACATCTACATTCCGTAGTCTCTTTTCATATTTCTCTATCGTTTTTATTAAGGAGTTTTTTACTCCTTCCTCCCAATCGCTGATTTTCACAAGTTGGTTGAACTCAAGGTCCCATATCATGGAACCAAAGTCTTCTCGGCCGATAACTTCCCCATGGTGAGAAAGAATCAGTAGCATGATGTGTTGGGCTATCGATTCCTGATAGGAACACCTTTGCAATTTCTTGGCAACAGCCGATTGCAATTGTAATGGCATTTTCAGGTAAGTCATACTATTCTTTTATTTTATTCTATTTCGCAAATATACTCTTTTCCTTGTTAGATGCCAATAAAATGCTCCTAAAAATTTGACGGTTTCAGAAATAATTCATATATTGCGCACGGTCACAAAACCAAAAGAGAGCTATAAAAAAAGTATGATATTAAAAAGTAAATTCTATGGCAATCTACAATTATGGAATTGGAGGCAACGAAGTAAAAGTCGATGCGAACGAATCCATCGCGGAAATCCCCTCCAACCGAACTTTGATAGTTCAAAAACTGACAGATGAAGCTCCTGCGGCTCCGGAAAGCGTGTATGGTTTGGAAACCATTGAAGATGTGTTCCAACGTTTTGAACCAACAGTTGACTTATGCCACGTGGATGCGGAAGGTAATGAAATCAAGGAAATCATGACATTCACCGGACTTGGAGACTTCGGAGCCAAGAAGATTAAAGAGAAGAGTGATTTCTTGAGTAAACTTGACATTGAGAAAGAGCAGGGTGTCAGAATAACTCGCCAGCTTACTTCCAACCGCGCTTTACAGAAAGCACTTGAAAATCCGGAAGTCAAAAATGCCATTATGGACGTGATTGAATCATCAATCGAGGAGATTCTGGCAAATCAAAAGAAAGTAGAACTTTAATCTTTTACTAAGATGAAGCAGGAAACTCAACAACAGACAGCCAGTACGACAACCTCACAGAAAGTCGTATCACAACAGGCGCAAAAGTCATCTGCATCGGCAATAGACAAACTCAAAGAATTTGGTGGCTTCGCTTTTCTTGAAAATATCATAGATGGGTATTCCAATCTTAATCCGGCACGAAAGGCCCGTCGCAACATCTTCCTCACGGATGAACAGTGGGAAAATGAACGTAAGGCCTTGGTTAATCGCTTAAGCGTATGGCTCAAACTCTTACGTGAGAATGACACTGCCGAACAAATGCGGGACAAGGCCAAAGAAACCGCAGAAAACGCCGAGAACCTTCTTAATCATAACTTGAAGAATGCTCTTGCCAGGACACGGGAACTTGAAAGCGCATATCGCACTATTGCGTTCTTTTACAAGAACACGGAAAGTGATAAGGTGAAGAATGTCACCATTGTCAATGCGACCATGGAGCAGCTTCAGGATTTGGACAATACCATTTTCGCTGACCACATTAGCAACGAACTCAAACAGAATTTTGACCGTCTTGACCTGCGTCGCAACTACTCCTTGCTTGTCGTTCCTGGGTATATAGGCTCAAATGCCATTTTGGATAAGTGGTCTAAAATGGCATACGAGAACAAGGTTTTTCTTGTTACAGACTTCCAAGACCTTGAAACTCCGGACGATGTAGTAGATATATTCTTCAATGCCAATCATACGAGTGGAGATGTGTTCAAATCGAATACTATTATGACCTGTAACTGGTTGCTTGGTCGTCAAAGAGAGGAAAGCGTTGGAGAAGAAGAAAATCTTTATATTCCGCCATCTTCTTCACTTGCCGGAAAAATATACAACACCTTAATGTCTCAGGTAGTAGCCGGAAAGAAATTTGGTGGACTTAATGAAGTAGAAAGTGTACGCTTCGACCTTCGCAAGAGCGAGATTTCCGAGCTTGAACGTATGGGTCTTGTGCCGATGGTGAACGAGTACAGCAAGGTTATGGCTTTCTCCGCCAAGACATTATTTAATGGAGATAATCTTGGCTTGCAGACCTACTCCGTAGTTCGTGTATTCGACTATATAACGAAGGTACTGATTGACTTCCTGAACCGTCGGGCATTTGAAAATTGGACTACTCGCACGGAAGCAGATTTGCGTGGTCAGGTTGTGAAATTCCTCGATAGTGTAATGGGACCGAACAAACTCATCGAACGCTTCAAGGTTATGAAGATTGAACAAGACCCGAATCAGAAAGACCGTGTGCTTCTTGACATCCACATCACACCGTATTTCCCGGCAAAAAGCTTCGTGATACAGCTTGCCGGTCATAAAGGCGATAATCCGGAGGATGCTATTTGGGAAAGCGAATATCATCAAGAATAGTATTGAATAATTTTAAATTTACAGATGGGCATAACTATGCCCATCTGTAAATCATTTATCAGGGTCATGTGTTGCTGAAATTATATGTCTTATTATTGAAATCTTTACTTATATGAAACTCCGAGATGTGGATATTATTATTTCTGGTACAAAAACTGGGGATACCTATTATGCAAAATCTTATCCATGCAGTGATATGGATAAGAATAGCAAAATAGAGCTCTATGGAGTCCCTGTATATTATGTCTATATCAAAGGTACTGATGATAAAGGTCAAAGTGTAAAATATACATGGAAAGCATTACGCTTCATGCCGTATTATAACCCACCAAATTTTAGTTCTTATAAAACAATTGGATGGGTTAATAGTGGCTTGCATAAGCTTAATAGGCAGCCTGCGCCAGAATATAAAAAAGCCTATGAAGTACATAATACATATTCTCAACATAATGGTGCAATAGTTCTAAAAGGAACTTTTTACATTCACGCTGGTCCTGAAGATCTTACTCATATTGGATGGGGAGCAGCAGGGTGCGTTGAAATAATAGGAAGTTTTAGTGAGTTTAAAGATCAAGTAAAAGAATTATCGGGGTCAACTCAAGTTGATGCGGATAGTGCAATTTCTGAATTAGTTTTTTATAAAAAACTTTATATAGAAATTGAATATGCTACTCCACCCAATATTAAAGCAAATTTTTATAAAGAAGTTAGTATAAAAAGGAGATAAGATTTATGTGTAACATAAAATATATACTATGTACTATATTTTGTATGTGTGCATATCTTCATGCTGCTGCAATCTGTAGCGATAGTATATCTGATAAGTTTTCATATAAGGTACTTGAAAATCTCAATTATTGTTGGGATAATAATAATATTGTCTATGAGGATACTAATTCCAAAGATACTGCTTTATTTGTCTCGTCTCATAAATACATAATCTCTCCTATTTTAAACGCTTTTTGTAATAATGTGAACGAACAGACAGAGTTGGCTAAGATCGGATATTGTTGTAAGCATTATCTCATTAAAGTCCCAAATAAATCAAAGAAAAATATACAATATTACTCTATAGAAATCAATATTCTATCTAATATAAAGAGCCATGCCCCCATAACCTCAAAAATAGAAGAATTAAAAAAACAGGACTATGCGATTATTGATATTATATCAGAGGCTCCTGTTATGTGTCTTGTTTTTGTGGAAGCAGATTATTTAGTAGCCGTAACTTATAATATGTTCTACGATTTTGATGATGTATTATCCTTTTCGAAATTCTTTGTAAAAGAACACTTCTCAACAAAATAATTAGATGTCATTACACAGTGAATATAAAACGTAATACATCCTCTTTCAAAGAAAAAATAGAGTTTCATTTTTCGATATATAATGCTTCTTCATTCTTATAATTCTCACATGAATAATCCAACATGAAGTTTTCTTTATATGAAATCATTAGGGTCTCATTTAAATTGACTTCTCTTATCGCAACCGGAAACTATCAGGGATTTAATGTAGATGTGCAGCAAGTTTTCTTCGTGTAGTGAGTGCTCTTTTTTCAAATTGGAGATTTTCCTATAATATAGCAATAAATAAGTAAATTAATACGTCTATTATTGAAATGCAAATTTATTGGTAAACGTAGTTTTTATATTCTGTCTATTGTTTGTAAAGCATAAAAATGTATATTTGCAACAGACCCAATTGCTCTATATCAAAACAAATGAAAAGAGAATGGAATAGCTGTATAAATACTTACAGTCTACCTTGGGATATTATCGTCAATTCAGAAAAGAAGAAGTTTATCGAAAGCTAAAATAAAAATATTTCCTTTTACTGATTTTTGCAGATTTATTTTTATAACATACTATATAATAGTGAAACAGAAAGAAAAGAAAGCTCGAAATAGGAGGACAAATGAACAAATAGACAAGGAGGTAATATCCGAACTTGAAAAGCTTGTAGCTGAATACGGTTTTGGTAATGTCAATTTGAGTGCATTGATGAAAGCTGCAAACATAGAAGCTAATGTGTTTTATAGAAGATACGGCTCGATGGACAATCTTTACGACAGGCTTGCCAAGCAGTATGATTTCTGGATCAATGATGCTATTGACGTTTCCAGCCTGAACATATTGGGACCTAAAAAGTTTTTTGCGGAAACATTCAAGACCCTTTATAGGAACTTGTCTGATAACACTGTAATGCAAAAGTTGTTACTTTATGAAATGTCGGTTATCAATGAAACGACAAAGAGAACAGCAGAAACACGGGATATTATGAATCTAAATTTGATTGCGTTTTATGACAATCTGTTTAAACCGGCGAAAATCAATATTAAAGCTATTATGGCGAATCTGATTGGAGGAATTTATTATCTGATACTTCATAGGAGGTGTGCGAAAACCTGTACAATAGATTTTAGTACTCAAGAAGGGGAAAAGGTCTTTTTCGAATGGATAGATTTTCTAACAGATGCCATTTTTGACAAACTGGAAGCGTATGAAAGGAATAGAAAAGCAGCTCAAGAAATGTTATCAGACGGCATAAGTGAGTTTAAAATATGTAAATACATGGGCATCAATAAAAATGACTTAAAAATGTTACTTTCAAATAGCCATAGAAATTCACGAGAACTTTCAAAGGAAAGCTAAAAATTTTATTTATAGTACATATCATATTAATAAGTAGAATACCATAAAATATTCGCAAAACTCCATTGCTGCGTAAATCCCTATCCGGATACTTTGTATTAATAGCGGTCATTATCTGTATAGCCGTCGTGTGTATCCATGAACATATAAGTGATTATGGACTTAATAGTCTAATCAGGCCATTGGAGCAAGGGGTATTTGACGTTAGCTATTGTCGGTTACTTTTATAATTTTTTTCTATATCCCTCTGTATAAGGACTGATAGGCTGCTACAAGAAAAATCTGACACGCTTTGTGTAGCGCGTTACATAAAGTGCGTCAAGTTATTTTTCAAAGGGTACACGAACAGACTTGAAATTGCGGAATGATATAACTATATCACTATTCACAGTTTCAAGGTAGTCTTTGGAGCTTAGTCCTGCATGTCCGTTCTCCTGTTTTATTATTCCCTGCTTTAGCGTTTTCTATTCCTTTTTTATATACTTCTATTTATCGCTTTTCTGCTGCCGTGCAACCTGCCGTGGATTGAATTTTTCCGCAAAGGTAATCGCCAGTCCCAGTCGTGTCAATGCCGGCATTCAGCCGCAAGTGAAGCGCAAAAATCTTCCTCTCCGCTGGTGAGCGTATTTTTCCTCTTCAGCCTTGCCAAATTGTTCCTGCCGCCTTTGGATGCAGAAAAAATCATCCCGGAGGTCGCAAACAGGCCAAACAGAGGGAAATAAAGAATATTTATAAACTAAGGTAACGGTAGGATTAACCACCTGCCACAAAAAGAATTTATTATGTTATACGTTCACACAATTGGTCGCATTGGCAAGGATTGCCAGGTTATTACTGGAGCACACGGTTCATTCATTGCATTTGATATTGCGGTAGATGACTATTCACATGGAAACAGCATCACTACTTGGGTAAGGGTACGGAGTAAGAAAGAGAACCATATTCGACTATCCGAATATCTTACCAAAGGACGGTTATTGCTCATTGAAGGGACACTTTCGGCTTCACTGTGGAAGGATAAGGATGAAAACTGTCAGATTCAACTATCCATTACGGCAGACGCATTGGAGTTCATCAATACCGGAAAGCGTGAGGGTACAACTTCAGAAGCAGAGAGTCCGACAGATGCCGCAAGCAATGTACCTGTACCACCGGTAGCTATGCCGCAAGAGGACAAGGAAGACTTGCCGTTCTGATGATGTGCATATAGAGTATTGAACAACAATAAATACTAAATGTAGTATTTACTAATTATAGTAAAGTAGGAAGTTAGTGAGTTACCTATTGCTGAAAGTAGTATTTACTACATTTAGTCTATTAGTATTTTAGTATAGTAGTAAATACTAAAATACTCTTTTTAGTAAAATAGTATATACTAATTATAGTATTTACTAAGAATAGTATTATCTTTGTATCGCATATAAAGACATCAAATTATGACAAAAATTATAGCTGTTTTGAATCATAAGGGTGGGGTTGGCAAGACAACTACCACCATCAATCTTGCCGCTGCTTTGCGACAGAAGAAAAAGCGTGTACTGGCTATCGACATGGACGGGCAAGCAAATCTTACAGAATCGTGTGGTCTCTCCATTGAGGAAGAACAAACGGTGTATGGGGCAATGAGAGGTGAATATCCCTTACCGGTTATCGAACTGGAGAACGGACTTGCTGTTGTGCCGTCCTGTCTCGACCTGTCGGCGGCAGAATCCGAACTGATAAACGAGCCGGGACGTGAGTTGATACTGAAAGGTCTGATTACGAAGTTGCTTGACAGTCGGAAGTTTGACTACATCCTGATTGATTGTCCACCTTCACTGGGCTTGCTGACACTCAATGCCCTTACCACAGCGGACTTTCTGATTATTCCGGTGCAGGCACAATTCCTCGCCATGCGCGGAATGGCGAAGATTACAAGCGTAATTGAGATTGTCAAGGAACGCCTGAACCCGAACCTGAGTATTGGTGGCATTGTTATTACCCAGTTTGACAAGCGCAAGACACTCAACAAGAGCGTAGCTGAAATTATCAATGACTCTTTCTGTGACAAAGTGTTCAAAACGCTTGTACGGGACAATGTGGCACTGGCCGAAGCTCCTATAAAGGGAAAGAACGTCTTTGAGTACAATAAGAACTGCAATGGAGCCAAAGATTATATGGCTTTAGCACAAGAGGTTTTGAAATTAAAATAAGACAATATGGGCAAGAGTGATTTATTGAAAGACAGTATGAAAAGCGGACTGGACGGATTGCTGTCATCCACGAAGAAATCTCCGCAAAAGAAGGAAGCCACACCACTTAAAACTGAAAAAGAGCCTGCGGTACATTGCAATTTCGTTATCGACAAGAGTGTTCATACGCGTATGAAATTCCTTGCTATTGAGAAGAATATGTCATTGAGAGACATTGTAAATGAGGCGATGAAGGAGTATTTGGAAAAAAACGGTAAGTGAGGGTATGTTCCTCGCTTACCGTTCTTTTAAATCTGTGACTTCTGTTAGTACGTTATGCCGATATGTATTGCTACATATCAGTCATTGACAACCCTTTGTATGACAGGGAATAACCTTTGAACTCTCCCGTTGCACGCATGAAAGCGGCTGCTTTCGCTTCCAGTTTTTCCATGTCGATATTTTCGGCCTTGCGTTTGACTTCGAAAAATGTCGCCGTATCGTCCAGTTCGTTTTCAGCTACTATGTCTATTTCGTTCTCACCCTTGCGGTCCCACCAGCCTCCGATACGCGTATAGACTTGCCGTTCTATCAGTACACGCTTAAAGTAACGTTCAAGCATCAGACCGCTGAAAGTTTCATAATCCCGACCTATAATCATCTTCACACTTCCATAGTTCTCTATCTCCAGCATATAGCTGTACTTGTAGATGAAGCGGAACCAGAACGTGAAAAAATTATCCTCGATGACATACCGGACATTCTTGGCGGAACTCTTCTCGAACAGCGGTTGCTTCTTCGATATGATTTCGTATTCTTTTTCCAGCTTGGTAAGATAACCGCCGATTTCCTTGCCTACCACGTTTTCAATTTCCGAACGGGATGTTTTTCCTCGTGCAATGGCCGATAGTATGGAGAAATAGATTCCGTAATCCTTGCCGAACTCTTCGATAAGAATCGCTTTACCCTCGCCCAAAAATATGGAGTCGGCCTTTATAATCTGGTCGAGCATAGTCGTTTTGGTTGTTGCTCCTGCATCCACGAGTAGTTGTACATACTTCGCCACACCGCCCGTGAAAGCGTACAATGCCAGCAGATCTTCCGCCGTGTAGCCGGGGTTGTATTCCGAAAGAATATCTTTCAGAACAGTTGGGGTAAACGGACGCACAGTCATAAAGCGCGACTGCCGGTTATACAACGGCTCTTTCTTATCCTTGAATATCTTTGTCATCATGGAATAAATCGAACCACAGACAATCAGGTTAATACGGGACTTCGGGCTGTATAGATCCCAGATGCGCTGCATATCGCTGAACACCGATTTGTTCACACGGAAAAACTCCTGGAACTCGTCGATAAAGAGTGTGATGGGACGTTCTGCCGAAAGTTTCATCAGGTACTCGAACACATCGGTAAAGTGTTCGGCCCGCCCCATGGTTGGGACTCCCAACTTGTTCTCTATTTCAAGCCGGTAGTCCTCACACAAATCGCCTTCGGCTTTCCGGGCAACAAAGAAATAGAGAATCGGTTCGTCCTCGTATGCCTTCCACACGAGTGATGTCTTACCGATACGGCGACGTCCCGTTACCACTGTAAACTGAGCATTGTTTTTGGCCATTTCGCGAATCTTGCGAAGAGAGGCTATTTCTTCTGTCCTGTCAAAAAATCTCATATCCTTATCCTTTTTTATTGCTGTTTCCGAAACGACTGTTTCCGAAACAGCTGTTTCCGAAACGGCTGTTTCGTTACTGCAAAAATAATGCAAATTTCTGGTAAAACAGGCAATTGATACAGATTTATTTAGCGAAATGGCTCAAAGGATTTTTATCTGGTAAGTTCCATTCCTGTTTTACACCGTCTGGTCTTACGTCCTTCCGCTTGTCCCGTTGTATCGTTAATCATCCCTTTATAGTTCCATCCGTTTTACCATCCGCCTTTCAGCGTATTCTTCCTTTTCTATATTCTTTTAATGCCACTCATCCGGTCCATTCCTGCCATCACCGGTTGGTTTTCCAGACGCAAAGGTGGACTGCCGCGCTTGATTCCGTCGCTTTGAAGTGCATTTCCTATAAAATTCTTCCTTTCTGCGAAAGAGTAATTTTCCGGAAAAAGCGTCGGAAATCGCTTATTCGTCAGTCCTTGTAAAGCATCTGTAAATCCCAAGCGGTTCAGGCAGAAAAGAGAACCGAACAAAGGGAAAATAAAAAATTAAATATTAAAACCAATTAAATTTTTATGATTATGGAAGCAACAGCAATTCAATCAGTAGAGAAAAACATCACAATGGTAGCATTGGCAAACGTGCAGCCGAGCAATTACAACCCACGTAAGAATTTTGACGAAGCGAGCCTTGCAGAACTTTCCGAGAGTATTCGTCAGCAGGGTGTGTTACAGCCTATTGGAGTACGCCCAATAGAAGACAACCGCTTTGAGATTGTTTTTGGAGAACGCCGATATCGTGCCTCCCTCATGGCAGGATTGGAAGACATTCCGGCTGTCGTTATGGAAATTTCAGACGAAGTTGCCGAAGAAATGGCGGTAACTGAAAACCTCCAGCGCAAGGATGTTACCCCGATAGAGGAAGCAAATGCCTACCAAAAGCTCATTGATAGTGGTCGCCACGATGTGCAGTCTTTGGCGGTGCAGTTCGGTAAAAACGAAAGCTATATCCGCACACGCCTTAAATTCGTTTCCTTAATGCCCGAAATCGCACAGCTTTTGGAACAGGACGAAATCACAATCAGCGTAGCGAGCGAAATTTGCCGTTATGGGGAAGATATTCAGAAAGAGGTGTACAACAAGCATCTTAAAGAGGGGGTGCAGTACAATAGTTGGCGAGGAATGAAAGCCTCTGATGTTGCACGGAACATCGAACGGCAATATACCACCGACTTGGAGCGATACGCATTTGACAAGACCCTCTGTCTGTCGTGTCCTCACAATACAAATAATATGATGTTATTTTGCGAGGGTGGTTGCGGAAATTGCGCCAATCGTACTTGCCTTGCTGAAATGAATGCAGCATATCTCACGGAGAAAGCCGTGCGCCTTATGGAAGAACGCCCTGAGGTATCCCTCTGCTATGAAAGTTTCAACAGCAATGAAGCCGTAGTAGAACGTCTTACCGCCATGGGTTACGAAGTGGAAAGCCTTAACTATTATGCAAAGGCATATCCCGAACAGCCCGAAGCACCCCGAAAAGATGAGTACGACACCACCGAAGAATACGAACAGGCACAGAGCGAGTTCGAACAGGATTTGAACGATTACACGGAAGAATGCGAAGAAATCCGTACCCGAAGTGAAGCAGGTGAAATCATCCTTTATTTCCGTATTGAGAGCAAGGACATCGTACTCTGTTATGTTCCGAAAGTTACCTGTACTACCAATGACACAAAACAGGAGCAGACGCTTTCACCGGTAGAGAAGTTGGAAAAGCAAGACAAACGCAACAAGGAAATTGCCCTTGAAAAGACTGTAGAGGACACAAAAAAACAGATTTTGGAGGTTGATATGTCCGATTGCAAGTTTGGGCAAGACGAGGACAAGATGATTTATTTCTTCTTGCTATCATCCCTCCGCAAAGAGCATTTCGAAGCGGTAGGTATTGAGGAAAAAAAGCCTTATTCCTACCTTACAGATGAAGAAAAGATAAACATCATTGCCAACCTCACGAGCAAGCAGAAAGCGATTATTCGCAGGGATTTTCTAATTGCTAATTTCAAGAACGCATACGGCAACAATGCCATTGCATCCCTCTTGCTTGACTTCGCACAAAAACATATGCCCGACCTGTTGGCAGACATCAAGAACGGACATAATGAAGTGTATGAGAAGCGTCACCAACGTATCGAAGAGAAAAAAGCCGTTCTTTTGGTGCAGGAACAAGCAAAGCAGGAAGCGGAGCAATCTGACAAACAGCAATCCGAAGTAGGGATGCAGACCGAAGAACAGCCACAAGAGGAAGATATTGCAGCTTAACCATAATCAGTAACCAACGAATAGAGGGTGGAGTAATCTGTCCTCTATTCGTTCCTAATTTGTAATTAGATTAAGGTGAAGATGTTCACGGACAACTGCTCCAAACCGTTGTCGGGCGGCGCGTCTGCCGGGCAAACCCGCCATCCGCGCGATTATGCCTTTTCTATCCCATTTATAGCTACCTCCCGATACCCCGCCGCCACCCGTCTTCATTTATACCTATCAGTTTCCTCCTTTTTATCTTTTCCATCTTATTCCTTCTCCGGTTCCTTCCTGTCCTCGCCGGTTGGTTTTCCAGACGCGAAGGTGGACTGCCGCGCTTGATTCCATCGCTTTGAAGTGCATTTTTATAAAATTCTTCCTTTCTGTGAAAGAGTAATTTTCCAAAAAAAGCGTTGGAAGTAGCTTGTTCGTCAGTCCTGTAAAGCATCTGTAAATCCCAAGCGGTTCAGACAGAATATAGAACCGAACAGAGGGAAGAAAAATAAATCATTAAAATTTCATGACAATGGACAACATCAAAGAAAGCAAAGAGTACAAACTTGCCAAAGAATGGGAAATGGCAGTGAATAGTTTTAGTTTCAATCCCAAGCGTTTTGCAGCCGCTATACCTGATATGCACCCCACACTGCAACAGAGCCTCTATAGATTGTTTAAGGAGTGCATCATTGTGATGGCGGATGAGACACGTCGCTATGATGACCGCAATCGTGCGTCACATGAAGAAGCAAAGTGTCTTATGGAATACCTCAAGACAAATGGAAAGCATATCCCATTAAAATAACAAGCGTATGAAAACACAAGAAGTACAATTTGGCGGCAATAACTATCCTTGCCGTGTGGTGGAATCCAACGAGGGTGAAGAACTCCTTATCGGCTCGATTACCTTGCTTGATGCCCTTCAGCCCGGTAGTTTCAACGATGAAAACGAAGGCTTCGCAAGCAAGGAAGCCGAAAGAATCTATGACGAGGTTTTCTTCTTTACCGACATGGCAAACCTGCGACTGACAGACGTAGAATTGGTTGCCGAACTGAAAAAGGACAACCCGGAATGGTTCGAATAAAAAAACAATAATCATCTTAAAAATAGCATAGTTATGGAAAAAGAGTATGTAATACAAATAGCACAGACCATTCAAGAGCAGTTGATAGGACTTACCCCTATGCCCGTCCTCATGTCATGGGGTATCGCAGAGTTTGCAGCCACCATCTTCAAAGACCTGCCTGCACTTCGTATCAAAGTAAACGGACTGTTACACACCGGATACGTCATTATTGCACTTAATGGGTCGGACTATTATGAGGTATATCTGTTGAAAGGCAAAGATGCAGAGTGTGTCAATGAAGAAGTTTGTTACAACGAGTTAGGGGATGTCATTGACAGGGCAATTGAATGCGGTACTGACAAAGAGGAATACGAAAAAATTGCCATCAGCAACTCACCCAATTATTAAGCAGGTAGCTCACCTGATAAACCAGAAGAAGAGATTAGTTAGTAGTAAACCGCCAGTACGATTGTACTGACGGTTTTTGTTGTTTTTATTTACATTATATGTCAGACAGCCGGATTTTTATTTCGCGTTGCGCTTATTTTGAACGTCTTTTATCATCTCTTTCACATCTTGCCCCACTTGTACGAAGTTTTTATATAGGATGCGCTCCCGTTCCTCTCTCGACTTGAAAGTGTAGAACTTCGGCAGCGGCACATACGCCGCTTCTTCTTTCTTGATTTCTGCCATATCAAAATCTGTTTTGCAGAAGAACTTTGTAGTCTTGAACTCTTCCGATTCTTGAATATTCATTGAACCGCCCATACCTGTTTTCGTCTTCACAAAGTCCCGTGCCGTCTGACCGCATATCCATCCGGTTGCCATATCCGAGATTTTCGAGGCAGGCACAAGGTTATCCATATTCTCATTGAGATTGATACTTGTTTTGTCCCGGTCAATAGTCACGCCTTTTTTGACCTGGACCACCTTGCCGAAGATGTCATTGGACAACCATTCCAGCGTTTCTTTGGCACGTGCCGAGCCGCTTACCACATTACCTACCGTCGTAATGATCTTTTGCATACCTACCTTACCATAATCGGCTTCCAGTTGCGGTAGTTCCTGAAAGCCGAGCGTTACACTCACCTTATTGCTTCGCGCTGTACCTATCAGACGGTCTATTTTGTGAAAGTAGAGTGTCGGTAACTCGTCCACTATAATACTCACAGGAATATTTTTCCCCTGCCCGGTATTCACACGGGTAACGAGACGGTTTAGGATAAGAGCGTTCAATGCACCGATGATGGATTCCATTTCCGGGTCATTTGCAATCAGCAGGTAACTCGGATTCTTCGGGTCACTCACCTTCAGGTCGAAGTCATCGCCATCCCGGTGGAATATCCAGTAGCTCTCTTTGGTTGCCAGACGCGAGGTATAAACACGTAACGTGCCAATCATACCCTCCAATTGTTCCATTGCCTTATTTTTGAAAGCTGTCTGGAATGGACCAAGCAGCGGAGCAACCTCATTGTCAGTTTCCAGTACCTCGAAAATCGTCTGATAACTTTCATTCAAGAATGACAGAATATGTGGCATGTCCGAATACTTTCCCAGCCAGTAGGCAGGTTCCACGATATTGCCGCCTTCACGGTCGCGCACGATACCTGTCGGTTTCCAGAATTTGGTCTGCGGATCTTGCTGTCTTTCCGCATATAGAGGCTTGCCGTTGGCATCGTAGGGTTCACGTTCATAATTCACGAAGAAGTAGATACAAGCGGCAAGGAAGTTTACCGCCGAGGTTTGGAAGAACTGGTCGCTTCCGCCGCCTCCCTCTTTCTTACCCTTTTGTAGGCTTTCCAATAATGTTTCCGCCGTTTCGCTGGCCGCCGCAAGATTGTTGATGTACTTTGCCTGAATTGGATTCACCCGACGGCTGTACTCCACATCCACAAAATTAATCATGTTGAACTTGCACCCTTGGGGTACTCTGCCCAGTTTCTCGTTCTTCTTGTAATGGTAGTAGAGCTTGGTCGCCAATGTAGGAAACTTGTAGTCATACACCACCATGGCGAAACCTTTGGCCGAATGCTGTCGGATAAACGGCTCTATGATACTGAAAGTCTTACCCGATCCCGGTGTTCCAACTACCCATGTTCCTCGAAAGCAGTTGCTTACAGAAATCCACCCCTTACGGAATTTACCCTTATAGTAGTATCGCATGGGGATATTTACGCTGTATTCATTCTCGACTTTTTCTTCACATTGTTCAAAACTTTCATTCTCGAAGTTGAAACGGTCTTTCATCAATCCCTCCTTGATGAACTTTGAAATGTTGTCTAATGCGATATGTACCAGTACTACGCCAGCAATGGAGGCAATCATATAGAGAATGATATTCAGAGGTAAGGTATAAAGCCTTGTTTCCATCGTATGGCCGAACAGCCATACGGAGAGTACGAGCAGCAATAACCCACTCGTCAATGGATACACCACCTGCCGGCGTGCGTTGAACTCCAGATGCTTCTTGTTCCGCGTTCCGACACAAGTGATGCAGATAAGCAGTACCGTTGCGATTTTGCTGTACACAAGATTGCCGTCGTGGTAAATCATCCATTGTTTGATGCGTCCGTGAATGTCGGTCAGTATGCCGCCCCAGTGGTCGAGCATTGCAGGGTCAATGGCATATTCAAAGAACTCCAGCAGCACGGACACATATACCACTGTGCGGAATATTTTATAGAACCCTTGCAATTCCTTACTTTCTTCCATAAGTCAGTCTGTTATTAGTCCTTGTTTTCTACGATACCAATGATTACCTACTCTGATTACATCCATACCGAACCATGCACCATTCTCGTTCAGTTTTGTTTTTATCTTATCAAGTGTTACCGGACCGATACCCCAGATTTCCATGAGATATTGCTCGTTAAGATGAATCAGGTCTCCGATATATAATATTCCATGAGATTCAAGATGGCTTTTGATGGATGGGGTAATACCCAAACTGAATACCGGTTCCGAGAGATAGTGTACTTCTTCTGCCTGAATGTTATTCAGGGCTATTTCAAGCCCCACTTTGATTCTTTTGAGAGAATCAAGGCGTTCTTGCATCTTTTGGATGACAAGCTCGTCTTGCTGTATCTCATTGCGTAATTGGGTTGCTCTCTTTACAAGTTCGGCATTACTTCTTTTCAACTCTCCGTTAATATCCGCCATTGACAGATTACTTGTTTCAAGCTCGTTTCGTGTGCGGTCTAATTGCGTGACAAGTTCCTCCAGTCTGTCGGCATGACGCTTCAAGATTGAATTTTTTTCATTATCGGCAGTCATTTCGTCCAAAAGGTAGCCGAACCTTTTAATTTGAAAATTAATATCTTCTTTATCCGATGCTATGGAATCTGCGAGTTTTGCCAGTATTTGTCGGCATGAATTACCTTTCATGGACTTATACATGAGGACAATTCCCAATATCATCAATGCTATGCTGAAAAATATATCCGTATCTTTCATATCTTTCTATCTTTTATTCGTTTATGGTAATTATAGGGCGTACTTTGTGCGCCTGTACTTTAGGTGTTTCCTGCATTGCGCCGCTCCCCATGGAATAGAGCCATGCCTTGGCTGTCTGTTGCTTTTCGACTTCTGTGGATGTCCAGTACCAACAGTCGTTTTCATCCAGTGGTAACGGCTCACCGCCACATTGTTCGATGACAGGGTTGATTATCTTTCGCATGGTGTAGAGCAGCCGCATCTCTGCCACGGACGGTACATAGGCACTCTGCCCGTACCGCCATAGGTCGAAAACCGCTTCTGCCATTGGCGAAGCGGTTTCTTGTGTATCATACAGTGCGAATGTATTCTCATTGCCATCATAAGCCATGATGTCAGCCGATGTGCCTTGTGCGATGCCGAGGCTGTCGGCGAATGCCTGTGGAGCAATGTCCCACAGGTAAACTGCATAACCGTCCCCCTCCGTATCTCCGCGTTTTTCGGTATCGAAGACAACCGCTATCGCTTTTTTCCCCGATTGTTCATATTGTGCGTAAGGCAAGGCTGTTCCATCCTCGCAGAGGATATGTCCTGGACGAACTGCTGTATCGGGTACGTCTATATGCGTGTCACAGGCAGCGCAAAGCACGGCAGCCGTTGCCGCTGCCACCAAATGTATCTTTCGTATCATATTGCTTTCTTTTTTGTTTCCCTATTTTATAGGTAGTTTCACACCCAGCACGACACCTGCTCGCAGCACGTCCGCACCTTTTATCATCACATCGCTTTTCACTTGCCAATACAGTGTCCATCCGGCCCGTAGCACATAGTTGTGTTCGTAACCGAAGTGCAGGCCACCGAGGAACTTATTCATGTCGCTTCCGGCTGAAGCTCCGATACGCAGACTGCCATAGTGGTTGCGTCCCCGCGTCATGCACGGCTTGTAGGCCACGCCAAAACCGTAGCTGCGGTAGTTTCGCCAAAATGATTCCGGGCAGATATGCCCGCACGAAGCGCACTCTGCCCATTGTAGATAGCCGTTGACGAAGAACTCCCACGTATGGCGATAGTTCATTTCGTGTTCGTAGGCGAGCGTTATATCCATGCCGTTCTTGTAGAGTAGCCCTGTGCCAAGCGAGAGGCGTCCGCTACCTTGTTGTGCATTTGCACTTGCAGCGATACACACGCAGGTAATTATCACGATGATTGTCTTTTTCATAGTCATTCCTCCTCCAATAAATCTGCATGGAACGAATCTGCCGCCAGTATATCCTCATAGTCGATGTTCAGACTGATGTTACGGCCACTAATCTGTTTCTCCGTCATTTCGATGGTCAGTAGCTTGTCATTGGGAAAGGTCATCTTTTTCACGACAATCACATTCCGATAGCCGTGTCTGAATGTCTTGCCCGATTCCAGAACCAGGGCAGGTGTCAGTTCGATAGTCTGTGCGTTGGTTGCCTTGGCGAGTTTCTTGTCTGTCAGCTTTATCCGTATCTCATCAATGTCAAAACGAATGTTCGTCTTGTTCTCGATGGAAAAGTCTATGAAGAAGTAGTCACCCACCGAGTAGATATTGTTCAGACGCATCACCATGCGGTGTGCTTTGGTAGCTACGTTGCGGATTTTTGCAGGTGAGTTCCAGATGCGCCGTGCATGATGTGTCATGTCGGCAGCGGACATTGAGACTGCCGGATTGTTGTACGCATTACGCTCTTGCAGCAATATCTCCTTATCCGTTACTGCCTCTTTCATCCTTGTGGTATAAATCAGTGCGTATTGTGTGCGGTATCGTTCCGTCACAATGGTGACGATGGCGAGTATTTCACCATCCTCGTGTCCGCTTTCCTTGGGCTTTAGGCGAATGATGTTGTCAATGGGCTGATCGCCCGCCACCTTGTCAGTGGAAATATCCACGAAACGCACCGGTTCCGATGCCGTGATGACAGTTGTTATCTGTTCGTTCACCGTCAGTTGTTCCATTTCTTCGTAGGTAGTTTGTGCGTTAGCTTTCGGTAAAATGGAAATACCTGATAGAAGCATAATGCCAAATAAATTCCTTTTCATTGAAATACAGAGTTATAATTGAAAATTCATGATTGCTTTATTCTCTTGCGGATTGATATTTGCCTTATCTGGGATGTCATCCTGCATACAACTTGGAGATTTGTCCGTAACATCTATCTGTTCGAATATGATTTGTTTCGGAAGTATTTTATGGCAGAAATAGCTGCTGTTGAACGGTACGTTTTTCCCTTTTCCGAACTGAATACGTTTATCGAACATGAGTAATTCCAGATCAGTATTCTGGAAAAGTCGGCAGGGTGTTACGTTGTTCAGCCAATAGTTGGACATCAGCAAGGCGAATGGTTTTCCGAGTTTCAGACAGCGTTCGAAGACTTCCACTTTCCGGCTGAAAGGAGGATTGGATACGAGTATATCCCATTGGGACGGTTCATAGTTGAAAAAATCCTGTCCGTTATAGATATGGGAATACACGACATGGAAACCGGCATCCTTGAATTTCTGCACAAACTCACTGTGCTTCGTATCGAAAGGACACCAGACTATCTTGCCTTCAGGTATATATTTGATAATGGGTAATACACCATATCCCGGTGTATATTTTTCATCTGTCGGATTCCCGTATATTTTTTTTAAGTAGTTTGAAGATTTCATAGGCACATGATTAAAAATATTTATATTGATTTCTTTTCCCTATTTCGCTTCATTTCTTTATCTGCCTGGCACGCGCCCAAGTACAACGTCTCGTCCGGGTCATTTGGATTTCACATTGCCAAAGAGTGCCCTTCTCCACTGTTTTGAAATTAACATTCCCGTATCTTGGTCCGTAAAAACCGGTATGTTTTTGAAAAGCGAATAAGGCAATCCTCCGTCTGTCTTCTGTTCGGAAGTTGCATATTAGGGCAAACTGCCCTCTGTGATGCCACCATTCGGTACTCACAAGTTTTCCGATAAATGTTTCGGCTTTATTTGGGGCTATATAGTCCGCATAATAAAGCCCATCCGTACCTTTGTGATATTCTGATAAATCTGTTTCCATGTCATCATCGTTTTAATTCCTTTTTTCCTGTCCGTTCACTAAATACACGAAAGTTCCGTATTTCAACTTGACTTTGTTTTTCTTGATAGCTTTGCTAATGGCATTGCTTGTTTTCTGGTAGGCATTGTTCACCGCCTGCATCCCCCATTGTGCAAGGCTGTTTCCTGTTGTACTTCCCATACTCATGTTCATATTGCCCGACATTGCCCCGCTTGCTACATCCTTGCTCGTTTCCCGGAATTGGCTGTTGGGCACATACAGCCCCTCCATGCCATCTGTATCATAGAGTGAGAGACTCACTTTCATCAATTCGTCATTCACGAGGATGCTGCTGATATTACCTTTCACGCGCCCGGATGAGAATCCGCTTACCGTAGCGTACAGGTATGTTCCCCTTGCTATCACACACTCGCCAATCTCCACATCGTCAAGCAGGCGCAACCTCACGCGCGAGCCGTCCACCGCTTTGATGTTCTCGTCAATGATGGCTTGGATGAGTTTCGGTTCACGGACATTCTTCGACAGTGTGTTAAAGTAGTCCGAGGTTGTCTTCACCTTGCGTACCACCTCGCTGGGCGGTTCGTCCGCTGATGGCGTTTTCACAGCCCGGCTCTCTTCGTTGATGGTTCCGGAGGCTGCTGCTCCTTGTGGTGGAGCAATGTTGGCCGTGTCCGTTTCTGCCGGGGGTACAGTCGCGTTTTGCCCTCTCAGTCTCGCCTCTGCGAGTGCTTTCTCCAGTTCGGCAAGTGCTTCCTGTTCTCGTGTCTTGGCAGAGGCAATTTCCGCTGCCGCAGCTTTTTCCTGTTGTTCTTCCGTGAGCAGGTCGATGTCGTCCTGCGTGTATTTCGATTCATACTCTTCCTTGTTTTTATCGGGTTCTTCCCGGTCTATGTTATCTACAGCGGAGTAGTCTTGTATCTTACCCCATGATTTCGCCATATTCTCGTATTTGCTGCCTATGCCATCGTCCTTGATCTGTGCCCCCGGCAATTCGGGGTTTAGGAACTCCGTCGTCTGCAACGCCTTGTCTTGTATTTCTATCGTTTCTGTCTGAAACAGGTCGAAGATGAAATAAGACGTGCCGAGCAGGGGGAAATAAAGGATGGCGGGAAGCATATATTTCGGCTGGCGAAAATTGATTTTCTCCAATATCTTCATTATACATCTTTTAATTGAGTTGTACATATTTGCCTTCAATGGCACAATTTCTCAGTATCTCTGCGTTGTCTTCTCCGAAAGCTAATAGGATGCTACCGCGACTGGGAGAGTCACCTCGTGCTCCGCCTGGTCGGTAGAATCGGATGCGGTGGCGTAGGAATTTCATTCCCGTCGCTTTTGGAAAGATGACGTCCTGAAACATTTTGGAATCGCAACGGTTGAATAATAATGCAATGCCGTTGCCATGTTCTGCCAATTTCCGGACGAATAGCTCGATAAGAGGACGCGAATAGGGAGGATTGAGCCACACACGCCCTTCCCATATCTGGGACAACCCATCTATGTTCTGGTCATACATGACCTCGGCAGTCGGCCACAACGGATGGATGGGAGCGCAAGGGTCAAGGTCGAATTTGCCCAATGCGTCCAGTATCTCCTTTGGCGTGTACCATTCGTCTGACGAACGGACTGATTTTTCAAGCCGTGTATTCATAAGTACTCTTTTTACTATGGTTTGTCCCCTCTGTTTTTATGTTCCCTTATTTCGACTTCCTGCAACAGCTTGTGCCGTTCCCGAAGCACTGAATCCTGCTTTTCCGTCGCCGTGCGACTTACCGGACTGTGTCTGTACACAGTTACCAAGCGGTAGGCGTTCCATACGAAAGCTCCGATGACGAATGTAAAGACGATGACCAGAAACAGCGTCCGGTGTGCGTTGGCAAAGCCCTGCACCTTGGCCGCCGCTTGGTCGATGCGTGTCGCCTTGGCGAATTTATGCCCGGCCTGCACCTCTCGCTCGTAGCGTTCCTTGTACTGCGGGTCATCTTTGTCCGGCATCTTCTCGCCGAACAACATCCGTTTGAATCCTTTGATATTCATATCTTTGGTGATTTAATAGTTACTCTTTGTTTTTTGCTCGATATCTTTGTTCAGCAATGTGCGCCAGTTTACTATGAGCAGTCCATGCGGATTATTGTCCGTTCTCGGCACACGTTTAAGTTGCCCTGCCGTAACCAGTTCGCGCATCAGGATATTACTCCGGCGCTCGATTCGCTGCCGACCATAGTAGGTGAACTCCATATTCTTTTTGTCAAAGGAGATACTGTCACAGAATATCGAGAACACCGCGCTCGTACCCAATATATTGGAGTAAAATCCCTTTTCCTTGAGGGTATTGTACTGTGCCAGTCCCGTCTCATCGACCAGGTACATCGCTTTTTCCATCGTATAGCGGATGTATTTGTCGTCCGGTGCGAGAGTAAAAAAGTAATGGTGGAACATTTCTACGTGGCTCTTGGCCTCCACGTCCAGTGTTTCGTCCATCGTCGTGCGGGTTACGAGTATAGGTACATTTCCGTCCAGCACATACACCTTTTTCTGCGCGTCCGTCACCATTGTCCGGGCAGTCCAGATACTTGATACGCTGATGATGATACACCCTGCAAGAAAAGCAGTGCAGATGATGCCCACCAGTCGGATTTTATTCTCCAAATGTTTGATGACCATATACCTTTATTTTTTCTTGTTAGACAATCGTGTGTATTCGTCATGTAACATTGTCATGACTGTATCATGCAACTCCGTCAGAAATTTTTCGAACTTCCCGTCAAAAAGCTGTGTGTAATCTTCCCGCATGATTACATGCACGAATATCCACCAGACACGGCGGTTTCGATTCTTGGCATTTTTCTGCAATTTGACCAGTTGCAGACGATAGGTAAGGTAAGTCATCATAGGGACAATATATCGGTTGTCCCATGTAATGGCTTCGTCCAGTTCTTCATATTCCGGATCAATTCGGTGGTTAGGTGCATAAACGAGTTCTTCGCTTATGCGTTCATTTGCATAGTGCACGAAACGCTCGTTCCTGCACCATTTCTCAATTTTCTGTTGTACATTCATCTTTTGGATATTTAATATTAGGTTTATCATTATCTCATCATCGAGCCGATACCGCCCGTAGCCGTCATTTTGGCCTGCTGCGCCACACCTTCTCCAAAGTTCCGTGTAGAGAAGGCCGTGTCGCCTTCAGGTATCATCCATGCTGCCAAGTCCGGCACGAGGTTTAGGCATTTCAGTGCCACGATACTTGCCGCCATCAAGTAGCCGGCGGAGAAGAAGCTGTTTTGCAAGTAGGCCGCCATTGTCTGTTCGCTTGCTGTGATTGCCGTCAGGTTTTCTACCTGTATGCACAGTACAATGTCGAATAACAGTAGCACATAGAAGCCGACGAAGTAGAGCATTGCACCATAGAAATGTACTGTCAGATACCTTATAAGCCACTTCGCCCATGCACCTTCCCATTTGGGCAACAGCGAGAACGCCCATTGTATAGGTCCGAATATTGTTAACATGCCCAGTAGGATTTGCTGGCAATAGATGGTTGCCCACCATCCGATACGATACACAATCAGAGCGATAAGCATGATGATTTTGTCGATACCTACGATGACTCCTGCCGTCAGTGAGGTAAACCACAGTTCGGCTGCGTCTTTCTCCATCTTCGTCACTTCGTCCACTCCGGTTTGTTCCATGGTCGCTTCTACCAGGTTCGGGTCGGAGGTACCCGTGTGAGCGACATCTGCCTGTGCTTGCAAGCTTTGGTACATCGTGTCACGTACATGGATAAGTTGCTGCACTTCCTCGAATTTGTCCGCTATTTGGGTGGCTTCTGCCTCGTACAGGTCATGCGTGTACGAGCCGATGCAGTTCGGGATGTAAGACAGGAAGTCAAGGAAACACCAACTGCTCCCACTGCCAGCCATACCCGTGTCTGCTGGCGGATACCACCAACAGAGGATGATTGAAACAGCCAAAGGACGGAACAGCTTCAGCACATCCAGTGGCTCATGTTTCACCATCATCTTGTACGCCATTCCCGCTGCCATCACAATAGCGAACAGGGCAGCCAGTGCCATGCACATTTGTAGTATCCACCAGAACGGTCCCTGCGAGCCGGTAAAAGTCGCATCAGTCAGGAACTCGTTCGTTTGAAAAATCACATCGTCAATTTCTTCTTCAAGGATATTAATACCGAAATCCGAGAGTATATTTCCGTCTGCCATACGTTTTTGTTTTTTCAGTTCCCTTTGTTTACTGTTTCATCTCCGTCGCCGTTGCCACCCGTGTTATTGCCTGATTGCGGGCCGCGCACGGCAAAGCGCGATTCGTGCCATCGGTTCACCGCATCGCGGACAATACTCTCCTTATCCAGAGTACGGTCAGTGGTAGCATTCAGTAGCGTACTTGTTATCGTAGTATTCTGCCGTTTGGCAAGGTAGCCGACAAGGATTTCGTTCTGTCGAGTTATATCCTCGTAGATGCGCAGATACTCTTTCTTCCGCTGTGCGTTGGGCATATAGGCATCTTTCGTTGCATCAATGGCGCACTGGTAGATATGGTAATATTCCGTCCATCTGTCTTTATCCTCCGGTGTCCCCCCGACAGGCAAGATGCGGTCTATGTTTCGTTTGAACCGTACCATCTGTCCGTTGACCTTATCGCCTTCAGCGACCCATGCGATGTCCGCTTGACGGTCAGCCACGTTCAAGGCTTCTATCTTTGCCCGGCTCACCAATGCCGAGTCGATGGCTTCAGCTTCGTCCGTTTGGTTGTATAGGTTGACGCCCGCCAGTGTGCGGAATGACAGTTTGTTCTTGACTGCTGCCGACTTCTTATACTTGTTGTGCAGTATGGAATAGTAGAGGTCGGGCGAGAGTGCTCCCGTACCGGTTTCCATTACTGTTACTTGGTTTTGTTTCGGCGAATCGTGGTTATAGGTCACGGATTGTGCCTTTGCCGCCGTGGTTGCAATTATTGTAACCGTCACGAGTAAGAGTATTCTGTCCATATTTACTTTCGGTTATTTGTTATTAATCTTTTAATACTCAATGTGTTTCAATCAGTTAATCACCAGGATTATTCCACATTTCTTTTTATATTATATTCATTTCTAATCCTTTCCTCTCCCCGCAAGAAGTGCATATCATCCTTTTCAATACAAATACATTTTCTATTCGTATGAATACAGGCGATTGCAGTGCTCATGCTTCCAGAGGCAAAATCAAGGACTGTGTCACCCTCTTTCGTGTATGTTTTTATCAGATATTTCAACAATGCGACTGGTTTTTGATTAACATGAATCGTTTTGCCCTCTGATTCCGCAGTTTTAAAATATTTCACACTTCGTGGGTATCTCGTTCCTTTGTTTTCATTTCTGAATGTAGGATTTGGTACCTTGTTTACTCCTGTCCAGTTACTTCCTCTCTTTGTACGATTCTCATAAGGCTCACCTTCCTCCATGATTGGATAATAAGGAGTTCTGCCGTTACAAAAGATACTGATTAGCTCATGCGCTTTTAGAGGTTGCTTTTTAGCAAGAAGGAAATTGCTTGCTTTTGACTTTTCCCATACCCAGTCATATTTAAATTCGGCTAAATTGCCACAGCGTAAAAGGCTGCTGAACGGTTCGCTGCCAAATAAAGCCGTAGGCGCATTATCCTTTCTCACTCTTCTAATCTCCTCCCACATTTTCGAGAATGGTATTATCTTATCCCATTGCGAGGCTGTAATTCCAAAAGGTGGGTCGCATAGAACTAAATCAATACTTGATTCTGGGAGAAGAGGCATTACTTCAAGGCAATCGGCTTTATATAGCGTAATGTCTTTTTCAAAAACGATCTTTTTCATTACATCTTTTATTAATGTCCATTTGCCTCTTGGTTATAGGCCAGATAGACTTGTTTGTACTTAAAGTTTCTTTCTCTGTTTGTACTTCTCCGAACATTCAGGACGAAACGCTTTTCCTGCGTTTTAAGATATTCCTTATCAATTTTGGTACATAGAAGTCATAATCTAACTTGTGGCATTATTTACCTCCTTCCTCTTTTACCGTCAATAATCCAGTCGCCCCGCATTGCGCCATCGTCCGAAAGCACCGTCAATAATTTCCCGTTTGGTACGTTCCCGGTAAATCTTCGATTTCCAGTAGCCGATACGTACCTGTATGTATCTCCATGTCTCGATGTATGCCCGGTTCAAGTGTTGCTCAATGCTGTCCAGCGACTTGTTCACGGACTCCAGTACCATAAGCAGGTCGCTGGTCGAGCAGGCCGCTGCGCCCGTGGCATACAGTACGAGGTCGCTCACCGACTTATAGAGGTGTTCGCCCTCGTTGGCGATGTCCCGTATTGCTTTTTCATTGATAGTCAGTATCAGTGCGTCTGACGGCTCGATGTTCCCATGTTTCAGGATTTTCTCATGGAAAGCCTCCAGCATGGTCTTATAGTCACCGATACGGTCACTTACCGAGCTGTAGGTATCCTTCACGTTCAGCACCGTCCGCAGGGATTGGTACATCACGTCGATGACATCAAAGGCACGGGTATAGCGGTCAAGGTCGATATTTACTTCCTTGTATTTGCCCGTCTCCTCACGGCTGTACTCATGCAGCAGTTGGTTGCTGTATTCCAGCGTGCTTCGGGCCAGCAACAGGCTGCGTTGTTTTTTGTGGTCATTTATGTACGCTTCCACCGACACGATATCGAATGTCCATTGGCCCTTGGCGACATCGGGTAGTAGCGCAAGCAACGTAATGGCTATCAGTATAGTGCGTTTCATGGCCGTACCTCCTTTCTGCCACTTCGGGATGTCCGTGCGTTTTCTACCCAGCGGTCATGGCACTCTTCCACGAGTGTCAGCCTACGACCCTCGTCCGTATCGAGTCCCGGTAGCACATCCTTCAGTACGTCGATGATGTTCCGCTTGTAGTGCATCATCTTCTCCAAGGATACGAGGTCGGCGTATATTTTCGTGATACGTGAATCCACTTCTCGTGCGATTTCGAGGCGGTCACTTGACCAAAGCAGGTGGTACACGTCGCTGTTCGGTACTTCTTCCATAGGTTCTGTACGGGCATACTCGGTAGTGATTTTACAGTTGGGATATTCCCGTGCGATTTCCGATATGCGATTATTCACGATTTTAGTCTTTTCCTCGTTCGGCAGGTTCGGATCGAGTGTCAGTACATCGGCAACGTGCGTGTCTGTGTATGCCGAAGTCAATTCCCAACTGATTTGGATAATGGCACGGTGAATCTTGATACCCAGAAAGTATTTCGGCTTCCGTGCGATAGAAATAGTCGCACGGAACGTAATGATACCATTGATGTTCGGCATCGTCGCCTTACGGACGAACGTATAGCCGCTCCATGTACCTCCGTCCTGCCAAGTGAGGCTATAGGCTGTCTTGCAATCCTGCATGATAGCCGGTAGGCGGTAGTAATCATCTGTCGGCACATCGTTCTCTGCTTCCGCTTCCTGCTTCGCATCTGCGTACTCCTTCTGTTTTTGTTGCCACTCGGCAAGTTCGCTTTTCAGTTCCTCGATACGTGTCCGGTTGGAGTTATATTGTTGCCGATAAGCTGCTGCGTCTTCCACGCTCGCCTCGGCAATTTTTTTCAGAAGGTCGGCGTTTTCCTTTTCCAAGGCACTAATCTGAGATTGAAGAACGGCGACTTGATTGTCCGCTTCCCGTATCAGTGCGTCCAGTTCTGAAAGATCCAGTTCGTTCTCCGTTACCGAGGCCTGCATGACGCACTCTTTGGAATGGGCGTCCAGTGAGCCGCCACACTTGCGACACTTGTATTGTGTCGAGCCTTGTCCCAGCGTCGCCCCGTCTGAACAGGTTACACTGATGGTCACGCTTTCGCATCCCTGCAATTTTGCAGCGTCCGTCGCCTGATAATAGTTCCGTGCATCGGATGCTATGTAATAGACATAGCCTTCCTCGTTGTCATTGAACTCCGAGAGGCGGGCATTGAGTTGCGCTTTGAACGTATTCAAATCCATCGAATAGGAGTCGAAGACATCCTCATAGACCACCTCCGTCCGATTCCAACTCTGTGTCACGTGTATCTCGTAGGCGTATGCCTTCTTTGTCTGTTTGTTACCCTTACTGATGATATAGGCCTGTTGTCGGGTATTGATAGTATAGGTGTAGCCATCGTTGCTATTGTTGAGCTGTTGTACTCGACTTCTTGACCATCCGGCATACCGTTCTGAATTGGCGAGGGCCTGCTCCCGTTGCGAAGCGTTCGGATAAAATCCCGGATCACTCGTGTTAAAGCGTGTCCATGCACCCCCGTTCAATATGCTGTTGTCGTCTGTCGGTGGGTAGTAGTCGCATAGAGAAATGCTTCCTTGATCACGCCGTGCGATATACCACCGTTGCGTGTAATAGTTCCCGACAGCATTGTCCATATAGTCGGTCATCCACGATGTGAGGTCGTAATTGCTGAAATTGAACAATGCGGCCACGCTATCCTGACCGCCCACCATGTCGATTAGCAGACTGCCGATGTCATGTTCCGCCTGCTCGAAGAGAGTACTGTAGTGTTCATACAGGTTGCCGATTTCATTGACTTTGCCACCCAACAGGTCATGGAACGCACTACTTTGCAGTAGAGCGTCACCGAGGTTCTCCATACCTGATGTTGCCAGCCCTACGCCCATGTTATAAAGGTTGTCAATGTCGCCCTTTAAGTTCTCAATCGTGAAATTGCCCGGCACTTTGGTAAAGTTGTCCAACATCCGTTGCCAATCGGTACCGCCCAGTTCTGCGAGGTTCAGCAAGGTGGCAATGTCGCGGTCAATTTCCAGAAAAGCGATGTCCGAGAACGACAGCGTGCTGTTTGTCACCACACTTTCGAACTGCATACACAGGCTCTTCGTATCGTCGCACACTTTCATCAGGTAGCTGCCCCAGTGGATTGCTGTTTGTGGTGAGCGCAGCATCAGCTTCGCCACCACCCATATTTTCGGCATGATTTTTTCTGCCACCATGTGGTAAATTCGACGATAGTAGTAATTTTCCGTGCTGCTGCACCAGATGCCAAGGTCGGACAGAGCCTTGTGTTCCAAAAATTTGGAAGAAAATATCCCTGCTGCCGCCACTTCTGCCGCCGTATAGTGTTTCAGAATATCATCCACCTGCTCGCGGTAGTAGCTTTCGGCTACTGCCTCCGTGCCGAATGCTGCGGCCATGGCCGCCACGGTACGAGCGTCATAGTTCACGCTGTAATATTGTGCGTGAACATGCTGTGTCAGGGCAGGCAATAGGATAACCCAAAAGATAAACAGCCGTTTCATCGTTTCAGACCTCTTTTATGTATTCCGGTTCCTTGTGATTGAAATACCACCGTTCAGATTCGATACAATTCTCCGTGACAAGTCGGCAGAACATATCATGTATGATGGTAGTATCCTTGATGGCCCTTTTGATCCGGGCTTCTTGGGAGCCGAACCATCTCAAAAAGAAAGGCTGGTTTAGATAAGTTTCGCGCACGGTCTGATAACGTAGCCATCCCAAGTCACTTAGTCTTTTTTCACTCATCGGACTACTGTTCAGTTCCCTGAATAGTTCTTCTCGAAACCTGTTTTCATCGAAGACAGGTTTGCTGTTACATAGCCTGTCGCACATATCGTAAAACTCCTTTTCTTTGGGGTTTTCTTCATAATACCGGTTCAAATACGCTTCCAGTTCTACATCGGACATACCCAACCGAAGGGAATACTCTGCCAACAACCGTTCGATGGCGGCTACTTTGTCCGGTGTCATGTCATCCATGCGGAGCAGGTTCTCCTTGGACAGCATACAAAACTCCCGGAGGGACAAAACAGTGAGTTCCGGATTGCTGACAGAGATTTGTTCGCGCGTCAAGCTGCTTTCAAACCCCATCATATTTATCCCGTAGCCCAGTGACAGGGTGATTAAAATCCTTTTCGTTTTCATTATGATGTTATTTTAGTGGTTAAGTTCAGTACACATCCCGCTTCATTAACTTTCTGCGCAAACGGCAATGCCTTGCCGATACCGCTGGTATTCCAGTCGCGGCAATATGCCTCGATAGCCTCTTGGTGGCTGCATTGTAACTCGCGCTTGTAAAGCTTCAGAGCCTCTTTCTCCGCTCGTTCGGTCGTGTAAGTCATGTAGCACTCGCGTGGTTCTTCCACGCCATAAACACCGCTGGTCGTGCCCCGACGGATAAACACCTCGCGGAAGAAGCTGCGTCCTTCCTTGTTTTCAAGGCGGTTAATGGTGAAAATTTTCTTACAGTCCACGTCCGTTAGGCCAAGAATCGTCTTGATGGTGTCGAAACGTTCCTTGAATTTGCTCTGGTCAAGCAGCATCACCACATCCGAGTTATTGATGATGGCCTCTTTCACGATTTCGCTGCCGATGATGTCTTGTATTTCCTGTGTCACCACGCCCACACTGGCCCAGAATTTACGCGCTGTTTTGTACATAAATTTAATGTACTCCGCCATCAGCGGGCTGGCGATGGCTTTCCATGCTTCCTCGATGACAAGGACTTTGCGGTTCTTCTTGATGCGCATTTTTTGCAAGAAAACATCCATGATAATCAGCGTGACCAAAGGAAAAAGCAGCGGGTCATCTTTTATGCTGTCGATTTCGAAGACCACGAACGTCTCGTCGAACAGCGAGCTGTCCATGTTCTCGTTCAGCGTTTTTTCGTGGTTGCCGCCCAAATAGAAGTCCTTCATCATATAGCGGTATGTCGAGAGGTCGATGCCCGTGATACGGTTCTCCTCACAGATATCCGGGATGCGCTGCACGGAATATTCATAGAAAGAGTTGAATGACAGTTCCTCCACTTTCAGTTCCTTGCGTCGGCCCTCTATCTCGTCAATGATACCCTCGATGCGGACCGCGCGTTCCCGTTCGCTTTCGTGCCGCTTCTCACTGCTGTTGCGGTCATCAATAACGAGGCTCTTACGCAAGTCCTCACGCTGTTGGGGTGTGAAGCCCTCGAAACCATTGAAGTAGGCGTCGTAATATTCCGTGATGACGTGCTCTATCAGACGGTCTTCCGTCTTTGTGACCGTTCCCTGCGTACCTTTCCAGATAAGCAAGACGAGGTTTTTCAAGAATCCCTTTTTTTCTACGTTCATCTCTTCCCGATTGATGCGGAACGGATTCATCGTGATGGGCCGTTCCTCGGTATAGCTGATATACTTGCCGCCGAAATACTCGCATAGCCCCTCGTATGAGTTACCCGTATCGACCATTACCACGTCCGTCCCCTGTTCATGCAACTGGCGCACGACGGAGTTCATGTGGAAACTCTTTCCGCTGCCCGAAGGCCCCAGGCAGAAAAAATTCGAGTTGTCGGTCAGCTTGTTCTTTCCCTCTTTTCCCGTGATGTCGATAGCTACCGGAACACCTTGACGGTCAGTATAATAAATTTTTATCGGCGTTTCCTCACTATGCTGCACCCGTTCCTTGTACATCAGGCATACCGCAGCGTCGGAGAGGGTCAGAAAACGGTCATATTCCTCGTTCAGGCTGTAACAGTTGCCCGGAAATGAACTGACGAACAGTTCCAGTTGGTTGTATGCACGCTTACTGATATGTATGCCCATGCGCCCAAAAGCGTTTTCCAAGTGATTCGTGCATTTTTGAAGGTCGGTGTCGGCAGGCACGCCCACCACCATGTTGAAGTGCGTGTACACGAGCAGTTTGCTTTCACGGGCTATTACGTCCTGTACCTGCTTGATGTCCTCTACGGCCATTTGGTTACTCGGATTGGGGATGCTTGCGTGCCGGTTCTTCTTTTTGTCGAGTAATGCCAGTTCACGCTTCTGACTGGGCAGGAAAATAATTTGGTTGTACACCACCGTTTCTGCGTTCGGAATATTATCCACCACCGAGACAAGATCCACTGGCATCTCGGTATTATTCACCTCGATATTGGTATAGGGACGTATCAGCGAGGGGAGTGCGGCGCAGTCCACGTCCACGAGGCTGTACACCTTACAGCGTTTATCACCCATAGATACCGTTTCGTCGTCAGACTTGACATTCGTCATCGAGACCGTACGGTCTTTGAAGTTCATCGCAAAGTAACGGTCCACATATTCGCTTGCCTCGGCTTTGTTCAGGAATTTCACTTGTACACCGCTGTCGCGTAGTAGGTCTCGAACCTTATAAATCTTCACGAGGAAATCGCGCCATTTCTTGCTATCGTAAGAGAAAAGACGGCTCTTCTTGGCTTCCTGTGTGATAGTCAGATAGCAAAGGCTGTCCGTGTACGGACGCCCATTAAAATAACGGAAGTACGATGCCGAAAGAAATTCTTGATTATGCTCCGGCTCCTTCGCGAACTGTTTTCTCACGAAGATGTCCTGTTTGTGTAAGGCATATCCTTCGCCCAGTGTTTGCGCAAGGGCAGAGAATAGATGCGTGAAATCGTAATAGCTGTCAATGTCCGCCGAATACTTCTGTACCGGATTTTCGATTTTTAAGACGGCGGAATATTCACCCGTCTTGGTGTACAGCACACCCACACCATCTGTATCTTCCACAGAGAAATAGATATTCTGAAAGATGTGCTTGCGCTTGCCGCCCGTACCGAACGTATAGACTGACAAGGCCATACCCGTACATAGGGCGATGAAAAATAAAATGATATATAGGGTCATTCCGATATGCGTTCATTAAATAGGGGCAGGTCTGCCTCGGCTGGAGGCGAACCCGCCCGCGTTCAACAATCAATCAGCCACACACATTGCCGTGATGGTTTTTCTTATAGTCATACTTTGTGCGAATAGGCATACACATACACTCCACGTTTTACATTTTTGCTGTGCAGCCCTTTTCGCTGTTTGAGGATGATAAGCACGATTCCCGCAGATAAGACAGTTGCCAATACGACCAGTCCGGCCACAAAGCCCATAAGACAGTAGGCGGCGATAAAGCCCACAATGGCTCCACCAGCCACGCCTGCCGCCCAATAGATGTAGCGACCTTGTAATCCCATCAGCTCCAAAGGCCGTTGTAACCCCTTGAACAGCGGATAATCCGGATAACGTCCGTCATTAATCATTTCTTGACTGTTTATGCGTTAATTCCGAAGAACAGAGGTAATGCTTGGGCTGCCGCAATCAAGAAAAGGCACGCCCCAACTACCATCATAATCTTCTTCTTGACATCCTGTTCCTCGTTGTTCATGGCGATATACACCGAAATGGCTCCGATGATGGCCACGACACCAGCAATGGCATAGCAGAGTTTGACCATGACAGGAACGTATTTCACAATTTCCTCCGCTACGGTTGATAGAGCTGTCGTACCGGCCGAGTAATCGCCTGCCGTACTTTGAGCCATAGCAGGTATGCCTCCCAACAGGGCAATGATTAACATTCTTACTTTGGTGGAAACTTGCATGATAGTTTTCTTTGCCTTTCGGCACATTCTTTTAAATTTCTGAAACATATTTATTACATTTTTGTGGTACTCTTGTTTTTGAATTTATTTTACACTTCTATCAGCCACCTATATGCGGTAGCCGAAGAAAGCAGGGAACACGATTGAAGCTCCAATGATGAAGAGGCACGCACCGACAAGTGATACGATAGACTTCACCACGCCGTCCTCGCCTGTGTTCATTTTGATATAGATCTGGAGCGCGGCAACGACTACGAAAACCGAGGCGACAGCGTAGCAGATGTACAGCACGTACAGCATCATCGTCACCACGAAGTCGTGCATCGTTGCCAGTGCGTCTGCACCCCAACTGTAGTTTACGCTGCCACTTTTGGCGAATGCCGCATAAGGGACAAAGCACAATGCACATAATATTTTTTTTGCTTTCGACATTTTACAATCGGTCTTTGAGAGGTTTCCACACCAGTTCCGGACGGTTGCCCGTCTTTCCTTTGGCAAGCATCGCTTTGTACAGTTCGTCTGCCGTGTATGCGTCCGACAGGTAGGTCTCGGTTTCTTCCATCTGTTCCTCCGCTTGGGCTTTCAGGCGTTTTAGCTTCTCCGCCACGGCTATCTCGCCATTATTGTCTGCGGTTTCCGTCTCCTGTGGTGCAGGCGAAGCGGTAGGGGCAACATCTGTTTCATATTTCTCATTACCCACATTGAATCCCGTATCGCTCTCCGTCACGTACACACTCTGTTCATCTTCTGGCGCACCGAGGTCAAATACCTCTTCTTCCGGCTTGCCATTTCCTTTTTTTCCATAAAGGTCCTGCACGATGATAACTGCATAATAGACGAGATAGGCAACCGTCAGGACAATGGTGAAAATAAAATATGATTTCATATATTTTTGTATAATATGATTTTTATATTTGGTTGTGTGTGCAAAATAAGAATGGATAATTTGAAAGATAAAATTATTGATTATAAAACGTATCGTTTCAATATAATATTTTTTCAAAATCTAAAAATCATATTTCAAAATCATATTCAAATATGATTTTGGATAAGAAAACAGGAAAAGTCGGGATATAAAAAAAAGCCCTCCGTGATGAAGGAGGGCTTAGGGAGCGGTTTTTTCATTGTTTCTTCCCACGTAAGTAGTCGTTCAGGTCTTTGTAACCGGCATAACAGTTTGATTCGTTATAGACGCATCTGCCATACATCCCGGCTATGGTTTCCACTGTCTTTTGTCCGGCAAGGTCATTGTCAAGGTAACAGTGAATATACGTGTATTTTTGCAAATACGTCAATGTCCTTTTCAGATTACTGACCGAGTTCATAACAAGGTAGTCACAGGGGGCATTAATGCAAATGGCACTATCGTCCGTCTGTTTTAGGGTTAGATAGGACAGAAAGTCCATGAATCCTTCAAATAGGCAGACACGGCTCTGTGCCTCACCACGCGATTGGGGTATCAAGGAAATGTCCTTGTTCTTGATACATCCTTTGTAATAAGGGTTTCGTACCTCGTATCCACCGGATATATTGCCAAAGGCCAGTGCAAAGTAACGTCTCTGGCGCAGTTCGTAATGGACTTCCTTGCAGAACATTCGTCCGATATCCGAATCAATCATACGTGAATGGAGATATGAGAGCAGTGCGTGGTGTCGCAGCGGCACGATAATCAAATTCTTCATGTCGGCTTCCACTGGTCGAGAGGTTGCGGGCAACGCCCGGGTTCTCGGCAGCGACACACCATTGACATACCGTTTGATGTATGCTAATGCTTCACTCACACTTTTAGTTCCGCAAAGGTACTTACCCAGTTCCACAAGGTCGCCTCCGGTAGCCTCGCCAAAATCATACCATTCATTCAGCCGGTCATTGACTTTGAACGATGGCGTCACCTCTTTCCTGAGAGGCGAAAGATACCAATATTGCTCTGATTTCATATACTGCGCACGGTGGCCGAGCTGGGCCAAAAAGTCCACGATACGCACTCGTTTTGCTTCGTCTATGGTCATATTAAATTTCTTTTCACTTGTTTGTACAAAAGCGGTTTAGTTTAGTTTGCGCCCCTATATATATAAATACTAAATTAAACTGAATTATATAGGCCCGCGCCCGCTCTCATTCTTCATCGAAAAGCATGGTTTCTGCCTGTGTCATGTCATAATAAAAAAGTTTATCTCGTTTGATAACCAGTTTTAAGGTGTCAGTCAGATATTGCAGCAGTTTGACCATTACGTTTCTCCCACGCTTAAACCCGATTGCCTCGTAAGCAGTCATCATGGCTTGCAGCATATTTTCAAACCCACGGATGGGTTTGTCTCCAAATGCAGCGGAAAGGGCTTCACGGTGCTGTTCGATGCTTAGTTCCATAAAACCCGTCCGCTGTTTCGGTTTCTGATGTGGGGCATTCTCAAACAAATGCCCTTCTGCGAGAACCGGGAGCCCGCCCTCATTGACAGTGAAAGCAAAAGGTTTAAACTCTTTCTCACGGATGTGTAACGCATGAACTTCGCTGACGTTGGGACAATCGTTGTTTTTGCTGATGACCAGTACAGTCTCCGCCTTGTTGCTCATTTCCGTACCGATATGCCCGCGCACATTGTTATCTCCTTTATTCAAATGTAGCACACAGTGGATATGCAGGTCATACTTTGATGACCATTCCATCATCTTGTTAATGACTTCCACGGACTCACCGGTACTGTTTATGTCAAGCATCAGGTCACGGATACCGTCGATGATAACAAGTCCGTATCCTTTTCTTTGACGTAAGGCGTAGTCGATGACCCCAATGCGTATTGCCGGAGAGTATTCGCGCAAGCAAATAAAGTCGAGGTTTTCACTGTCGGTTGTAGTGGGCAGTCCGGCAAGCCGCAAGATGCGTTCCAGTACATTGTGACAATGGAAGCGGCTCTGCTCCGTGTCCACGTACAGAATCTTGCGTTTACCTTCCGGGAGGTGCGCCCGGTAGTTCAGCACTTGTTTCCCTGCCAGCGATGCAGCGACAATGGCCGAAACGTTAAATGTTTTTTTTGATTTCGCCTTGCCGGTTGATGCGCTGAAGTTGCCGAGCGTAGCAATGGTCGAGTTGTCTATCCAGATAATCTGTGGCGGCGTTTCATAGGTATCCGTCGCCCGAATCTGCGAGGCGGAGAGGATATCCGATAAGAAATCCTCCTCCGGCCTCATATCCACATTATATTCAGTTCTTCTTTCGTTTTCCATGGCGTCTTTGATTAAAGAAAGGTTGTGTGGCAGCGGCCTCGTTTGCCATACGTGCTGCTTCATCTACGGTTGGTTCATAATTCTGCAAAAGCCATTCGTCCAGATCTTCTTTGGCGAAATATATCATTTTGCCACGTGGCTTGTAGTGCGGAATCTCCTTGCCTGATGTTAGCTTGTACAGCATACTCTCGGATATTCCGATATACATACAAGCCTCTTGGAAGGTAAACACCTGTTTGGTGGTATATATATTTTTTTCCAGCAATGCGATGCGTTCCAACAGACTTTCTATCGGATCTAATTTCTTTAGGATGGCTTCGACGCTTGTAAGCCGTTCACTCAGCCGTTCCATGAATGTCAATCTATTATTTTGCATAAATGAGTTATTATAAATTTAGACAATGAAGTATATCCTCCGTTATGTAGCGCGCTAACGGAGGTCAAAGATAGGGCAACCCAAAAGGTCAGCGTGAGTTTGTACCGTGATAGTAACCACGTATCACGGCAACTGTCACGCTTTTACCTTTCACATACTTCGCTTATTGGCACTTCTTACCACTCTCTCAGTTCATCAATGGCTCGTCTGATACCGTAACCTGTTGATGTCATGTTGTTACGCAAGGCAGACAGAGCGGATGAAAGGCTTGAAGCTGAAACGAATCCTTTTCCATCCTTGGTTTGCAAGAACCGCCCACTACTGAGAACGGACTGCCATTTGGCTTGGATAAACGAGTGCTCAAGGAGTGTATCAAACAGGATGGCCACATGGCGGATATTGTTTACACGAATACAGAATCCTTCTTTACAGGAAAGCAGGGCTTCCATATCTTCAACGTGTAGGGTAGAAACGCAAAACAGATGATAAGCATTGGCACAAGCTGTAATACCTATCATCTGTTTACGAGTGAGATTGCATCCAAAAGAAAGAGGATAAATTCTTGTCGGTCCATCTTTGCAGCACGTGACGGACTGTGATGGTGGCACAAACGTATCATACGTTCGTTTCAGTTCCATACACTTCTCGAACGAGAAGTCTGCTTCGGTAAAAAATGCTCGGATAAGATGGGAGCAATCGTTTAATAGCCCCTTGACGATATGAATGTTCATTTCATGGCAGTTCCGGCAGACCGCATGGTCACAGTCGATATACCGGTGGCTGTTTACGAAATCCTCCACGTAACGGTAGTACTGCTTATTGCCCGTCACGACATCACGGAGATACATTGTTTTTGCTTCAACGAGCAATGCGAATAATTCTTTCGCTACATCCTGTTCTGCAACAAAATGGTGCAGATGTTTTTTCCCTCCAAAAAGAGAGAGAGCCATTGTTAGGTCTTTTCATGATGAAATATTTTAAATTGGATTTATATGATATATTATAAGAGTGTTGCTCCCGAAAGAGAATCCTGTCGGAACAACACCCTTATAAGTGATTACATATCTGATGTTCATTGCATTGTCAATCGAATAAACCGTTGGTCAGATTTACTGCATCGTCTTTTTTCTTATTGACGATTTTGGCATACACTTGGGTCATCTTTACAGATGTATGACCGAGTAATTTAGATACAGTGTACAAATCGGCCCCCAATGTCAGCATCATTGTGGCGAACGTGTGGCGGGCGGTATGAAAGGTGAATCGCTTGGAAATTCCGGCGGCTTTGGCCCATGGTTTGATAAGCTGGTTGATACCAGAAGGCAAATCGAACACATGGTCGTCTGCTGTCTTGTCCCCACGTTCCGGCATCCACTTCAACGCTTCATTGGAGAGCGGAAGGTAAATCGGTTCTTTCGTCTTCTGCATGGCTACTGCCAAGCGGTATTGGCCGTTGTCAATAAACACATCTTTCCATTGCAATCCGATAATGTCACTGATACGTAGTCCACAGAAGCAGGAGAACAGGTAGGCACTTTTTACCCCTTCGTTCTGCATTGGTGTAGCGATTAATGATCTCACTTCTTCAATAGTCATATACGAACGCACACTTTCCGGCATCTTGGGCTTCTCCGATTTTTCCATTTCGTTGAATGGATTCTTTAAGATCCGTTTCGCACGGACAGCGGCATTTAACGCACCGTTGAAAATCTGGTAATAGGTATTACGCGTAGAAGCCGAGATGGGTTTTCCTTTGGGACGGTAGTTTGTCAGCATATAGTCGATATAGCCGTGGCAAAAAGTGAGGTCAATCTGATTTAATGTGAATCTTTCTCCTGCATACTCTTTCAAGATATCGGTAACAGATTTTATCTGGCCTATGTTTTTCTTACCACGTTTCTTCTGTTCCTCTTTATAGAGTTGCATCCAGTCCAGCAGATAAACCTTATCCTTGTGATTCATGATACCGGCTTCACCACTTGTCAACTCTATGATACGCTTCGATTTGATTGCATTTGCGGCAGCCATTGTCGTTTCGTTCTGTTGGCGGGCATTACGATCCGTTTCCGGAATAAGATACATTTTCAGATACTCGTATGTCCGCTTACCATTTCGGTATATATCCAGATACAAACTCTTGCTGCCATTGGCCAACTCCTTCGTCCGAAGACGAATCGGCTCCTTTACTTTTATTGGCTTTCTGGTCCTTGGCATATTTGTGTCCTTTTATTCGTTATTTCCTATCACAAAGGTACAAATAAAAAACGAAATCAAGAAACAAACAAGAAACAAAAATGCACCTAAAAAAAGCAAAGCAACAGAAAACGTAGAAAACAACTGAAAATAAAAACTCGTATATAAATTATTGATATATAGATGATTTATCTATATTTATTTGGAACTTGTTTTCATTTTATATATGTCTTTATGATTATTGGTAAGTAACTTCCCATCATGCGGCATGCATCCCCAATTATAAACATATAAATTTACAGAATTATGAAACACAAGGAAAACTACGTATCACCGCAGATTGAAGTGATACCTATGGAGACAGAAGGTGTGATAGCCGGCAGCGGCGATTTGCCCGGTGTGGGCGATGGAGGCGGTGGCTACCGCACTGCAGGAACTTACCGTAGCGGTTCTACTCGCGGCTATAACGGCGTCGCCGTTAGCGATCTTGAAGACATGATAAACGACATCCTTACCATAGAACAATAATGAAAACGATGAAACAGATTTATGTAGCCCTGACGCTTGCACTGGCTGTTGTCGCCTCAGGCTGCAGCACCGACGACTTGTCGGACACAGTCCGCACTCTCCCCGACAAACCAGCCGAAAAGATGACTATACACGCCACCACCGGACAACAGTCCGGCACCCGCGTAGCGTATGAAGACGGTGCGGCGGGCATGAACGGCAAACTAACCTGGCAGAAGGGCGACCGCCTGACCGTGGTGCGGATGAACGGCAGCGACTACGTGGCTTATGCCGACGACTATGAATATGGAGGTACGGAAGGAGCCACTTCCGGTCCTTTCACGGGAACAGCAATTACCGATGCCGGTAACAGCTGGACGATTTACTACCCCCATACCGTAGCGGTGAGCACCTATTACGACACCGTCACCCTCCCCATGACTGGACAGACGCAGACGGCGGACGGCAACACCGACCACCTCAGGAACTATCTGCTGCTGTCGTCCACGGGTATCAAGGATCTTGATGCCGGTTTCGACCTGGAGATGCAGAACAGCATCATGAAGTTCGAGTTCAGCAATGTGCCTGCCGAAGTGGGCGAACTCACACGCCTGGTGTGGGCGGCTGAGACGGAGACGGACTCCCACATCCGTTACACCCACTACCTCATGCTGAACTTTGCTCCGGGAGCGGTGACCTTCGATGCCGACAAGCACACGCTGACTGCTTACCTCGCCTTTATGCCCGAAGAAATGAAGGTGAAAACAGGAGGAAAGTTCACCGTGATGCTGATGGGAGACAAGACTTACCTGGCAGAAACAACAATAGACGGAGGAAAGACTTATGCTGCGGGAATGAGGTATACGGCAGTGGTAGACGGAACCTCGATGAAATGGGAAGAGAAAGCGGTGATGATATTCACCGTCCGCCCCGACAACAGCAACCACCAATTTAATATTCCATTTCCTGAAAGCGGCACTACTCCTGCTGAACTTACCGTAGACTGGGGAGACGGCACTACTCCTACGACGGTGGCATCGGGTACTGCTCTTTCTTCAAAAGATGCCTTTTGTCATAGCTACTCGTCAAGATACGTAAACTATAATATTATCATCACATCCGGTCAGACGGACAAGACGTTGCAACAGACACCACCTTTTGGCTATGATAGAAGAGGTTCTCGTGGGAACCTGATCAGCATCGACACCCCGTTGCTGAACACGGCGGAGACAGACTTCGGGAGTTGTTTTAGGAGTTACGCACTGCGAAGCATTCCTGAAGACTTGTTCGCTAATAACCCGCAGGCAACGAACTTCAGCTACTGTTTCTGCTCCTGCATTTCACTGCGAAGCATTCCTGAAGGCTTGTTCGCTCATAACCCACAGGCAACGAACTTCAGCTACTGCTTCTCCGAGACTCGCCTGCAAAGCATTCCTGAAGACTTGTTCGCCAATAACCCGCAGGCAACGGACTTCAGCTACTGTTTCTCCTCCTGCACTTCACTGCAAAGCGTTCCTGAAGGCTTGTTCGCTAATAACCCGCAGGCAACGAACTTTAGAGACTGCTTCTCCGGCACTTCACTGCAAAGCGTTCCTGAAGGCTTGTTTGCCAATAATCCGCAGGCAACGGACTTTTGGGGCTGCTTTTCCGGGACTTCACTGCAAAGCGTTCCTGAAGGCTTGTTTGCTCATAACCCGCAGGCAACGGACTTTTACCACTGTTTCTCCTTATGCACTTCACTGCAAAGCGTTCCTGAAGGCTTGTTCGCCCATAATCCGCAGGCAACGAACTTCAGCTACTGCTTCTACCAGACTCCCCTGCAAAGCGTTCCTGAAGGCTTGTTCGCCCATAATCCGCAGGCAACGAACTTCAGCTTCTGCTTCTATAAGACTCTCCTGCAAAGCGTTCCTGAAGGTTTGTTCGCCCATAATCCGCAGGCAACGAGCTTCAGCTACTGTTTCAACCTGACTCCCCTGCAAAGCGTTCCTGAAGGCTTGTTCGCCCATAACCCACAGGTAACGGACTTTTATCACTGCTTCTCCGGCACTTCACTGCAAAGCGTTCCTGAAGGTCTGTTCGCCAATAATCCGCAGGCAACGGACTTCAGCGGCTGCTTCAACAAGACTCCCCTGCAAAGCGTTCCTGGAGGCTTGTTCGCCCATAATCCGCAGGCAACGAACTTTTGGTGCTGCTTCAGGGACTGCACTTCACTGCAAAGCGTTCCTGAAGGCTTGTTCACTAATAACACACAGGTAACGAACTTTAAGGAGTGTTTCAGGGACTGCACTTCACTGGAAAGCGTTCCGACAGGCTTGTTCGCTAATAGCCCACAAGTAAAGGATTTCACCTGCTGCTTCGAGGGCTGCACTGCACTGCAAAGTCTTCCGTCAGGATTGTTCGCCAGTACGGTGGCAACGGACTTCAATTGTTTCTATAGGTGCACCTCACTGCGTAGTATTCCGGCTGATTTGCTTGCTAAGCTCCCGGCGGTAACGAATCTCTCCGGCTGCTTCTCCGGCTGTACTGCACTGCGCTCCATTCCGGCAGGATTATTCGACAAAAATACACGGATAACGAGCTTCCGGAGATGCTTCGCCGACTGTACTGCACTGAATAGTATTCCGAATAAACTGTTCGATAATAACACGAGTGTAACGGACTTCACCGGCTGCTTCGAGGGCAGCTCTATGGCTGTCATCCCGAAGGGGGTGTTCGACAATAACAAGTGGGTGGAGTCTTTCGAAAACTGTTTCAAGGACTGCCTTCCACTACGAGCCGTTCCGACTGGACTGTTCGATAAGAATACACGGGCAACGAACTTCCGGAGATGCTTTTCCGGCTGTCTGTATCTTGGGATGAATGAAGCAATATTCAGTGCTACCAAAGACTACAAACAACGCTTCCCCAATACCAATAAAAAGATGGATTTCAGAGAATGCTTCAAGGGTGCAGGAAGCGCTTATGTTCTACCGGATATGATGGCCTTCACTGGCTCTGCTCCAGATTTATGGAACTATGATTTTGGCCGTGCGGGATATAGTTCTACTGATTGTTTTGCCAATGTCAGTTTTTATCTCAACAATTATTCTATCATCCCCTCCGCATGGGGAGGTGTTAAAGAATAATTACCTCTTTTATTCGTGCAGGTATTTCCTGTTGCTTCCCCTTGAAACTGCGTGCGCACGGAGCAAAAAATGCGTGCGCACGCAGTTGAAAATGGAAGCGCACGCATTTTCAACGCGAAGCGCACGCAGTTTTTGCTCCGTGTTCAGATCTGAAAAACCGCGCCACAGGGCCTTCCGGAGCCACCCCGGAAAATCCCTTTCCCAGACCGACGCATCATTTAATAAAAACTATAACGATATGCCAAAATTTAGATTTGTAAGAAAAAAGAACCTTCAGAAGAAGGACGACCCGGGCAAGTGGTACGCTTCGCCCACAGTAACGAACCGCCTGAACACCGGCACCGTCTGCCGCGTGGTGACCCGCAACACCACCACTGCGCCCACGGAGCTGGAATCGGGCTTCAACCTGGTGTGCGATGGCATCCCCTTGCAATTGCAGTTGGGCAACAGCGTGCAACTGGGCAAGCTGGGAACCCTGCGCCTCAGCTTCGGCAGCGTGGGCGTGGAGGATGTGGACCAGTTTAATGCCGCCACCATGATAAAGAACGTCAAGGTAATCTTCACCCCCTCCAAAGAACTGATGTCCGCCATCAAGGACGGACTCTCGTTCGAGAATGTAGGTGTGGTGGACAATGGTTTCACTTATGCCAGTACCCGCGCTTATAAAGAAGCGAAAGGGCAGGGCGGCGGAAGCGGCTCCGGTTCCGGTGGCTCCGGTGGTGAAGGTGGTCTTGAAGAAAATCCGTTGGGATAGAGGCCGATGGCCTTATAAAATCAAAAAAGAGAGGCGTCCGGCGGTTGGTGGCAACGGCGGACGCCTCTCTCTTTATAGGTTGGCAATCTCTTCGGTGGTTAAGCCGGTAATATCGGCAATCGTCGCGTAATCCAATCCTTTATCTTTCATCTTCCGGGCATTGGAGAGGCGCTCTTGCTCTCTTCCTTCTTCTCTTCCTTCCAACCTTCCTTCCAATTTAGCCGAGTCTATCACATCATTCTGGATCATTACCGAGTCCAGATGCCTGTCATAAGCCAGACGTTCTTGTGGAGTCATGGAGTAATATTTCAGTTTCTCACGTGCTTCTTCCAAACCGGGAGCCTTGGTGTCCGGTCGTATTATTCCACTTTTCAGATAGCTCATCCATTCTTCCAGAGGCGTAACGGCCACCTGATTGAATTCATTGACACGGATAAGGACATATTCCGGGAAAATTTCAGCGGGCATACGTGTCACAATGGCATTTTTTTCCTTGACGTTGATTTGCAGCTTGTCTCCTGTATGTACGCCGATGAAATTATTTTGTCCGTAATACAGATAGTCGCTTCCGATGCCGATATCGAAATACAGGATGCTGATGGAATATATCTTCTTCACATGATAGTAGGCATCGCCCAGCGAAATGTGTTCGGTGATGGCTTTTGCCACTCCGTAAAGGATGCGTTCCAAATAATAGAGTTCGCGCGTGTTTTGTATTTCGATGATGATGATTTCATCCTTACTGTTGCGTGCCTTAATATCTACACGATTAAATTTATCATCGGCGGTCTGCTGGTTACTTTCACTTTCGAGTATCTCAAGGATAGTGACTTTTTCCTTCAGGAATACAGTCAGGAAGCCTTCAAGCACGCCAAAGTTTGCTTTTTGACGCAAAAGGCGCTTGATGGCCCAATCAAATCGTATGTATCTGTCTTCCAATTTACTTTCCATAATCGTCCTCCTTTTTTTTTAGAACAAAGCAAAGGTATGGCTTTTACTTTAAAAAGCAATGCGACCGGAAGACATTTTCTTTTCCGTCATTGTTTTTTACATCATCTCTGTCATTGTGTTGCGACTTTCAGTCCCATCGTTTTCGAAGATTGCACCGTGCGAATTCTCAGAACAACGAATACTATGCTGACCGCAAGAAACAGCAAAGAACCGATTACGGAATAGCGTGTATCAAGGAAAGTGATAAATGCTCCGCAGGCTGCCGCACCTACCGTTGTGCCCAGATTGGCAGATAATAGGAACAAGCCGTTAGCGAAATCCGGAGCTTCGGGAGCGGCTTCGGTTATCATATACTGCATGGTGTTCTGCCCGTATCCTGCCAGAATGCCCAGAATCAGAATAATAACAGTCATGGCCGCAAGCCATTCCCCTAAAATGAATATACATATATAAAAGGTGAATAGTGCGAACGGAATGAATATCATGCTGCGTATCGGGTTGGTGGCTAACTGTTTTCCTGCAATGACGTTTCCGGTAATATTGGCAAGCCCGTATATCATCAGCAAGATGCTGATGACACTATAAGAAACTTCCGTAACCGTTCTCAGATAATCAGACATATAACTGAAGAATCCGAATAAAGCACCGTTTATCAGGGTGACAGCCATAATGGAATACCAGATAATCTTCTTTTTCAGCACATTGAGTTGCGCACCGTAAGATAGCTTTTCTTTAACGGGCATGGAGGGTACGAAAAGGAGGGTAGCCATAAATACCAGCGCATTCACCACCGTGAAAAACATCATACCCATCGTAAACGACACCTCACTCGCTATGTAGCTGGTCACCGGTACACCCAATACCATGCCGGCGGATACTCCGATGAAGACTTTGGCTACGGCCTTCGGAGCTTTCTCTTTGCTGACAGATGCGGCCGCTACCGTGAAAGCCATCGATACATATACAGGATGAAGGAAAGCCGGAAGGGCACGGGCTATCAGTAGTAGGGTAAAGTTGGAGGTAAGCATCGAAATGATGTTGCTCAGTGTGAAGACTCCCAGTGCCAGTAGCATGACTTTCTTCCGGTTTATGCCCGAGAAAAGTAGCGGCGTAATGGGCGCTGATATAGCCACTACCAATGCGAATATACTGACCGTCCATCCTGCTTCGGGAACGGTTACGTGGAAATGCTCGGCTATCAGGGGGAGGATTCCGATGACTCCCATTTCGGTGTTGATGATTCCGAAGACTCCTGCGGTGAGGATGAATACGAGCAAAGCGCCCGAACCGGGTTTCAATTTACTTATTTGTTCCATAACTCTGTTTGTTCTTTAATAACTACATTGCAAAGGTCGGAAGAAGGGAGCGAAACCTTGGTAGACAGATTACGGGGATGATAACCCGAATTACAGGTTATAGGAAAAGGGAATGGCGATAAATCGGGGCGGTGAATTTTGGAAAGTCGGTTATATTTGTATCTTTACGGCGTTTTATAAAGTAGATATTAGGCCATGAAGACATTAAGTAGTAATAATCTGAAGTTATTAAAAGTCATACATCTGCTGTGTGCTTTTATGTGGATAGGTGGTGCTTTCAGCATGTTGTTACTCCTATCAGGTATTCATCCGGCGGAAAGCCATGAAATGTATATGCGTTCCCTGTCGCTGAAAATGATAGACGACTGGCTGATTATTGTCGGGGCAAATGGTTGCATCATTACAGGATTGATATACGGTATTTGGACGAAATGGGGATTCTTTAAGCATCGGTGGATTACTGTGAAATGGGTGTTGACCCTGTTTATGGTGTTATCGGGAACATTTGCGATGGGGCCTTGTGTGAATGGCAATGTATATTCGCCCGACGAGATTGCCCTTTATACTTCGGATAACGAAGTGTTCTGGAATAATATATCGCAAACGATTGTCTGGGGAATTCTTCAGACTGTACTCTTAATCGCAACCGTGGTGATTTCTGTTTATAAACCTTGGAAAGGGAAGCTGAAAAAGTAGTGGGATTCTAAAAATGAAATGACGGTGTGTCGAATCTTCATCCGTCATTTCATAAGGGTTGGTAAGGAATAATCCGATGTGAGATGTTAATGATTCTATTATGATTTCAATTAACGGATAAAGTTTGTCCGTACCAAAGGTTCTGCTTCCGGGTGCTTCTGCCCGTCAGCCGCATTTTTCAATAACCAGGCCATATTTCTGCCTAACATTCGCATAGTCTGTAATCCTTCCGCATCTTGCAGGACATCGCCCGGCATCATTCCATGAATAATATTCCAATATTGGGAAGAAACAACAGGCATATGGTTTATTGTGAAATACTTATTCAATCTGTCAAGAGTAGCACTGGCTCCACCTCTCCGGCAAACAGCTATTGCCGTAGCCGGTTTGTACTCCATCAACTCCGAGCTTGAATAGAAAAGACGGTCTAACAGGGCGCACAGCGAACCATTGGGACCGGCGTAATAGGTCGGTGAGCCTACTACCAGTCCGTCAATACCTTCTTCCAGTTTCTGGCGGATGTTGTTGTACAATTCGTCTTTAAAGATACACCGTCCCAATTCAGTGCAGCGGTTGCAGGCTATGCAACCTTGTACGGCTTTTGTTCCGATAGAAATGATTTCTGTTTCTACTCCGTTTTCATTCAGCGCCTTTGCTACCTCCGATAAAGCCAAATGTGTATTTCCGTTTTTCCGGGGACTTCCATTTATCAGTAATACTTTCATCTTTTTTTCTTCTTGATATTAATTATATTCGTCAGACTTTGAAGCGTATATTTATATTAAAAACATTGGCATGACTTATAAGGTTCGCCCATCCATCCATCAACGATAGGATTTATCGAAGATTCCCGCGCAATCTTCATCCGTCATTTCGCAAGGATTGGCAAGGAATAATCCTCCCTGCATGGAGCGGGCGCCTCGGGCAAGCGTCATAGATTCTTCTTTCTTGAATCCGTAATCGCTCATCTTCAAATCGGCCACACCGCAATCCTCCTGCAATTTGACAAGTGCCGTGATGAAATCTTCCGGCTTGTCGGCATTTTCAATGCCCATTGCTTTTGCCATTTTGATGAACTGTTCGTCGCAGGCATGACGCTCGATGAAGAACTCATAGAAAGCACGGGAAATCATAATCAGTCCTGCGCCGTGAGGAAGATTATGATGGTAGGCACTCATGGAGTGTTCCATGGAATGTTCGGCCGTGGTGCTTGTCAGTTGCATGGTGATGCCTGCCATTGTGCTGCCATAAGCGACGCGTTCTCTTGCTTCCATATCATTTCCGTCTCTGACTGCACGTGGCAGGTATTTCGTGATATTTTCGATGGCGGACAATGCAATTGCTTCGCTCAGAATATTTACACCGTTGCTTATCATTACCTCTGTGTTGTGGAACAAAGCATCGAATCCCTGGTATGCCGTGTATTTGGCGGGAACGGTTCGCATCAGTTCCGGGTCTACGATGGCAAGAACGGGAGTCAGTTCCGGTGCGCCGAAACCGATTTTCTCATTCGTGTCGGGATTGGAGATAACGCCCCAACAGTTGATTTCGGAGCCTGTTCCTGAAGTTGTGGCAATGGTAACTATGGGCAAGCCCGGATTTTTCAGTGGCATTGCTTTGCCGGTGCCGCCAAAAACATAATCCCATAAGTCGCCCGGGTTCGTTGCCATTGCCGCTATGGCGACTGATGCATCGAGTACGGCACCTCCTCCGAGAGCCAGAATAAAATCGCAGGCATTTTCTTTGGCAAAAGCGGCTCCTTCCATGACGACGCTTCGGTACGGGTTTTCCATAATCTTATCGAAGATGGCATACTCGATGCCGGCCTTTTCCAATTGTTCAATCGTGCGGTCGAGCGAACCGTTGACCTTGGTCGACTTACCATTTGAAATCAAAAGTAGGGCTTTCTTGCCGGGCATTGTCTGCTTGTGCAGATTGTTCAGTTCGCCTGCGCCGAATAGGATGCGGGTAGGGTTGTAAAAAGAAAAATTCATTCTTGTATTCATACGTCTTTCAGTTATTTAATTTTGTAATCGTTTTAATGGTTCTCCATAGGGAACTATCGAATGCTGCAAAATTAGCTGTCTTCATGTTATTGCAGGATACCCGGATTACAGATTGAATAACCCTTTTTACTGTTTCTGCGCATTCTTGTATTCACCACAGAGGACACAGAGGTTATAATAAAGAATTATTTCACCACAGAGGACACAGAGTAGCACAGAGTTTATTATAATCTCTGAATTAGAAGTCTAAAAACTCTGTGCTACTCTGTGTCCTCTGTGGTGAAAAGTATGTAATGAATGAAAGTTATACCCCAATTACAGATAGTATAACCCTTATTACAGACACCTTATTATTCTGAAAAAATAATTCATATCTTTGCTGCTGTTCAAATACTTAGGATTATGGAAAAGGTTATAAATTTGGATAATGTGGACCAGTACAATCATTTGTACGGACTTGAAACATTGCACCCTTTGGTAAGTGTTGTCGACCTTACGAAAGCGACGAAAGCGGTCAATCAAATACAAATGCATTATGGTGTTTACGCACTTTTTCTGAAGTTGGCAAAGACTTGTGATATTAAGTACGGCCGTCAGTCTTATGACTATCAGGAAGGTACTATTGTCTGTTTTGCACCCGGACAGACGATTAGTGTGAGTACGGTTGGTGACCAAATCAGCCAGCCCGTTTACGGTCTCGTCTTTCATCCCGATTTGATTCACGGGACTGCACTTGGGAAAACGATAAAGAACTATACCTTCTTCTCTTATGCAGTGCATGAGGCTTTACACCTGTCCGATCAGGAAAAAGAAACCGTGATGGACTGCCTGAAGAAAATCAGCATCGAACTGGAACATCCCATAGACAAGCATAGCAAGTCATTGATTGCAATGAACATAGAACTCTTGCTCAACTATTGCATGCGTTTCTATGAGCGCCAGTTCATCACCCGCAGCAATGCGAATAAAGATGCTTTGACGAAGTTCGAACAACTGTTGGATGAATATTTCCAGAGCGGTCTTCCGATGCAGGAGGGGTTGCCGTCAGTGAAATATTTCGCAGACAGGATTTATCTTTCTCCCAATTACTTTGGTGATATGATTAAGAAGGAAACCGGGAAAACACCCCAGGAACATATACAGACAAAGGTCATCGAACTGGCCAAAGAGCACATCCTCGGAGCGGAAGAAACCATCAGCGAGATTGCTTACAGGCTGGGATTTCAGTATCCGCAGCACCTGAACCGCCTGTTTAAGAAGCGCGTAGGCTGCACCCCGAACGAATACCGACTGCAAAATTCATAGCTTTGAAAAAGGATATATTGAACATAGAGACCGTACATCAGTGTAATTGTTGCCTGGGCAACAAGACACTGCATCCGCTGGTGAGTGCTATTGACTTATCCAAAGCCAACGTGATGCAACGTACCATCAAGTTCGACTTTTACACCCTGTTATTGCTGGAAAGTGAATGTTGCGACTATATCTATGGACGTAAATACTACGACTATTCCAATGCCACCATGTTGTTTCTGGCTCCGGGAGCATCTATCGATATGAATGCCGGGAAGGTTCTTCCCCAAAAAGGTTGGCTGCTGGCATTCCATCCGGACTTTCTGTGTAATACCTCTCTGGAGCAGCACGTCAGGCATTGTCCGTTCTTCTCTTATAGTCCCAATGAAGCGTTGCATCTGTCGTTGCGTGAGAAAACGAAAGTTGTGGAGTGTTTCTGCAATATAGAGCAGGAACTAAAGCATGCGATAGACTGCCATAGCAAGGTGTTAATCTCAAGATATATAGAATTGTTGCTGGATTATTGTTCCCGCTTCTACGAACGCCAGTTCATTACGCGGAATGAGGCGAATAAGACAATATTGTGTAAAATGGATACGCTGTTGGATGAATATATCCGCTCCGGGCAGTTGAAGACCAAGATATTGCCGACCGTAAAGTATTGTGCAAATCTACTTCACTTGTCGCCACGCTATTTCATGGACCTGTTGAAGTTTGAAACGGGGAAGAACCTGGATGAATATTTCCAGTTGAAAAGGATAGAGATAGCCAAGAAAATGTTGTCTGCCAATGAGAATACCGTTAGTTCGGTTGCCGAAATATTGGGCTTTTCAAGCGTGCAATATTTCAGCAACCTGTTCAGAAAACTGGTAGGAGTAGCCCCTAATGAATACAGGCTTTCACAGAACTAAGTACTTTTGATGTTCTGCGATATCCACATCCCTATATCTTGTTTGCTAAGTGCTGCCGCCATGAGGTCGGGAAATTTATCGGGTGTACAGGCGAAAGTCGGTACACCGATATTTGCCAGAAACTCCGCATGGTCCTTGTCGTAAGAGGGGGCGCCGTCGTCATTCAGTGCAGGCAGCACGATGAGTTGCACACCACTGTTCACTAAAGATACGAACTTCTTGCGCATTTCCCGGGCATCGCCACCTTCATACAAGTCGGTAACCAGCACGAGTACCGTATCCTGCGGACGGGTAATCACTCCCTGGCAATAGGTCAGGGCACGGGCGATGTCCGTACCTCCACCCAACTGCACGCCAAAAAGCAGATCTACCGGGTCTTGTAAATCGTCGGTCAGGTCTACAACCGCCGTATCAAATACTACCATCCGTGTGCTTACTGCCGGAATGGAAGCCAGCACCGAGCCGAATATTCCGGAATAAATCACCGATGTGCCCATTGAACCGCTCTGGTCCAAGCAGAGGATGATGTCTTTCATCGCTTTTCGCTTCCTGCCGTAACCGATGCGCACTTCCGGGATAATCGTCTTATATTCCGGCTGATAATTTTTCAGGTTCTTGGTGATGGTGGTTTTCCAGTCTATTTCGTTATAACGCGGATTTCTCCGGCGGGCGGAACGGTTGAGTGCTCCCGTCACAGCCTGTTGGGTAGGGGCGGAGAGTTTGCGCAACAGTTCATCCACCACTTTGCGGACTACTTGCCGTGCCATTTCCTTATTCTTTTCCGGAATTACGCGGCTGAGTGACATCAGTGTAGCTACCAGATGCACATCCGGCACTACGGTTTCCAGCATTTCTTTTTCCGTCAGCAGTGAGGTAATGTTCAGCCGTTTGATGGCATCGCGTTGGATAACTTGTACCACCGTCTGCGGGAAAAACTCGCGGATGTCTCCCAGCCAACGGCTTACTTTCGGGGCGGACGAGCCGAGTCCGCCGCGCCGGTCACTGTTGTATACGGCTTCCAGAGACTGGTCGATGCGTTGCTCTTCCTGCGTCAGCGTGATGCCTGTACCGTCGGCCTCGTTTCCACCCAATATCAGGCGCCATCTTTTCAGATATTCTTCTTCCATAGTTTACTCTTTACTTCGTTTCAATTCCTAATAATTGGCGGATCAGCGGGATTACTTTGGCTGCTTCCGCTTCATTGTGGGCGGAGACTGTGACCGTCTGCGTCTGTATACCGCCTGCATTGCTTGCTTTGGCTTTTTCGCCCAGTTTGCGGCGTTCCGGTGGGGTGAACTCGCTGAATGTGCGTTTCAATATGGGGAGCAGTTCCATGAAAGTCTCCTTATCCTGCCCGCATACCCAGTTGTTTACAAGATTCCAAAGATTGTCATCCAACAACAGGATAGCTCCGGAAGAACGGAGAAATCCTTCGAACCAATATGCCATGTCTGCCGGAGCGTTGCCGACGGAAGAATAGTAACTGAGGGTGTTCTGTGCCTCCTCCGGTGAGATGTCCCCTTTGTCGTTCAGCAGTCGTGTGGCATAGCCGGACAACAACGGATGCACATTGACGGAAGTGCGCACCTGGCGGATAAATTCAAGCCACATCGTGTTCAGTTCCGGATCGTTAAGGGTGGATACCGCATAGTCCGTAGACACCAGTTTGTTGAGAATATCCGCTGCCGCCTCTTCATCGATATTGATGCAGACAAGCACGCCTCCTGCAAGGATACGGGCAATCATGGCATGAAGCATATTACCTACTTTGGAGAAATCCAGATTGCGCACATTGCCATAACGGACAATGCTGACCAGATCGGGAACGGCTTCCATCATTTCGATAATATCTGTAGAGGCAGCCGAAAGACAGTCGAGTTGCATGGTCATGGCTTCCACTAAGTCCGGTAGATTGGCAGGGATTACCCGGTCAAGCAGCCGGGTGAGTTCCGGAATATGCCGTATCTCTCCGGTCTGTTTGAGCAGATACTTTTGGGTGGCTTCTTCCAGTGTATTTCCCCAGATGGCTTTCTCGATGATGCTGATAATCTGTTCCGGTTTGTGGTAAAGCGTCCATTTTTCCTTGAACGTACCTTTACCGTCGGAGCTGCCCGGGATGGCCCAATCTATTTCTAAAAGGTGCAGGCGGTGGAAGAAGATACTTCTTTCCAGATCGTTCGGTTTACGAAGGTCGAGCGTCAGTTCTTTGATTTCGGCGGTAAACGGAACGCGCAGCCGCTTTTGTGTCTTTTCCACATCTACCAGCAGGGGAACTTTGGGGACATTGTCCGGAACGCGCCCCAAACGGTCGCTGATGATAAGTTCCTCTTTGATGATTTGCAGAAGGATGTCGTCGCCAAAGCCCATGACGGTGGTGATGGCTTCGTTGAACTCTGCCAGCGAAGGAGCGGGGAGGTTACGCAAAGCAGCTGTCACCTGTGCCAGACGAACCGTTTCGATGACGTGGGCTACTGAAATATCCATATTCTTTTTGCGGAAAAGCGAGGCGGCCTGGCTGACCCAGAGAGTACCGTCATCTTCAGGATGATGCCAGAGATAATGATACCAGCCGGGAGACTTTATTCCCGCTCCATACCCGCTGCGGAAGGAGAGGCGGTCGTAGGTCCAGGGTATCCAGGTACATTCCACTTTTACTTTGGCAAGTCCTTTCAGCAGTTCATTGTCTTCTTTCACTTTGGGCATATTCTCAAGTGCAGGAACATGCCAGGCACCACAAACCACGGCGATACGCTCGAAGTTCTCTTTCTGTGCCGCACGTATCATTTTGCGCATCCAGGCTTCACGGAGCAGGTCGCGGGGAGAGGTATGTTGGGGGAGTTCTTCACGTAGTGCGGTGACCGCTTCTTGTACTGCCAGAAATACGTCGGCACTGTCTTTGCGGTGCTCGATGGTAGTTTCCCACCAACATTCGCCATCCGTATATCCGGCGGCTTCCGCCAGATAGTCGAAAGGGTCTCTGTATATATCGCCGGTTTCTTCTTCGGTTTCGGAGGCAGTTTCCTGTTTCTTTGCACTTATTTCCGCTTCTTGAATGCTTGTTTCCGTTTCAGCAATAACTTCCTGTGTCGTCTCTTGTCCTTCCGGTTCGTCCTGCGGCGTTTCTTCTTTTTCTTCTTCCGCGGTTTTCTGATTCAGCGCCATAGAATGTGTCAAGGGCAGATCGAAGAAACGCAACGGCACTTCATTGCGCATTGCATAGCATATCGTCTGCCACTCCGGAGAGAACTCGGCGAACGGATAGAACACGGCATTCTGCGGCTGGTCGGGCTGATAGGCAAGCAGGGCAACAGGCGGTTCCATTTGCTCGCTCAATGCACATGGAAGCAATGCCTCAGCTTCTGCCGGACCTTCCAGAAGGATAAGGTCAGGCTGTAGCTCCTGCAAGTATTCCAGTACATTCCGGCACGAACCGGGACCGTGGTGTCTTATTCCTAATAAATGAATGGACATTTTCTTAGTCTTTTAGTTCATTAAGATTTTATTTGATTAACAGATGATTTGACAAGAGTAACTTCATTCTCCTCCCAGAAGGAGGGGAATTGAGATACTCCTTTGAGACACTCTTATCAAATCATATCTCTTGAAGCCCGGTAAATATCTTTCCATCCATCGCGGTTCTTCACAACCGTCTCCATATACTCCTGCCATACCACTTTATCCTGTACGGGGTCTTTCACCACTGCACCCAGAATACCCGAAACAAGGTCTTCGGCATGTATCTGTCCGTCTCCAAAATACCCCGCCATAGCCAGGCCATTGTTCACCACGGAGATAGCCTCAGCCGTACTCAGCGTTCCGCTTGGACTTTTCAGTTTCGTCTTTCCGTCATTGCTAGCCCCTTGGCGAAGTTCGCGGAAGATGGTAACCACCCGACGGATTTCTTCAAGTGCCGGTTTCTCTGCCGGAAGCTGCATCACCTTTTCAAAGCTTTCCACGCGGCGGCGTACAATGTCTATCTCTTCGTCAATCGTATCCGGTAAAGGAAGAATAACGGTATTGAAACGCCGTTTCAAGGCGCTCGACAGATCATTGACTCCTTTGTCGCGGTTGTTTGCTGTTGCAATGATATTGAAACCGCGTATCGCTTGTACTTCTTTATTCAACTCCGGAACCGGAAGTGTTTTCTCCGAAAGAATCGTGATCAGAGTATCCTGCACGTCAGAGCCGATACGTGTCAACTCTTCGATACGTCCTATCTTACCTTCCTGCATAGCCTTCATAATTGGGGTTTGCACCAGTGCACCTTCACTGGGTCCTTCTGCCAGTAGTCGGGCATAGTTCCAACCGTAGCGGATGGCTTCTTCTCCAGTTCCGGCAGTACCTTGCACTATCAGTGTGGAGTTGCCGGAAATGGCAGCGGCAATATGCTCGCTCACCCAGCTTTTCGCCGTACCGGGAAGTCCGTATAGCAGCAATGCGCGGTCTGTTACCAGAGTAGCGACTGCAATCTCCATCAGGCGGCGGTTGCCTATATATTTAGGTGAAACCTCGAATCCGTTCTTCAGTTTGCCCCCCATCAGGTAAGTAACTACGGACTGCGGAGACATCTCCCAGTTTTCGGGAACAGAGTTTGTTTCATTCTTTTTCAATTCGTGCAACTCTTCTGCGAATTGCTGTTCGGCATGTTGTCTAAGTAAGGTACTCATATTGTTTTTATATTATTTATTGTCATTGAACATGGTATTTATTTTCTCTTTCATTCTCATGTATTCAGCTATCGACCGACTGAATTTGGCTGCGAAGTGGTCCGCTTCATTTGCCAGTGTATATTTCTCCAGTTGGGGATATACTTCCCGGGGCAAGTAGAGCGCCAGACGTTCTGCGGTCTCTTTGGGAGGATAATAATAATCGCTTTGGAACAATCGCTGCAACACCCGTGCGGAGAACTTTGGTCCCCACTGTTTTCCGTCTTCATTATACCAGGAGTCGAGGGCACTGAGGTTCTTGTTTGGGGTCTGGAAGTCGATTTCTTCCCGTTGTTCCGGTGTCAGCAATCCTATCAACGAAGCAAAATAATGTTCACTCGCATCTTCTTTCAGCGTTTGGTAAGCCCATAAGTTATCATTGAAATTCACTATCGGCCGGCGCAGGTTGAAGTATTGACTGAACGGAGGCTTTTTGGCCAGTTTGGCGGCTGCCTTTTCCGGAGAACAGTCGTATAATTCCGCCCAAAAACTGAGGGGTACACGTTCCGCAAGCTGACGCAGAAGAAATTCGTCGTCCTTCTCCATTTTATTGGGGCTGACTTCTTCCAGTCCTAATTTCTTTAGTTCCGGAGTAAAAGCGATTTTCTCATACGACCAACCCAGCAGCATCTTATAACGGAGTTTCCCACGCAGCATCCCGCAGTATGTCTTTACCAGTTCGGAGTCGGGCAGGCTGCATAACAGCCGGCGGGCGGTTTCTTTTACATTACTACTCCGGTCAGTGGTGATAATTTCTTGCAGGAAAGGCTCATCCTTCTTGCTCAGTTTGATGCGAAGGCACTGTATCAGTTCGTCACGGTGGGCGGCGGACTCATTTTTCAATTCGGTTTGCAACAAGGCAAGTCCCTGTTCCGGGTTTTCTTTTCTCAGACGTTGCAACATTCGCTTCCGTTCTTCGTGCGAGGCAGTTTCCCAAGTCTCGTTTCCGGTGTCTCCCCAGTCGGGAAGTTCCATGTGCGGGAGTAGCCAGCGGCCACGTTTTCCCGCCAGCAAAGAGAGCAATGACTGCTCTTCGTGCTTGTCGGGATTGTTGCGGTCGTAGGCTCGGGAGATTAACGGGCGCAGGTAGAAAGGCAGAATCAGCTTGTTGCATCGCACCGCTTTCCGATAAGCATATAATAAGAGGTATCGGTTGCGCTCGTTCACCATCTGGACAAGCATTTCGCCGACGGTGCGGTCGAAGTAAGGCAGGCTGTCTTCCGGAGCCTCACTGATGGGAGTGGTTTCTTCGGCGGACTGCGGTTCTGTTCCGGCACGCTGATAGGCGAAGGTTAACGCTGCTATCTGATAGAAAGCGGCTTCCGCATCTTCGGCTTTTTCTTGTAGGAGGTGGAAGTTCTCTTCCAGTGCTTCCGGGAAGCCGGACGGGGTGAATTCTTTGGTTGCAGTTCCCAGTAATGCTGCATTTATGATTGGCTCAGTTATGTTCATCTCTCCAAATATAACAGTTAGATTGATACCACATCGTGTTCAGTTCCCAGCAATTGGCATCCGCCAGCAGGAAAGCGGCAAAAGGCTTTCCGCCTGTGACGGCAAGGATGTCTGTTTTCGTTGTTTCCTGCATCTGCACAGGCATGCGTTCGTTGTTCACGTCCTGTATGTACAGTTGCTTTCCTTGTGCGGACAGCCTGATGTTCTCTACCAATATAGGGACGTTTTCGGCAAACGGATTGACTTGCAGCGTCTCCCTGTATCGGCTTGCAGCTTCCTGCAGGTTACTGCAAAAATGCGGAACGTATGTCTCACCGGATAATTCGCACTCCTTGAACAGTGCACGCAGATTGCCTACTCCTTTGTAGAAACAGAGTTTGGCGTGATAGATGCTTCCGGGCATAAGGTTGTATTCGGGCAATGAACCGGGAGCCGTGAAGCTGAAGTAAACGGCGAAACGGTTGCTTTGCTGGCCGTGCAGCCAGTAAATATCATTGTTCAGCTCATTCACCTTTTGGCTCTTTTTGTGGAGTACTATCCATTGGTCCTCAATGACTTCTCCTGCCAGCACATCTTCTTTGGCCTGCGGGTAGCCTATCTGGGTACGGATTTCATTCTGCCAGTCTTCCGGTTGCTGTTCCAGATTTTTATAAGCTTTCATCAACAGATAAAGCTTTCCGAGTTGGTCGGTCAGTTTGTACTTCCAGGTTTCATCGTAGAAGTTGATTTCCTGAATGCTTCTCAACCGGTTGGCAAGTCCGGGAGCCTGTGCATCGACCATGCGGCGGGCAATACCGTCAAAAAGAGTATAAGCCCGTTCCGGTGTGTTGATTAACCCGTTGCGCAACAAGTCCTTTATCCAGATTTCCAGTTCGTCTATACCATTCAGCACTTTGGTATGGCGCATGGCTTGCCGTTTGGCTTGCGCCGCTTCGTCTACGGGAGCATCGCTTTTAGCTTTCTGCTCTTTCTTTTCCGCTTTCTCTTCCCGTTTGGAAAGCCAGGCGGTCACCCAGTCCGGTTCGTCCGCTTCTTTGAATAAATCAGTTTGCGCGGCATACAAAAATAAAAGTCCCAATCCGTGTTTACATGGAAACTTCCGGCTTGGGCACGAACACTTGAATGCAACATTTTTTGTATCGACTACGGTCTGGTATGGAGTCTTTCCACTTCCCTGGCAGTGTCCCCAGATGGCACGGTCGCTGTGTTCCAGCAATACCCATTTGGTTTTTGTCGCCAAGCCTTTTCCCGCTTTCACGGAAGCTGCATCCGGGGCTAATTGTATGATTTGTTCTTCTGTTAGATTTAATAACATAATAATCTTAGTCAGCTATTAGTGTGTTTTTAGATTGCAAGTATAATGCTTTTTTTCTGTTTTTCAGATTTTTCGAGGAGAAGAGTTTTCTGTTTTACCGGAAATCATCTGATCCGGATTCTTAAAGCCGGGAAAGATTCTGTAACTTTGCGGCAACAGGTATCACATACCTGCGAGTAATATATAAAACCGACTTGTATGGATTTTGAAACTTGCATAACCTCTCATTCTTTTTTCGTATATTTGCCTCATAACTTTTAAAATACCACAGTTATGAGAAAAGTACAACTATTGTTAGTTTGTTTAGTGCTTTCAGTGGCTGCTTCTGCTGCTGATAAGGTAATTAAGTTGCCAAAACCCAATTTGAACCGTGCCGGTGCGGTAATGAAAGCATTGTCCGAACGTCAGTCTACACGCGAATATGCTTCGAAAACATTGAGTCTTGCTGACTTGTCGGATTTGTTATGGGCTGCTAACGGAATCAACCGTCCGGAGTCCGGAAAGCGGACCGCTCCGTCGGCTTTGAATAAGCAGGATGTAGATGTGTATGTGGTACTGCCCGAAGGAAGCTATTTGTACGATGCCCAAAGCCACCAGTTAACTCTGGTTTCTGAAGGAGATCATCGCGATGCTGTTGCCGGTGGTCAGACTTTTGTAAAAACGGCTCCGGTATCTTTGGTACTGGTCAGTGATGTTTCCCGTTTTGGTGATGCTCAGAAAATACAAAATCAGTTGGTTGGAGCTATGGATGCAGGCATCGTCTCGCAGAATATCTCTTTATTCTGTGCTAATGCCGAGTTGGCTACAGTGCCGCGTGGTTCGATGGATGCCACTCAGCTAAAGAAAGTCTTAAAACTGAAAGACGTTCAGATTCCTATGCTGAATCATCCTGTGGGCTACTTTAAATAATGAAATGAATAAAAGAGATGAGGAGCAGAATCAATACAAAAATTGATTCTGCTCCTCATCTCTTTTATTATAAAGTAGAACATTTACTGAATGCCTTTTCCGGAAGAAGAACTCCCTAATAAACTTTTACTATACTCCCTTTCTTCTCTTTCTCAATTTCCATTCAAAAAGGAGAGATAATACTTAGAATATCAACAAGCCCTCAACGAAACTTCAGAATCTGTGTGCAATTTCAGAAGTTTTTGTTTTAATACATATTTATTTCATAATTTCGCCATGTTTTATAATAAGATTAAGATGCTGGCAATCCGAATCACGCATACATCTATTTAATGAGAAAGCAATATATAATAATTATTCTGTTATTGTTCAGTGGTATATCAAAGTGCACTGCACAAAAAGTAGCAATAAAGACAAATCTATTCTATGGCCTGTATACCCGTACACCTAACCTTGGGGTAGAGTGGGGGCTTTCGCCACGCGGCACGCTGGAATTGGGAGGTGGATATAACTGGTTCACTCCCAATCAAACCACTTCTCATCAGAAGCTGGTACACTGGTTGTCGGTAGCGGAGTATCGTTACTGGACATGTGAGAGATTCAACGGACATTTCTGGGGAATACATGTTTTGGGAACTCAATATAATATTGCCGGGCACAAATTACCTCTTCTGTTTGGCAGCGATTCCAAACAGTTCCGATATGAAGGTTGGGGAGCGGGAGGTGGTATATCTTATGGATATCACTTCTTTCTTGGTAATCACTGGAGCTTGGAAGCCAGTATTGGGATAGGGTATGTGCGTTTACATTACGACAAATTCAAATGTGAGACTTGCGGAGAGAAAATAAAAACAGAAAACCGCAACTATTTCGGTCCGACAAAAGCGGCTATATCACTTGTATACCTTATTAAATAACACTCAATGAACAGATTTTTAATATATTGGATTTTGACCATACTACAGGTAATTCCTGTGTCCGGGGAGACTTTTCCAGAAAAGAAATGGTATATAGGAAATATACAATCAACCCCTCTTGAGCTGACTCAACAAGGAGACTCCTTACACATACGCATACTTTATGGTTTTGATGGAGTGAAGGTCAGTTCTAATCATTCCATACAATTGATTCCGGTCTTAAAAGGATCCGATATGCAAATGGAACTGCCGGAAATCTCAATAAAAGGGCGCAACAACTATCATACATCAAGGAGGAAACTCGCCCTGATGGATGAGATGGAACTTGAGCTTTACCGGTCCGAAGCTCCGTTTCAGATTTTGAAAGGATTTGGAAGTGACGGAAAGCGGCAAGTAGAATACTCCGTATCCATTCCGTTTGAAACGTGGATGGAAGATGCGCGCCTGGACATCCACGAGGAAGTGATGGGCTGCTGTAAACCCGGCAAGTTGATATCCGCTTCTCCGCTTTTCAGCATGGTTGCAATGGAAAAACTCCCGGTTACGGAGACGTACCAGGCTATTCCGCATATCAGTTATGTCCAGCCTGAAGTTGAACCTGTCAAGCGCCGTGAGGTATCGTGTGAAGCATTCCTGGACTTTGTTGTGTCGAAGACCGATATAAAAGCGGATTATATGAATAATCCGGTTGAGCTGAAAAAGATATCTGATATGATTGAAGAGGTAAAGGGAGATTCAAGTATAATAGTCCGTGGAATATCCGTGATAGGCTATGCTTCCCCCGAAGGCTCCTTCATCTTTAACAGACAGCTTTCCGAGGGGCGTGCAAAGGCGCTTGTCCACTATCTTCTGCCTCGTTTCTCTTTTCCTGAAGAAATGTATAATGTGGAATATGGAGGTGAGAACTGGGACGGTTTGCGCAAAATGGTTGCAGAGTCCGATATGCCTGAAAAGGAGGGCATTCTTGACATTATAGACCATGTACCCGCAGCGATAAACTATAAGACCAATACCAGTCGCAAAAAGTCATTGATGCTGTACAAGCTGGGTAACCCTTACAGGTATATGCTCCGTGAATTTTATCCGCATCTGCGGAAAGCCGTTTGTAAGCTGAATTATGATGTTCAGAACTTTGATGTGGAACAGGCAAAAGAGATGTTGCGCAGCCGTCCGCAAAATCTGAGTCTGAATGAAATGTATCTGGTTGCGCTTACTTATGATAACGGGTCGCCGGAATTTATAGAGTTGTTTGAAACGGCGGTACGGATATTCCCCAATGATAAAACCGCTAACCTGAATGCAGCTTCGGCCGCACTTTCACGCGGTGACCCTATTCTTGCTGAGAAATATCTGCAGAAGGCTGATACCACTGTTCCTGAATATAAAAATGCTATGGGGGTACTTTTCCTCTTAAAAGGAGATTATGAACAGGCAAAGGCATACTTGAACAGAGCAGCAGGATCAGGATTGGAGCAAGCACATCTCAATCTTAATGAGTTAGTTAAGAAAGAAGAGAATGCCCGGTTGATAGGCAAACAGAACAATTGATTTTTTATATACCGTGATTGACAATAATCATTTTATTAACTATTATAAAACATAAACAAAATGAAAACAAGGAGTTTTCTGTTATCAGCATTGGCGGCATTAATGCTTGCAGGCTGTAGTGAGGATGCCCGTGAAGATGAGATTCCGGGTAATGTTTTGGTCGGGAAGGCATATCTGTCACTTTCGTTGCAAAGTCGGACGAGTACGCTTACAAGGGTAGATAATGTAAAAACGGAGGATGGTTCTGCTGAAGAAAGCGCGGTGGAAACCGTTACGGTTCTGTTGTTTGACGAGGATGAAATGTGTCTTGATGTAGTAAACGTTCCTTCTGGAGAAATAACTGTAGGGAATAGTGGTGGAAGTACGCCTACTACTGCTACAGCCAGTAAGGCTCAATTGGTTCCGGAGAAAACCAAGAAAGTATTTGTGGTTCTCAATTCTGCCAAATGGACTTTTACAAAAGAAGCTGTAGTAGGAAAAGCATGGTCTACAATCAATACTGCTATTGAGGCGGTAATTGGTGATGTTGCTACTAATAGTAAGTTTGTGATGGCGAGTGCGGGTACGAAGGCTAATGGGGCATTGACACCGGTAACTGTGCATAAACCGGCAACGTATACTGCGAGTGATGTGGCAGCTGCAAAAAAAGCAGCAGAAGATGCTCCGGCTACCATCAATGTAGACCGGTTGAGTGCAAAAGTGCAAGTCTCGCAGGCTTCTGGTTTTACAAAGCCTACAGGTTCAAATTTCACTTTCAACGGTTGGGAATTAAGTGTAACTAACAAGAGTGTGAGATTATATAGTGACCTTGTTACTTATGATAATGCTACCCCTGGAGCTGTTTATCGTCGGGATAAGAACTATTTGGAGAGCGAACAACCTGATGTTAGTGATAATAATACTAAGGAAGCGAATATGGACGCAGTTTTCAATTATCTAAAAAATATTAAGAATGTAAGTGAGAATATGCCTGCCGTAGCGCAAATTGACAACGCAAGTCTATATTGTCTTGAAAACACCATGGAGGCTAAAGCGCAACAACTGGGCTTTACGACTAAGGTGGTAGTAAAAGCCCAGTATACTCCTGACGGTATAACTAAAGACGCAAATTATTTCTCTTGGAAAGGAGCCTATTATACACTGGAACAACTTAAAGCTGAATATCTGAAACATAGTGACGGCACGGGATTGAAAGTAGACCTACCCATATTCTTGATAAAAGCCGGGGTTATGTCACAAGCGGAATTCGATGAAGGTCAAGACAAAAGGAATGAAATTGTCGCCAATCTTTCAGAAGGTGCTGCAGCTAATCAATTAAATGCAAAAACCGGTATCATCGGACGTTTCTGTGCCGTACGCTACTATCACGAATCTGTCTGTTATTACGACGTCTTGATCCGTCACGACCAGAATATTACAACTAAGATGGCTTTAGGCAGATACGGTGTGGTACGCAACAACTGGTATAATATTGAACTCAATAGTGTGAGCGGTCCCGGAACCCCGTGGATTCCCGATCCGTCTGACCCTGATCCTACCAATCCCACTCCTCCGGATACTGATGATGATGAAGCGGACGCTTATCTCTCTGTAAAAATCACTATCAATCCATGGACTTATTGGTCACAGGGTGTTGATTTGCATTGATAAATGGGAATCGAAACACACATAAAGAAATACATGATAATCCTTGCCGTCAGCTTGATGGCAGGGATTACCGGTTGTGATGTCCTTCATGACGACCTCAGTCAGTGTGACCTTTTTCTTAGATTCCGTTATGACTACAATATGGCAAATGAAGACTGGTTTACCGAACAAGTGGAAGAGGTGAAAATCTTTGTGTTCGATGCAAAAGGGAGATACCTTCAGACATTAACCGAAAATGGTGATGCGCTGAAAAGACCGGACTACCGCATGCCGGTACCATATCGTATGAAAGGCTGTACGGCAATTGTTTGGGCCGGAAAGACAGATAAATTCTATTCGCTTCCTGTAATGACCGCAGGTGATCCGGTTGATAAATTGACTCTGAAGTATGAGCCTGAAAATAATATAAGCAGCAACCATCTTGATGCGCTATGGCATAGCGGTCCTTTGCAAATGTTTTCTCCGGAGGGCATCAGTAATACGGAAACTGTCAGTTTATTGCGTAATACCAACGATATTACGTTAAGTATTACACGTGGAGATGGCTTGACTGACATGTCAAAATATGACATCAAACTTGTTGGTGCAAATGGTTCCTACGACCATAAAAATAATTTTGGAGATATAAACAAGGATATTATTTACTATCCCTGTTCAGAAGAAAATGATGCTAAGACACCTTTCAAGGCACAACTGCATACTCTCAGATTTGTGAAGGGCAGCAATATGTCTTTTTCCATAACAGAAAAGTCATCCGGGAAATCAATTGATATAGGAGGTCAGGCGGTCATTAACCTTATTGACTATCTGCTGAAGAGCAAACCGGATACGATGAGCGAGCAGGAATACCTTGACCGCAGGTATCAATGGGATATTAATATCCGTATTGGTGATGAGGAAGAAAATGGTTACATCGCATTGTGCATAACCATTAATAACTGGATCTACTGGTTTCAACCAACAGATATATAAGCCATTTCTGAAATGAAACTTCGGCGTAAGAGAATGAAAATGACTATAAACATAAAATTTCCGGCAGTTGTCTTGCTTTTAACAATGCTGGCCCTCTTAACTTATTCTTGCAGTGACGAGAATGAACCGGCGGGTACAAGTATTTATCAAGGAGAAAGGATACCACTGGGCATTACTATGGGGGCACGCAACACTACCGATGAAGATAAAGTGATAAAATCCGTACGCGCCATTGTTTTTAATGACAAGGACCAACTTGTGTATAACGCAGTTTCCGATGCTTCCATAAACGATGATAACACATTTACTGCAACAATCAGGGCTGCACGGGGATACAACAATATTTACATCATCTGTAATGAGACGACGGAACTGACGGAAAAACTCAACGCCATTAAACGGGAAAATGAAATAGAAAACGTGACATTCTCAGCCGTAGGTATCGTTGCTCCTCCGCCTATGTATGGAAATGTGACACATGCTTATGTCGAATCCCGTAGCGACGGGTCAAATGCCACCGTTATAGTTAATAATGTCAGAATGACCGAACTGCCGATAAGTGTGACACGTATGGTGGCCCGTCTTAGCTTTACAGCTATTAAAAATATAACCAATCCGGATGAAGATTTCAAAGTAGCCAAGCTCACAGTTAAGGTATGCCGTATGCCGGTCGGTACACCCATAGGAGAAGGGCAGCCATCTACAGGCGATGTCTGGTCAGACGACCTTGCGATATCAGGAACAGGCACGCTTGACAATAATGGCGATTATACTATAAAAGATAATAGCTATACTATTCCTGCCGCACTGGATTTCATAACAATTCCTGCCACATATATTCCTGAGCACTTGCTATCCCAACCTGAAAATGCTTCTCAGGCAACCTACCTTAAGATTGACGCACAGTGCGTACTTAAAAACGGAAGTTCTCAGGTGCTGAACTGCGTTTACCTCTTGAATATCGGTCAAGAGCCTCCCAAAAACTATAACCTGACACGAAATAACCATTATCAGATATATGCCACCATTACCGGTATGGGGGCAATGGGGCTATATGCGCAAATAGTGGCCATGGAGGAACATGATATTACCATCAACTGGAAACCTATCGACGGACTGGTCATTGTGAGCGACAAGGCGGCAGATTATGACGCGGTTGCCGATACATCCAAAAATGTCAATATCTGGAATGATGTCAGCGTTTATTCAGGTATACTGAAAGCATATCATTCGGAGACGGGATATAAGGATGTATTGTTCAAATATGGCAGCTTGATAGCCGTGCACAGCGGCACAAGTGCGGGTGAGGAGTTTATAGCTCCTGCCAGTGCCAGTGTACTGAACGATGTACTTTGGTATCCCGGTTCATACGATCCCTTAAGCATCAGCGGGTGGACAGGTATTCCCTACCTAAACACAGGTGGAATACCTGCAAATAACACCGTAGACCAGGTTAAAGCCGGGGTGGGAGATCCCTGCAAGCTGGCCGGACTTTCCGAAACCCAGATCAAGGCTCAAAACATTGTGGATAACGGGCAGTGGCACATGGCTACCCCGGATGAGAACAAAGCCCTGATAGCGGCATCGGATAACGAGAATAATTCATACGGTTATCCTTCTTTCCATTGGCTGCTTTCCCCGCATAACCGGTATAGAGACGCGGGCGGTGTATCTCAGGGGGACCATTCCAATGGAGGGTATTGGACCGATGACGCTTCGGTATTCGAATTCTCCGGTAATCCATCGGGTGCAAGTTTCCAAAGCGGTAAGGACAGGCAAAGTGCCTATATGATCCGCTGCGTGCGCAATGAAATACCGGAAAGCAAGATGGAGGCGGGTACCATCTCCAGTCCTACTTATCAGGGAACCGAAAAAGGTGTAAAAGCTTATTTCGGTATAAAATCCAATGTGCCTTATTGGACGGCAACGCTTGTCACGGGAGAAGGTGCGGGAACAGCGGATCCGAACGATTTCTCGTTCGTATCGGATGGCACCATCGTACATACGACCCACGGAAGCAATACGGAAAATATACCTGTATACGTCAAACGTAAAGAAAGTGCTTCACCGCGTTCATTCAGAGTGAAGGTGGAAGGGGGCGGTTTGGACGGACAGACAAGGAGCATATTGCTCACCGTCTCGCAAAGCGGATATGATTTACGTGCTACTACCGGATTAAGTAGTCTGGGTAATATACCTCAAACGGGAGATACTTATATGGTGAATATCCAGCTTACTCCGACGGATATCTCCATACCTGCCGGAAAACTGTATTTGCAGGTTATTTATGGAGGCGTCCAAAAGTGTCTCAGTACTATAGTGGAGACTGCATCGAATACGTATAGTTATTCTGTCTCGATAACAATTCCTGAGAACAGCAGTCCGAGTCCTATCAATCTTACTGTTAATATTCTACTGGAGAAAGATACCGGAGTGACAGTTCCTCTCGGCAGTCCGTCAATTACACAAAGCGGCTACTGATGTCCTCTCCCTGGATGAAAACTTGACAATAAACATATATGATATGAACCTAAGAACAAAATATAAAAGATATTTCCGGACAGCCTGCACCACCTTGCTGTTGCTGGCGTTCGTGGGCTGTGCAAAAGATAAACTGGCAGAGTACGGTCCCGGTGACGCTACCGGTAAGGTGGTTATGGTCAGCCTGAAAGTCGGTATTCCCCCAGCTATAGAGCCTGCATCAACGAGCGGATATGCCGCCGCTAAGTCGCTTTTTAGGGATAGGAACGATTCCGGATTGCCGTTTACAGTGGCTTTGGAACAGGGACAAGAGCCACATGAGGTAACTACCCGGGTGTCTGACGGCACGACCAAGTTACATAACCTTTGGCTTTTCCAATTCGATGAGCACGGTTCCATTAACGGAAATCCTCATAAACTGAGTGATGCGGTAACAGCCATAAATGATTTGATGACGATAGATGTCCCCCTCGTAGTATCAGAGAACCAAACCTTATACCTGTTGGTATTAGGCCCCAAACTTAACTATGATATGAGCGGAGTGAGCACTCTTGATGAACTCAAGAATTGGAGTTTTGACTATCTTATTAATGTAGAAGGGCATACCCAATCGCTTATCACCGCAGATGATGAAGTGCCGCTGGCCGGAGAAGTGTCAGGTGTCACTGTGGTGGACATCGACGGTGGTAAGCGTGGTCTGGTAGAATACAACAAACCGACCGGCTTTGTGGGAGGCATCGAAATCGAGAGGTTGATGGCACGCGTTACCTTACGTTACAAGTTCGAGGTGGAAAATTACCGGTTACAAGGTTTGAAACTGCTGAATGTGAACAATACTATCCGGCTCACCAATCCTGTAAAAAATACCGATGCGGATACATACGCCACATTTGAAATGGATCAGTTGGGTGAGCCCGATTCCAATGGCTATTACTCGGCAACATGGTATGTAGCGCAGAATCGGCAAGGGACGGTCGCAACTATTCTGAGTGAAAGCCAGCGGTACTACAAAGTGGTCAATAAGGCGCCTTCAGGTGCTGCGCCGCCACTGGGTACGCAGATAGAGGCATGGGCATACCCTACTACCGGAACAGACGAATACGCGATCTACCAGATGTATGTTGGGAATAACAACACCGATAACTTCGATGTGGAACCCAACCATTTTTATAATTTGCGTACTGCTATAAACGCAGAGATAAACTCGGCGAAGAATGATGAACGGATCAGGGCATATACCACCAGCCAGTATGTGGAATTTTTTTCCAGCCTTAACGTAAAGGCTTCCGGGGCATCATTCAGCTACACCCAGTACAACAAAGCGGGTGTCGATTATGACCTGGATGCAGCTTATAGTGTCCGCCCGATAGTTATACAGACTCAAGGAAGGAAAGTGGAAGTGGAAATATATACTGACGCAGATTGTACGCAGAGAGCCGATAAGGGAAGCAGTTGGCTCCTCTTGTCTTCCTCTTCCAACTATACGGATGCATTCAATAATGTTAAAGAGCCATTGGATACCCGTGTTACGGCAAGTTCCATACTTCCCACTCAGGTGAAGTTTTATCTCTATAATAAGGAATACATTTACGATGATGACGGCAAACTGGTCGACCCGGGTGAATCCGATAAATCAGGAAAGCGTTCTTTATACATTAAAGTAACTACTACGACAGAGGGTGAAGGAGAAACATTGCAAACTTTCCATATATTCAGACTGGACCAGCGCCCGGCAGTATATGCCGGGTGTTTTGGAGGAGAAAGAGACACGGACGGAAACTATACAATGGGATTGGTGCATGACAGACCGAAACGTAGTGTATACCAGTATGACGTACCATCGGGTAAATTGGAATATGGTTACAATGCGATTGTAACAGCTGATTATTCATACGGGACGGATGACGTGTATTATGGAAAAACCGCAACGGTAAACCTGGCCGAGAATATAAAGAACCTTACTTGGAGTGGTAATATACCTGTCCCGCAGAAAGATGCTTCCGGACATATATTGCTATATCAATATCAACACCCCGCTAGTACATTTTCTGCAAGGGCTTGCTATGATAAGAACCGGGATGAAGATGGAAACGGACGAATAGAAGGGGAGGAGTTAAAATGGTATTTACCGGCATCCAATCAACTGATTGGCCTCTATATCGGCAGTCTATTAGATGCCAGCAGCGGGCAAACAATTACAGAAGATGGAAGTACTTCTGCCAAAAGGTGGTATTACGGGCTTAACTCTTACTATAAGACTGAGGGTAGTGCAAGGTGTGTAAGAGACATCCCTCTCCCTTCCGTTACTTATTAATGATAAAATGAAAATATAAAGAATAAAATGAAAAGAATAACTGTCATAATCTTCGCGTCCCTTTTTATCTTGCTAAAGGGATATTCCCAGACAATAGAAGTCTATGAAGATTCAAGGGGAAACAAGTATGCGGCTATTAATTCGAAAGATTTGCCGAAACAAAGGATCAGAGATAAAAGTGCTGTCTTTTATAACAACATTCAATTATACGAGTACACCCCGACTGGTCAAGATACGAATCCTATTATTGATACTAATGGCAACCCTGTTTATGCGGACAGGATTATCCGGCATATAGATAGCATGTATGATGCAGGCAAAATCAATAAGACTGTATCTGCATTTTTTATAGTCTCTCCGGATATCGTATATAGCGATGGCAATGATAGCGAGGGAAAAGATAGTGGAACGCAAACAATGAATTGGGCTACGGCAAATGGCTATCTCGCTACGGCAAACAGTAATAGTTATAGTACGGAGAAGAATATTGCCGTTCCCAAGGGATGCGCTATGTATCGGGGGAAAGACGGTCAGGACGCTCCGGGAACATGGCGGATACCTACACTGCGTGAAGGAAGCCTGATTATGATTTATTATAAGGAATTAGAGGCTACAGCTACCCAAGATACCGATTGTAAAGCATTTGCCTTATCTGACATAGCAACCACCTATTGGTTAGCGACGGAAAATACAACTTCTTCTCAAGCATGGTCAATGACAATTTATCCTGATGCGACAAGAGTGAAATATAAGTCTGTCAGAGATCTCTCCAAGGCAAGCTACTATTATCTCCGTTGCATCCGGGATATTCCGCCGGAATGAACTATCAATCTATAAGCAAGATTTTTCTCAGCCAAAAGCCGAAGAGTGTATAATCAATCATCAAACAAAATGAAAACAATAAAAGCTGAAATGTTACTGGTGGAAGGTTCGTCGTTTCCTGTCATTCAGGAGGTTTACGACCCTTTGAGCAGAAGGCGTAACGGAACCATCACTCCGCAGGCTCCCATTATTATTACCGGATGCAATTTAGAGATGCTGACGTGGGAAAACACAAGATTATGTATTATTCCCGCAGTAAACGACAAGATACTGATAGAGCTTAACAATGTGCACAGATGCTCAGAAGATAAAGTTTGTGCAATCCTTCCGCAAGTTGACGAGGGCGAATATTTTCTGGCACTGAAAATCTTGATGAAAGATAAAGAATGTTTTATCTATATTTTCTCTGAGCCGTTGATTGTGAGTCTAAAAAGATATGGAAGAGTAGATATGTATCCACATTACTATGATGGGGATAAGTGATTGCTATTTATGATGCAAATAAAACAAATCTGAAACCAGACATATTATGGTAGTGAGAAAAAATAACGAATATGATCAGGCTGATACTTCGCCTGAGTTTGAAGAGTTCAATGTTTACACGGATCTAAGTGATTTACCTCTTGATGGAAATCCTAAATATCTTGATGAATGCATTGTAGGAGTATGTACGGAAGGTTCTGCCTTTTTCAGTGTGTTTTCCAATAAGCGAAAAGTTATCAAGAACGATTTGATAACAATTTTCCCTTACCAGCTAGCCTGTGTGACTGATTTTAGTGAAGATTTCTCTATGACATTTCTTAAGGTGCCTAAAAAGATGTTTTTAGACACCATTTGTGGCACATATAGGCCTACTCTTGAGTACTTTTTTTATATGAGGAAAAATTTCAGCTTACCTATGTGTGAGGAAGAGTGTGACCGGTTTATTCATTTTTGTTATATACTATCTTTCCGCATAGATTTACCATGCAGCTATTTCAGGAGGGAATCCATAATGAATCTTTTGAAGGTTTTCTTTTGGGATATGTATGTATCGTATAAGAATAGTCCACAGTCGGAAAAACCGATAAAGTATACCCATAAGGAAAAAAAGATGTTCGACTTCTTTTGTCTGGTAATAGAATATCATACAGTCAGTCGTGATGTCGCGTTTTACGCGGAAAAAATGCATATTTCCCCTAAGTACCTGACAATGCTGATGACGGAAAATAGCGGACGTTCGGCCAAAGAGTGGATTGTTGAGTATACCATTCTTGAAATCAAGGCTCTTTTGAGGGATTCGAGCCTGGAAATTAAGGAAGTGGTTTCACGAACCAACTTTCAATCAAACTCCGTAATGACCCGTTTTTTTCGTGAATATACGGGGATGACTCCAACTGAGTATAGGGAAAGAGAGTCTTTCTGAGTGAGATGATACTGCGGAAGCGGCGTTGAAGCAAATTGGTGAGAAAGATTATTTGATACCTTATCAGGCTGACGGGCGTGAAGTGATAAAACTCGGTGTGGAATTCAGTGCTGAGAAACGCAATATCAATCGCTGGCTGACTGTAATGTCATAATAAAAAGGGTTATCCTCTTCAAGAAGATAACCCTTACATTACATGAATTTACTCTATTTTTTAGCCTTTTGTTTATTTGGCATCTTCAATAATAGAACAGATACTAACCCGGTTCCAATCCGGTTCTGTGAACATGTCACCCACTCCCTGACCTTCGGCAGTAATACGTGACGGGTTGATTTTATACTTATTCACCAAGATTGTTTTTACAGCTTCGGCACGCGCTTTAGCTATTCTTGCATTGACTTCGGCACTACCTTCCGGTGAAGCGTATCCCTTAATTACCACTGTTGTATTTGCGTATTTCTTCATGTAAGAAGCTACACGTTCCACATTTGGCAACTGAGAGGCATCGACTGTAGATCTACCTTGTCTGAAAGTAATGATGGATTCCGGAATACGGCTGGTTTCCACTACCGTCTCAACAGGAATTACCCGGTTCTGTAAGTTATTGACTTCCTGTTGCAGTGCACTGATCTTCTGTGCGTCAACATTGATCTGGCCGTTCTTCTCATTCACTTGCGAGCGAAGATTATTGATAGAATTGTTCAGGTCGCTTATTTCGGCCGGATCATAGAGCTTCGCCAAAGTGAAGTGATGACTTCCGTTGCTGCCACCAAAGTGATAAGCTACGCCTGCCGTCAGCTCAAATGCCGCATTGTTCGCATTGAACCGGCTCCGGTTGTGTTCACCTTGCATATCATATACCAGTGCCGGTTTCACTCCTACCGTCCAAGCTTTAGCTTCGCCAAGGTTGAAGTTGAAGTTCAGTCCGAAACGGCTGGACCAGGAATTCACATCTCCAGGGCCGTCCATGTAGTAGTGCAGCCATCCCGCACCGGCCACGGCTTCGACTTCGAATATGCGGGGAACGCCCGTATAACCTGCGAACAGGTTCATCAGGTTGACCTTGCCCAATAAGCTAAGGTCGGAAACATCGAAAGCTGTTTTGCTATTCGTGGTGTTTATATATCCCATGCCTTGAACTCCCAGTCCGAAAACAGGAGTCAGTTGCTTGGTAAACTCAAGTCCCAAAGCCGGACGGGCGTTCTTGAAGAATGCGCTGTGGGTTAGGGGAGTTATCATGCCGGTTTTTAGTTCTACAGACCAGTTGTCTGTGAATTTGCTGCCTTGTACAGTAGTCTGAGCATTCGCTGTGAGTGCTGCTGCTACAAAAACTGATAGAATAATTGACTTTTTCATAATTAAAATAATAATTAATTGGTAATATTGCAAAATTGTTATATTCTGAAGCGTTTTGCCCTTTCTTCAGAATTTGAGAAATTATGAGTTTAGGTTATCATGTTAATTTTCCGTATTTATCCTGATTTGCTTGGGTAAATATCTAATATTCAGTGATTAATTCCTTTTTCATAATTTTATTTCTTTAATTCATGTTTAAGTTTGCTATTTGCTTATGACAACATTGTGTCTGAAGAATAGTTCGATAACCGAAATTAGAATTAACAAGAATTTAGCATTGTGTAATTTGTGTTTAAGTATGAATAGCTATCTGAAAAATAACTTTATGCAAATTGCTCTCACTGCTCTCACTGGTATGTTAATGAATTGTTTTTTAGAACATTAATTGTAGTGATGGCAAAATAAAAAGTGAGAGCAACTTGCTTGCCCTCACTCCGTTTTTAACAGTTCTACATTTTAACTTCTTCTGTTACACCATAATAGCCCGGATTCGCCACATATAGCGGTTGTGTCAGAATTCCGATATTTTTCAGCTTTCCTTCCTCTTTCAGGCGCCGTATATGCCTCATTGCAGTCGATTTCATCATGCCGCACACTCTTTGGAAGTCACATCTGGTCAGCATCCGGTGTTCGCTGAAATAATTCGTCAGCCGATGGTCAATCTCTTCGTCAGTCAGTTTATTGGAGTGCCCGTTATGCTTGATGTTTTTCAGCCGGACGGCACCGATTTCATTTTTCAGAGTCTGGTCCGCCCGGAACTTGATACCTTTCAGTTTTACTTTCGTATTCTTCCGTTTCGTATCTTTGGTGATTTCCCCCGTGCAAGTCAGAGTGGGGTGGAAATAGCCGATCCCGTCCAGATGCACCTGTTTGCCTTCTGCCAGTTCGTCGCCCATCGCGTGCGACAGGGCATCGAGCACGGCGCTTACATCCGTTTCCGTTAGTGAGCAGCGTTCTTGAATTTTGCGCCGCAGCCTGGCCGTGTCCGCTGTTCCGTTGAGCGTGATGCGTGCGTGAAGTTTCGTTTCCTCCTGAGTTTGGCTTGGGGCCACCGGGTTTTCATACCACTCGAATAAGATTGCCATCGTTGTTTGTTTTTAAATGAATGATGCATTAATTTGTTTTACATAAGGGATAGTTACGTTTAGGTAACGGCAGGGGTGTGCGTCAACCAAGATTGACAGCTCTGCCAACCTTGGTGAACGGTTCCGTCAACCCATATTGACGGGCCTGTTCACCTGGGTTGACACCCTGTTCCCGTTACTGCAAATATACAAAATAAATAAGGGTAAGTCAAGTGATTCCTTATATTTCTCTCAATTATTATTGATGTATTTTGATTGAAGTGGCGCAGTTGGATTTTATTTCAGTAAATGTGCAATAAATAGTCCTGAAAGCTTGACTTTGCCTTTCTAATGTTGTACTTTAGCAGTCCCGTAACGGGAGGATTATAAATAAATAAATTTCAAAAATATAATTGAATGAAAATCACCTTGATAAGACATGACAAAGAGAGTGGTAAGGAAATGCTCACTGTCTGTGACGCCGGCGTGCTGATAGAGAAAATGAAATCGGAAACAAAAGCCGGGTATGTGACAGGACTCCGAACCGTCCTGCCGGAACTGGAAGGAACCCATGCGATGTACGAGCATATTGACAAATTACCGCGTATTTATCCCGCATTGGAGTATGCCCGTACCAAAGACGGCGGGCGGAAGATGAAGCAATACAACGGACTGCTGCAGCTGGAAGTGAAAAAGCTGGCGGGCTTGGGAGAAGTTGACCTGGTGAAGCGGCAAGCCATGCTGTTGCCGCAGACTTTCGCCGCTTTTTGCGGTTCCAGCGGAAAGAGCGTGAAGATATGGGTGCGTTTTGCCCTGCCTGACGGAAATCTGCCTAAAAGGGAACAGGAGGCGATGCTTTTTCATGCGCATGCCTACAGGTTGGCTGTAAGTTGTTACCAGCCGTTACTCCCGTTTCCCATTACTTTGAGAGAACCTTCGCTGACACAAAGTTGCCGCATGACGCTGGATGAACAGCCCGAATATAATCCGGCTGCCGTATCGTTTTGTCTGGAACAGCCCTTCTCTATGCCCGGAGAAGAGACTTTCCGGCAACGTCGCCTGGCGGAGAAAAATCCGTTGTTGCGGATGGAGCCGGGTTATGAGACTTCGCAAACATTTGTCATGCTTTTTGAGAGTGCGCTCGACAAGGCTTTCCGCGAGCTGGAGAATTGGAGGCGGGGCGATGATTTACAGCCTTTGCTCGTCCACCTTGCCGAACACTGCTACAAAGCCGGCATACCGGAAGAGGAAGTGGTGCGGCAGGTGCTGATTCATTATCATCGCCAGTCCGATGAGCAGACGGTGCGCACTATACTTCATAACCTGTATCAGGAATGTAAAGGTTTCGGCAAAAAGAGCGCACTGACTCCCGAACAGGACACCGCGTTGAGGCTGGAGGAGTTTATGGAACGCCGCTATGAGTTCCGCTATAATACGGTCTTGAATGACCTTGAGTTCCGCCAGCGCGATTCCATTCATTTTTATTTTAAGACTATGGACCGCAGGGCGCGCAACAGCATTGCCATCAATGCCCTGAAAGAAGGTATCCGTGCCTGGGACAGGGATGTGGAACGCTATCTGACGTCCGACTTCGTGCCTCTGTACAATCCGGTCGAGGAGTATCTTTGCGGTGTGGGCCGCTGGGATGGGAAAGACCGCATCCGGGCGCTTGCCGACCTCGTGCCGTGCAACAATCCATATTGGCGGGAGCTGTTCTATCGCTGGTTTCTCAGTATGGTGGCGCATTGGAGGGGACTCGACCGGCAGCATGGCAACAGTACGTCGCCTCTGTTGGTAGGTGCGCAAGGTTTTCGGAAATCTACGTATTGCCGCATTATTCTGCCACCCGAGTTGCGCTTTGGTTATACGGACAGTCTTGACTTTAAGAGCAAGCAGGATGCCGAACGTTATCTGGGACGCTTTATGCTGGTCAATCTGGATGAATTCGACCAGATTAATCTCAATCAGCAGGGCTTTCTGAAACATTTGCTTCAGAAGCCGGTGGCTAATCTGCGGAAACCGTATGCGAGCAGTATTCAGGAGGTGCGCCGTTATGCTTCGTTTATCGGTACGAGCAATCAGATGGATTTGCTGACCGATCCCAGTGGCAGCCGCCGTTTCATCTGCATTGAGGTGACTGCGCCCATCGATACGAATGTTGCCATCAATTACAGGCAGTTGTATGCCCAGGCCATGCATGATATATATAAAGGTGAACGTTACTGGCTGGACGATAAAGATGAGGCGATTTTGAAACAAACCAATCGCGATTTTGAACAGGTCACTCCGCTTGAGCAGCTTTTCAGTAGCTACTTCCAGCCTGCGGAAAGTGAAGAGGCGGGAGAGTGGCTGACTGCCATGGAAATCTTCAACTATTTGCAGACCAAGACCAGGGACAGATTGTCAATCAGTAAAATAGCATGCTTCGGCCGCTCACTTCGGAAACTGGACATTCCTTGTAAGAAGTCGAATAGGGGGACGGTTTATCTTTTGGAGAAGGTGGGATGAAGTTGGGGTGGCACTCTAAATACCTGCATAAACCCTGACATAACAAACACGAAAAAAGGCTTCCAACTCGTGGAAGCCCCGGAAATCAAGTTGTATAATTTGCCGTCAAACAATAACTACACAACTGATAAAAATTCACGCCCAATTTTATGAATACCTTTTAACGGGGAATGAATAATAGAGTTTACGTAAACTAGTTTTCTCATGAATTTGATACTCTTGCAAAGGGTTATTTTTCAGATATACAAGAATAAAGAAGAGGCAGCTTACGCATCGCTGGCAAAGTTTTTATTCGTGGCAGATGCAAAAAAACATGATTTAAAATCAGGTGTGGAAGTGGGATTATGATGGGAATCAATATATTTGCAAATCGTAATGTCATAGTAAGAGTTTATTAAATGAAGAAATTAATCCCCCGGTATACATTTTATAAGAGCAAGTATGGGAGTGAACTTTTAGTGGATGTCGTGGAACTGAAATACGTGAAGCGTTTTCTGGCTGAAGGGGCTGTGCATACGTTGACTTATTATGATATTACTTTCATAACAGAAGGCGAGGGCGGTTTTTCTATTGATAATCAGATGTGTGAGGCGATACCCGGTGATGTGTTCTTCTCTAAACCCGGAGAAATACGGAATTGGGATACGGCTCATATCGCAAATGGCTATGCATTGATTTTCGAGGATGAATTCTTGTCTTCCTTCTTCAAAGACCCTTTGTTCGTACAACACCTTCCGTTCTTCAATATGGAAAAGACGGCTTCCAAGCTTCATTTGTCTGATGAACTTTATAAGCGTATGATTCTGCTTTTGCATGATATAAAATCAGAGATAGATTTGTACAGGCAGAATGACGTGCATGTGCTGAGGGCATTGCTTTACGAAGCCCTTATGCTGCTCAACCGGGCTTATCTGAATATGTTATCTCTGAGAGAGAAGGATAAGGAAGCCGGCAGCATTCACGTCAGTAAATTTATAGAATTAGTGGGAGGGAACTTGAAAGAACAACATTCCGTCCGGTTTTATGCGGATAAGCTCTGTATTACTCCCAACTATCTGAATGAAGTTGTAAATTCGGCAATGAACATCAGTGCCAAACAATATATCCTGAATAAGATTATGGACGAGGCTAAAAAGCAGCTCATCTATACCGATATTTCCATATCAGACTTGTCATTTGAACTTCATTTCTCTACCGTTGCCTATTTCGTGCGTTGTTTCCGGCAGTATACAGGAGAGACGCCATTAGCTTACCGGAAACTGTATAAACCGTAAAAAGTGCTATTTCTCCCTTGGTTTTTATTGCGTTGATTTTCTGTGCCGTGTTTATCTTTGCCGCAACAATAACCAATAAAATAATGAGATGATGAGAGATGCAGAGAAAACAGTAGGAGGTATGATTGATAAGTTGAAAACCGCTTTCATCGGTTCGATAGATGCAGAGGGGTTTCCGAATATCAAAGCTATGTTGCAGCCTCGGAAAAGGGAAGGGATAAAAGTTATCTACCTGACCACGAACACTTCGTCAATGCGTGTTGCACAATACCGGAAAAATGATCGTGCAAGTATTTACTTTTGTGATACGCGGTTCTTCAGGGGAGTGATGTTGCGCGGCACAATGGAAGTGCTGACGGACGACGCCAGTAAGGAGATGATATGGCAGGAAGGCGATACCATGTATTATCCGGAAGGTGTGACGGACCCGGATTATTGTGTGCTGAAGTTTACGGCAATTTCCGGGAGGTATTATAGTAATTTTAAATCGGAAAGTTTTGTAGTTGACTAATTATCAGATATCTTTATCTTTTTAATGCTAAACTTGTCTTTTTTGTGTTAGCCTTTGTCCATTTTGTGTCTTTTCTCTCGGTTGATATAGCCTAATTTTGCACGTAGTTTACTACTGACTATGTAATTTTAATATTGTATTTATGAGACAAAAGTACTTAAAAATCGCTATGATTGTGATTGCCACAATTGTATTCAATGGTTTGATGACAGGATGCGTGGAAAAAGACGTATATAATCCGGATGCAGGCAAACAACCTTTACCTGATCCGGATGGATATTTTGGTTTTGAAACGCGTGGTGATGTGAAGCTTCTGGTGAACTATGATGTTCCGAGTTTTACTGCTCTTGTAGAGGTATATGACGAAGATCCTATGGTGGAAGGTACGTCGGTGAAAAAAGAAGGAGTGGAGGCTATATTCAAAACTTATACAGATAATAACGGAAAGTATGAGGGGAAAATGAATATACCGACCTCGGTGGGGAAAGTTTATTTATGTACGGAAACTTGTGGACTGCCAAGATGTGTAGAAATGGAAATTAAAGACAATGCTGTTAGCTTTGATATGAGTGTGAATCAGTTAAGACCTTCTACACGAGCATATTCGTTTGATGACACAAACCCACCGTATACTATTGATAGGTCTAAGAATCTTTATTCACTGTGTAAATGGGGAGAGGGAGGAAATCTTACTTATATTTTTAATAACAGTACTCTTAGTAAAGATTACATTAATAAGGATTATATCACGTCTGTGAATCAGATTGGTGATGAGAATATTTCAGATGTAACGAAGCGACTGAAGAAATTTTTCAATCCATATAATACGAATGTGGATAATTCAGGATTGTTTGTTGCACCCGAGGTTACTAATATAAAGATAAAAGAGAAAACCAAATTGGATGTTGTGTTCCTTGATCGGGATGCTTCTTTTGATAATACGTTTGGGTATTATTTTTATAAGTCTGGTGAGAGGGTAGATGTGAATAGTGTGAAAAAATATATTGTATTTCCAGATGTCGCTTTTTCAAAATTTGGAGGTTTATTATCTATATTAAGCTGTGGAAATAAAGTACGTTTGCTCTATTTTGATGAGAGTGGTAATGCCACAGAAGAATTTCCGGAAGGATATACGGTAGGTTGGTTTCTCTATGCTGATGGATACAATGGGTACTACAAAGATTCTGATGTTAAAGTGGATGAGATCAGGACGAAAAATCTTCGTACTTCTAATGAATTCGATTTAACTAAGAATGGATTTGTCTCTGTGAAAGATGAAAAGAGTGGAAAGACCATTATAGGTGTTGAAGATGGAGCGAACCAAAGTTACTGTGACCTTTTGTTCTATGTAGATGCCACTCCGGAAGGAAGTATTGACGACCCTGATAGACCTGTTATTAAACCTGACGATGGTAAAGACGATCCGGAACCGGATCCGGTAGAACCTCTTAAAGGTACGCTGGCGTTTGAAGACATCTGGCCTTCGGGTGGTGATTATGACATGAATGATGTAATAGTGGAATACAGGCGTGAAGTTTCTTTTAATACCAAGAATATGGTAACAAAGATAGTCGATATATTTACTCCGGTACATGATGGCGCTACATTCTTAAATGCGTTCGCTTATCAGATAGATCCCGGACAACTTGGTAAAGTGACTTCAACGGATGTAAAAGTAGAAAATGAAACATCGTCCATTATAGTGACACCTAATGTTAAGGAAAGTATTGACAAGACGTATACAATAACCAGAGAATTCAACGCTTCTTTTAAGAAAGATGATTTGAAAGGTTATAATCCATATATCATTGTAAAGTATGCTGATGGACAAAAGGATAGGACAGAGGTTCATTTACCTAAGCATAAAGCCACATCTTTAGCTAATCAGTCGCTTATTGGCACTAATAAGGATGCTTATTACATTGACCGTGAAGGAGCATATCCGTTTGCCATTGATATTCCTGTATTGGGCTTCAAGCCGGTAACGGAAAGGCAGCGCATTGACAGTGAATATCCTGATTTCACGAAATGGGCAGAGTCAAAGGGGGCCAAATATACAGACTGGTATGAAAATTATACCGGTCTCCGGAAATAATCTAATTGTGGGGGATGGAGCAAGCGGACAGCCTTTGGCTGAATGGTTTGCTCCATTTTTTTTTGTTTTTATGGCTTCAGTATGCTCTTTATCGAATTTAATTACTACTTTCGCTTTAACCAATGCCTGAATGGGCCTTATATATGAAAGGATTTCTGATTATAAAGAATAATATTCTTAGTAAGCAAACACTTCTTCTTGTTTATATTTTAGTTTGGGGTATGCAGGCGTATGGCTCCGCTAATCTCTCTTCTATTTTCCCACATAATTATCGATATAAAAGTTTTAAGAATATATATTTCCCACTAGAATCGAATATTGTAAATGCAATTTTTCAAGATGACACGGGATTGACATGGATTGGTACTAAAAGTGGCCTGTTCTCTTATGATGGATATCAAATCTATAAATTAGCAAAGGAAACCGATATAGAATATGCCAATATCACTGCAATAGTACAGATAAGTAAAGAATATCTGTGTATCGGGACTAATAGGGGATTACGTTTTTTAAATTTGCTTACTGAGCAATTTGAGAACCTGTATCCGGCTACTCAGGTGGTTAAATCCGTCCGTTCCTTGGCTGTTTGGAACGATAAACTTTGGATTGGAACTAATGATGAAGGATTACTGTATTATGATTTCCAGAATGGATCTATTTTGCACCTGCCATTAGAGTCCGGAAAAAGTAAATCAATAGTCTATGCATTTGCACCTGCCAATGGCAAGCTTTATATAGGCTCTTATGATGGCTTGAGTTGCTATGACCCCACAAAACAAGTGAGAGAAACAGTCTCATTGCCTGAACAATTCCGGAAACTGATGGTAAATTCATTGCTGTGGGATGAACAGCAAAATTGCTTATGGATTGGGGCGGAAGGATGTTTACTCCAATATTCTTTTAAAGATTCTCATGTAGAAACATCTCTTGCATTGCCGTCGAATACTGCTAAAACGTTGGCTTTTGATAATAAAAATAATATTGTGATCGGTACGGATAATGGCTTGTATATTTATAGTCGGAGCCTGAGGAAAGTCAACCATGTACTTCGTGATTTGCGAAATGAGCAATCTTTGTGTAATAATGTTATCTCATGTATTTATGTTGATAAAAATAATAATGTTTGGCTAGGTACTGATTATGGCATATCGTTGATTATTGATGACTCTGCTTTTCAGTTTATTCATATTTCAGAATTGATAAATGAAAGGAATGGAAATCATTTTACCCATATATATAAGGATAGCAAAGGAGGGTATTGGCTAGGAGGAACAAACGGGCTTTTGCTATTTGGAGAAAATGGTGACGTGAAATGCTTTAATACAGAGACTCCGGACGGCTTGCTTCTGCACAACCGAATCAGATGTATATGAAGATCGTGATCGTATCATGTGGATTGCTACGGATGCCGGGGTGGCAAGATATGATAGAAAGAAAAAAGAGTTTATACATTACAATATAGTAGACAGGCTGAATCAGAAGAAAGCTAATTGGGCATATGATGTTTATGAGAATAAATATGGTTATTTATGGATTACAACCTATCTGGGTGGAATATTCATCGTTGACAAGCAAGAATTGCTTGCACATGATCATGAGGCTTTATTTCGGGCGGAATGGAATTTATCCGACTCACTTGTTTCAACAAAGTTTAGTGAGATTGCCTATCAGATAGAGGCTGATAATTATGGTTTTATGTGGGTTAATACTCAAAAAGGATTAGCCCGGATAGACTGTAAATCCCGAAAAACACGCATACTGGACATTGGTCTGAATCAGATGATTTATGATGGAATACAGTCTATTTGGTATTCGTCGGACAATGAACTTTATAGAATCAATGTCCTGACTTGTGCCATTGAGAAAATAGGTGAATTAGCCAAAGGAAGTCTGGTGCATTCTTTCGTACTGGAAAATAAGAATATCTGGGTTTCGTGTACAGAAGGAGTCATGGCATGGGATGTAACTTCTTTGCAGAGAACGGGTGTCGCATTTCCAGGAAGGTATTATCAGGCAGGATTTTATGACAAGCAACATGAGGTTATATTGTGGGGAGGATATGATGGGATATCTTATATGCCCACCCATGCTATAAAGAAAGAAAAGAAAGCAAGTCCGGTTATTATAACAGCTGTCAGAAGCAATGACAGGCGATTGCTACCTATGGTGGATTATATCGGGAGTAGTATCCGATACCAGAATAGGATAGAATTGCCGCATACGGAGAAGAATCTGACATTTGAGTTTTCTACATTAGCTTATTCGTCGGAAACAGAGTTCTATTATCGTTTAGGAAATACGAAGCAATGGAATAAATTGGAGCCGGGACGGAATTATATTTCTTTTGCCAATTTACATTCCGGCAGGTACAAGTTGCTTATGCGGAGTGGGAACTCTGATAATCCCCGGATATCTCCGGTTACGGAGTTTGGCTTTACCATTCTTCCGCCATGGTATGCGTCGGTGATAGCGTATATTATATATACACTTATACTGGTAGGCATCGCTTTTATTATCATAAAATACATCCGAAGGAATATCAAGCTGAAATATGAGCGTATAGAGAAAGAGAAAACATTAGAATTGTCAAATCTGAAATTAGACTTCTTCATTCATATTTCACATGAACTCAAGACTCCTTTAAGCCTGATCATAGCTCCTTTAAGTACTCTGATTACAGAAATTAAGAAGCCGGAACATAAAAAGCGGCTGGAGTCTGTATACGGACATGCATTGAAATTAAATTCATTGATTCATGAAGTGCTTGATTTCAAGCAGATTGATTGCGCAAGCGAGAACACTTTGATTCGCTCTAATATCGAATTATGTTCTTTTACAAGGAATATCCTGGATACTTTCTCCATGGCTTTTGCATCGAAAAATATCAGGCCGGTCCTCATATCCGATAGAGAACAAATATGGATGAATCTGGATATGATAAAAATGGAATCTGTAATATCGAATATAATCACTAATGCGATTAAATTCATTCCTGCTGAAGGGGGAAAAATCGAAGTTAGTATAATTCAGGAAGCTGAAACGGTGACTATACAGATTTCGGATACCGGCAGTGGCATAAGGCATGAAGATCTTCCTTATGTCTTTATCCGCTATTTTCAGAGTAAAAACAAAGAGAGACGTAAAGATGGAAGTGGCATTGGGCTGTATATAGTTAAGAAGTTTATAGAACTGCATGATGGCCATGTCAGCATTAATAGTGCCGGCGATAAATGTGGAACTTTAGTTACCGTAACCTTACCTTTATCCGGTGCAAACTGTATATCTTCCGTGCAGAACAGTTTTCAGACGGATCAACAATTGAGCCTGCTTTCGGGAAAACCCATATTATTGATTGTTGATGATAACGTTGAAATGGTAACCTATCTGGTGGAAGCTTTTTCTAAAGAATACTGTTGCCTGTATGCTTTTAATGGAAAAGATGGGATAACCATTGCCTCAGAACACCATCCGGACATAATTCTTGTAGATCAGATAATGCCGGAAATGGATGGAATTGAATTCTGTAAGGTGATACGCAAAAAAATGCAGATAGCTTTAGTACCTATTGCGATGTTGACAGCGAAGGATGATAAAGATACAGAACTCAAAAGTATGAAAGCAGGAGTAGATGCGTTTATAGCTAAGCCGTTTGATATTGATAAATTGGAACTGCGGCTGGAACAGCTACTTAAAACCCGGCGCAGGTTAGAGAAACGACTGAGTATTGAAACAATCGGGCAACCTGTACAGATACAGGAGAAAGAAATAGATACAGGGGAAGCATTTATAACCAAGCTTGTTGCCATCATGGAAGAAAACATGGAAAATACAGAATTCAATGTTTCTATGCTTTGCCAATTAGTGGAGATGGATAATAAACAATTGTACCGGAAAGTAAAGCAGTTGGTAGGAGTCACTCCCGTAGACCTTATTCGCCGGATAAGAATGAAGAAGGCAGCTGCTTTATTGTCGCAAAACAGGTTTTCTGTTTCGGAAGTGATGTATATGGTCGGCTATTCAAATCCGTCTTATTTCTCGAAATGTTTTGTAGCCGAATATAAAGTTTCTCCGAGTCAATATGCATCAGAAGACCAGAATACATTGAGACATGCAAATGGGGATTGATTTAGATAGAGGGAGGACTTGGATCGATGTTTTTATAGCGGAGGAATCAGATTTCTTCCAATGCATAATACTGGTAGTCGCGGAGAACGGTCTGGAGAAATTTCTCCTGATTGTCCTCGCGGGGTGTCACGGAAAGAAGTTCCTGAACTTTCGTTGTCAGTTGTGCAATGTACCGTATGCGGTCTTTTTTCCCGGATTGTAAGGTTCGGGTAATTACGTTTATCTGTTCCAGCGATAAGTCAGCGGCTTGCGGATAAGTAGGCTGGTAGTTCTGGGTCAGATAATCAAATTCGTCAAGGCTGACATGTATCTTGCGATAATTTTTTTCCTTGATAACCATGGTGCCGGCGGCAAGGTCTCCCATCCGTTGACTGTTTTTGGTTAATAGGGCGACTAATAGTCCGAGACCTCCGGTAATCGGGCCATCGATAGGGAAGAGGAGCCACCGGAGTAAGTAGGAGCTTATGCTTGGAACGGAACCGTCAGCTTTTACAACACGGATGTTCATCAGTCGTTTCCCAAGGCTTTGTCCGTAATTGAACATCTCACATAGAAAAGAATAGAACAGCACCGGTAAATAGATTACAGCCAGGAAGAAAATCATTGTGAAATCCGAAGGCAGGCGGAGCTTGGATAATACCGTTACAGTTGAAAATATATAGAACCCAATCAGAACGTAATCAATAATCAAAGCAATGATTCGCTCGCCAATACTGGCGGGCGTCTGGCTGATGCGGACAAATTGCCCCGTAAGAATAGTAGATTCTGCCATTGCTGATTGAATATTTCTAAGTATTTCGTTGCAAATATATCATTATTCTCTTACTTTTGTTATTGATTTCAGACAAAACTCATTCGAAGTCAGTAAAAATATGAAAGAAGTAACGTTTATTCGTCGGAATATAGAAAAATGGAAAGAAGCCGAAGGCGTGGTGGAGCAAGCCACAAACTCGTCTCCTGACCGGCTTGCCGATGTGTATACGGATCTTACTGCCGATCTGGCATTTGCACAGACGCATTTCCCGACTTCCCGTATTACTATCTATCTGAATAATCTCGCTTCCGCTTTACACAATAAAATTTATCGGAACAAGCGTGAGAAATGGTCGAGAGTCATCACTTTCTGGACGAAGGAAATTCCTCAGGTTATGCACGATGCGCGCCGGGAATTGCTGGTTTCATTCCTGATTTTTATAGTGAGTGCCTTGGTCGGTGTCATATCCGCTGCCGCTGATCCGGATTTTGTCCGCCTGATTATGGGAAATTCTTATGTAGACATGACGTTGGACAATATTGCGAATGGCGAACCCATGGCGGTGTACAATAGTTCATCTGAGGTCCCGATGTTTTTGGGAATCACGTTGAATAATATTATGGTTTCTTTCAATTGCTTCGCAATGGGGATACTGACCAGTTTTGGTACAGGTTATATGCTTTTCAGTAATGGAGTCATGTTGGGAGCTTTCCAAACATTCTTTTATCAGCACGGTTTGCTTTGGGATTCTATGCTTGCCATCTGGTTGCATGGAACGCTCGAAATCTGGGCTATCATTGTAGCCGGTGCTGCCGGTTTGGCTTTAGGTAACGGATGGCTTTTTCCCGGAACTTATTCAAGACTGGAGTCTTTTAAAAGAGGAGCGAAAAGAGGATTGAAAATTGTAGTGGGGACAGTCCCTGTGTTTATTATGGCAGGTTTTATTGAAGGTTTTCTCACACGCCATACCCAACTGCCGGATATGTTGAGACTCGGCCTGATCCTTACATCCCTGACATTTATTTTATTCTACTATATTTATCTACCTAATAGAAAACGACATGGAATCACAAAAGCCTAAAATCGCAATGTATGTAAAACGTAATTTCGGTGAGAAACTGAGTGCGTCTTTTGATTTTATAAAAGAAAACTGGAAGCTGATGCTGAAATTTACTACGTATCTGCTTTTACCGATTTGTCTTATTCAAGCGCTGAGTTTGAACGGACTGATGGGATATATAGCGGTGCTGACTGATTTATCAGGTGGTGGCGTGTCTTCTGATGCATCTCTAATGATGTCATTCTTTTCTTATTATAGTCTGTACATGTTTGTTTTTTTGATAGGAACGATTGCGCTGACTTCTTTGATTTATGCATTGATCCGAACCTACAACGAACGTGACGAACGTCTGCAAGGCGTAACTTTGGGGATGTTGAGGCCGATGTTGCTCCGTAATGTGAAAAGATTGGTTGTGATGACTCTTTTTGGATTGGTCTTAATGGTACTTTTAGGGGTGATTATGGGACTTATGGCGGCACTGATTTGGCCCGCCCTGTTCCTGGTGATTCCGTTTGTGATTATTTTGGCTGTACCACTTGCTCTCTGGGCACCGATTTATCTCTTTGAGGATATCTCCGTTATGGAGTCTTTGAAGAAGACTTTTCGTCTGGGTTTTGCTACGTGGGGAGGTATTTTCCTGATTTCCCTTATTATGGGGTTGATTGCCGGTATCTTACAGGGAGTGACGATGATGCCCTGGTATATAGGCACTATCGTGAAATCCATATTTGCAATGAGTAGTGGAGGCAGTGAGGCTACGGTATCGGTAGGATATAATTTTATGCTTTATCTGTTGGCCATTGTCCAGGCATTCGGTGCCTATCTTGCTATGATCTTTTCACTTGTAGGTCTGGCGTATCAGTACGGACATGCTTCGGAAAAGGTGGACAATATCATGGTGGAAAGTGATATCGATAATTTTGATAAGCTCTAAAAACAGATTTGTATAAATGATAACTTCTCCGGCTGATACATTGGTATGTGATACTGCCCAGCTTGCCGTGTGGCAATCTGATCCGGCGTATGACTATGGCCGTGAGTTGATGGCTCCTGATATTAATGTGTTTGAATGGTTCAACAGCTGGTTTGGAAAGATTCTGCAAAAAATATTCGGCAGCCATTTTGCGGAGGAATACTCGGAGCTTATTCTGATAGGCATTGCTATCCTTCTTTTAATTTTGGTAATCTGGTTCGTTTACAAGAAGCGACCGGAGTTATTCATGATTTCCCGTAAAAATGCTTTGCCTTATGCGGTGGAAGAAGACACTATTTATGGAGTTGACTTTGCGCGAGGTATTGCTGACGCGCTTTCGCGTAGTGATTACCGGGAAGCGGTACGATTGCTGTATTTGCAGACGTTGAAACAACTCAGTGATGAAAAACGTATAGACTGGCAGCTCTACAAAACGCCTACACAATATGTTTATGAAGTGCGGATGCCCGCTTTCCGACAATTGACCAATCATTTCCTGCGAGTGCGTTATGGAAATTTTGAAGCTACGGAAGCATTGTTTCATGTCATGCGGTCTTTGCAGGAAGAGGTGAAGAAAGGAGGCACTGTATGAGAGGAAGCCATTGGTTTATCATCTGTATCGTATCCTTTCTGGTCCTGATGTTTGCAATAGAATGTCGGTTGCCGAAGAAATTCGTATGGACTCCTACTTTTAGTCACTATGATAAACAGCCTTTCGGATGTGCTGTTTTTGATAGTTTGCTCTCTGCTTCATTGCCGATGAGATATTCGGTATCCGGGAAAACCTTTTATCAGTTGGAGCAGGAAGATACGGTTTCCCGCCGGGCGATATTGGTTGTTAACAATCATCTGGCTTTGACAGATGTAGATGTGAATGCCTTGTTGAAAGGGGCGGAGCGGGGAAATAAAATAATGTTGGTGAGTAATTCATTTACAGGAAACTTACGGGATACACTGGGGTTTGAGAGTAGCTACTCTTATTTTAATCCGATTGTGTTGAGAAAGTATGCCGCTTCGTTGTTGTCGAAGGATAGTTTGCATTGGGTAGGAGATTCTACTGTCTATCCCCGGCGGATCTTTCGTTTTTATCCGCAATTGTGTTCCTCTTATTTCTGGCAGGACTCGCTCTCTGTGAAAGTGTTGGCGGAGAAATCTATTTCATCAGATGAATTCAGATATAACTTTGGGGTGAAGTTTGATTCATTGCAAGTGGATACCCTTTGCAATGTTCCGGTTGCCATGTCTTGTTCGTGGGGAAAAGGGGAAATTATTTTGGTTTCTACTCCGCTGCTTTTTACCAATTATGGTGTACTGGACGGAAAGAATGCTGCTTATATTTTCCGTCTGTTGTCTCAGATGGGAGAGTTTCCGATAATACGCACAGAGGGGTATCTGGAGGAAGCTGCACAGGTACAGATGTCTCCTTTCCGCTATTTTATTTCGCAACGACCGCTTCGCTGGGCTTTGTATCTGACAATGATTGCCATTCTGCTCTTTATGGCATTTACTGCGCGAAGAAGACAACGTGTGATACCTGTGATTCATGAACCGGAAAATAAATCCATGGAGTTTACAGAACTGATCGGTACGCTTTATTTTCAGAAGAAAGACCATGCTGACCTGGTTCATAAAAAGTATATTTACTTTGCCGAAGAGTTGAGAAGAGAAATCCAGGTGGATGTGGAAGACGTGGCGGATGATGAACGCTCTTTCGATAGGATTGCTCAGAAGACCGGTATGGGTGCGGAAGAAATCGGTAAGTTTATCCGTACGGTCAGACCGGTGATTTATGGAGGGCAAACGATAACTGCGGAGCAAATGAAGCAGTTTATTGATAAAATGAATGAAATAATCGATCATATATAAAGAAGAAGTTTATGGAAGAGAATACAGAAAAACGGGTGGATCTAACTCTCTTTTCCGAGAAGATACAAGAGTTGAAAGACCGGATTGCTTCCGTTATTGTAGGGCAGGAACAGATGGTGGACTTGGTGTTGACCGCTGTGTTGGCAAATGGGCATGTGTTGATAGAAGGAGTGCCGGGAGTGGCGAAAACATTGTTGGCACGCCTGGTTGCCCGTCTGGTCGACGCAGATTTCAGCCGCATCCAGTTTACTCCGGATTTAATGCCGAGTGATGTGCTGGGTACAACGGTATTCAACATGAAAACCAATGATTTTGATTTCCATCGCGGTCCGATCTTTGCTGATATTGTACTGGTAGATGAAATAAATCGTGCTCCTGCCAAAACACAGGCTGCCTTGTTCGAGGTTATGGAAGAGCGTCAGGTCAGCATTGACGGAGCGACCTATCCGATGGGAGAACTTTATACGATTCTGGCTACACAGAATCCGGTGGAGCAGGAGGGGACTTATAAATTGCCCGAAGCACAACTTGACCGTTTTCTGATGAAGCTGACGATGGATTATCCCTCATTGGATGAAGAAGTGAATATTCTGGAGCGTCACCATACGAATGCTGCATTTGTGAAGCTGGAGGACATTACCCCGGCTATTACCAAAGAGGAGCTTTTATCGCTTCGTAATCTGATGAAGCAGGTGTTTATAGACCGTACATTGCTTCAGTACATCGCCTTGATTGTACAGCAGACGCGTACAAGTAAAGCTGTATATCTGGGGGCTTCTCCGCGTGCATCCGTGGCCATGTTGCAGACCTCGAAGGCTTATGCGCTTTTGCAGGGACGTGATTTTGTGACACCGGAGGATATCAAGTTTGTGGCTCCATACGTACTTCAGCATCGTCTCATCCTGACGGCGGAAGCTGAAATGGAGGGCTATTCACCAGTGAAAGTAACGCAACGCCTGATTGATAAGGTAGAAGTCCCGAAATGATTCTGACCCGTCGGTTTTATATGGTTCTCATCCTGATTATCCTGTTGATGGGTAGTGGGTATGCTTTTGCTCCGTTGTTTACCATCGGGCAGGGGTTGCTTTTTGTCCTCTTGCTGTCGGTGCTGGCAGACGGATATATGCTTTACCGGATTCGTGGGATTCGGGCATTCCGTCAATGTTCCGCTCGTTTTTCCAATGGGGACGAAAATGCGGTGAATCTTCGGGTGGAAAGCTGCTATCCGTATCCTGTCTTTGCGGAGGTTATCGATGAAGTACCTTTCATTTTTCAGCAGAGAAATATCAGTTTCTGGGTACAGCTTCAGGCGAATGAAGGAAAACAAATCTGTTATCATTTACGTCCGACAAGCCGGGGAATTTATGGTTTCGGACAGATTCGCGTATTCGTAACCGGTCGGATAGGTTTGCTCTCCCGGCGTTATACATGCGGAGAGGAGCAGGATATTAAAGTGTATCCTTCTTATCTGATGCTGCATCGCTATGAATTGCTGGCGATGAGTGATAATCTGACGGAGCTGGGAATCAAGCGTATTCGTCGTGTAGGGCATCATACAGAGTTCGAACAGATAAAAGAGTACGTCAAGGGGGATGACTACCGTACAATCAACTGGAAAGCCAGTGCCCGCCGGCATGAACTTATGGTGAATGTATATCAGGATGAACGTTCACAGCAGATTTACAGTGTGATAGACAAGGGAAGGGTTATGCAGCAGGCATTTCGCGGAATGACCTTACTGGATTATGCAATCAATGCTTCCTTAGTTCTTTCGTACGTTGCCATGCGGAAAGAGGACAAGGCAGGGATTGTGACTTTCAATGAACATTTCGATTCGTTTGTTCCGGCCTCAAAGGCTTCCGGTCAGATGCAAACTCTGCTTGAGAATCTCTATAGCCAGCAGACTACCTTTGGTGAAACGGACTTTTCCTCTCTCTGCGTGCATTTCAATAAACATGTCAGCAAACGCAGTTTCCTGGTTTTATATACCAACTTCTCCAGTATGGGAAGTATGAATCGCCAATTGGCTTATTTGCAGCAACTGAATCGTCAGCATCGCTTGCTTGTTGTTTTCTTTGAAGATGCTGATATGAAAACGTATATTGCCGCTCCTGCGAAGGATACGGAGGGATATTACCGCCATGTCATTGCAGAGAAGTTTGCTTTTGAGAAGCGTCTGATTGTATCTACACTGAAACAGAATGGTATCTATTCTTTATTGACTACACCTGAAAATCTCTCGATTGATGTGATAAACAAGTATCTGGAGATGAAATCAAGACAATTACTCTGAAAAACAGGAGCAAATCATAAAAGATGCCTATTTTGGATAATCATATCCGGAATAGGCATCGTATATTTGTGCCATGAATCAAACAGTGGACAAACAGTACTGCCAAAGTTGCGGGATGCCCCTCCGTTTTGATGTGGAAGAGTATTTAGGTACCAATGCCGATCACTCCTGCAGTGATGAGTATTGTTACTATTGTCTGAAAGATGGGAACTATACAGTGGATATCTCTATGAATGAAATGGTGGATATCTGGGTGAAATACACAGATAAGTACAATTGGTATTCGGGAACCGACTATACTCCACAAGAATTAAGAACCTTATTGAATAAGCGCCTTCCCACCCTGAAACGCTGGCGACAGAAAGAGATGACGCAACATGTTCACTATGAAGCTGTCAATGGGGTTCGGACTTATATTGATCAAAATCTCTTTCATGAACTCGATCCTGAACAGTTGGCTGAAATGGTTCACCTTTCATTCTTCCATTTCCGAAAGGTTTTCAGGAATGTTACCGGTGAGAATATCGGTACATATATCCAACGTTTACGGCTGGAATATATTGCCCATCTGCTTATCGCTACCGGACAGAGTATTGAAGAGATAGGTATGCAGACTAATTATCAGACAAAGTTTAGTCTGGCAAAGGCTTTTAAGAAGCATTTCGGCATTTCAATGTCAGCTTATCGCGAAAAGTATAAATCTGTCAATGCGAAACAAGAACCGGATAGTATGCCCGAGGCTAAAATTAAACGTATCAATACTTTGAAAGCCGTTTGCATAGAAGTAGGTGATACTTTTCGTGATAAATATGCTTACACTACAATCTGGAAGCAATTACTGCATTATAAAGCAGTTCATTTGCAGAATGGTCCCGGTAATCGTTTTGTGAGTATAAGTCAGGATAATCCTTGGGTTACACCGATGGAACAACGGCGGTTCTATATCGGGGTTCTGGTTGAAGGGAGTGTCAAGTCCGAAGGGAAATTATTACTTCAGGAAATTCCCGGAGGGATGTACGCTGTTTTCAGGTATAAAGGCAGTTATTCTGATTTACCTGAATTTTATAAGACGATCTATAATCAATGGTTTCCTTACAGTATGTATCATCAGAAACGTCCGTTGACGTTTGAGGTGTATCTTAATGCACCGGATGAAACACCGGTTGAGGGATTGCTGACGGAGATTTATATTCCTATTGATAAATAACTAAATGATATAAGAGTATGTTAGAATTGCCAGAAGTACTTACACTGAGTAAGCAAGCCAATGATGTTTTAAGTGGTAAAACGATTACGCAAGTGTTCAATGCTACCAAGCCTCATAAGTTCACGTTCTATAGTGGCGATCCACTGGAGTATGGGAAGTTACTCGTCGGAAAAACGATTCTGTCGTCTAAGGGATATGGAATGTTTGTTGATTTTTACCTGTCGGGCAATGTGATAATGAATATCGGTGATGGGGTGAGCGTACGTTACTATAATCCGGGTGATAAAGTTCCTGCCAATTACCAATTGCTGCTGACTTTTGAAGATGAATCGTTTCTTGTATTCACGGTTGCTATGTATGGTTTTATCAGTGTCTATCCCGATGGCGTTATCGATAATAAATATTATACGATAAGTCGTGAAAGTATTTCTCCGTTGAGTGATGCTTATACGGAAGCGGAATTTGAGAAATTATTTGCTTCAGCCAAAAGGACATTGACGGCTAAAGCTCTGCTGGCTACCGAACAACGTATTCCGGGTGTAGGCAATGGGGTAATGCAGGATATTCTATTCAATGCCGGGATTCACCCGAAACAGAAAGTGCTTGATTTGTCGGATGGACAGAAAGGGGTACTTTTTAAATCTCTGAAGGATACCTTAATGGCTATGACTTCCGGAAGAGGTCGTGATACCCAGACGGATCTTTATGGAAATGAGGGAGGGTATAAAACGATTCTTTCTTCCAAAACATGGAAGAATCCCTGTCCGCGCTGTGGCAGTGTGATTGTGAAAGAAGCCTATCTTGGAGGGTCGGTTTACTATTGTCCTGAGTGTCAGAAAATAAGGAAAATATAATAACAACTTAAATTATAGTTATGGCGAAAGTAACAGACATTATGCTCCTGCAACAGCCGGAGCAGACGGCCATTATTGTGGAAAAATGTGCCGACATGAATTCTTTGGGGCAGTATATTGGAGAAGGTTTCATGCGAATAGGAACTTATCTGAAAGAAATGAATGAACTGCCTTCGGATATACCATTTGTGGAGTATTCGGCTTATGAAGAGATGACAACTGATAAGATCCAAATGGTTATCGGATTTTATACGGCAAATCCGCTTCCGGATAAAGGTGATATGCGAAGCATTATTATTCCGTCAAGAAAAGTAGTAGTTTGTTTGCATAAGGGTTCGTATGATGAATTGGCAAACCTCTATAATGAAATGGCGGCGTGGATAAAGATAAAAGGATATGAACCGACAGGGACGAGTGTGGAGCATTATTATACCGGACCGGAGGTGCCTGAAAAGGAACATGTCACAAGGGTAGTGATGCCATTAAAGTAGGTTTTGTGCTTGGTCTACAGCTGCTTAGAGAAAAGCGGCTTTCTTTTTTTCTCCTGATAATTTGCAGGAATAAAAAGTCTGCCTATCTTTGTGGCGATATAAAAAAATGTTGGATGTTTAAAGTTAAGAAGGATTCGGTAAGTAAATAACTGTGGGCATTATGCTCTCGGTTATCCTTTAGTTCAACTCGTGCATATTCTTGCAGGAGTTATTTTTATACCTATATATTAACAATAAAATTTAAACATCATGAGTAACGAAAATAAATCTATTCACGAATTCGATTTTAGTTTAATCTGCGAATACTTTTCAAGTGTAGAACGTCAGGGACCGGGAAGTGCTGAAACGACAATCAAGGCTCTTAGCTTTGTTGAGGGGCTTACGGATAAATCTCTGATTGCTGATCTGGGTTGTGGCACAGGTGGCCAAACGATTACGCTGGCGCAACATACTCCGGGGCAAATCACAGGCATTGATTTGTTTCCTGATTTTATCAACCAATTCAATAGTAATGCCGAGCACTTTAACCTTCAGGATAGAGTGAAAGGTATTATTGGATCAATGGATGAACTCCCGTTCCGGAATGAAGAATTAGATCTTATCTGGTCGGAAGGAGCCATCTATAATATTGGTTTTGAATACGGGTTGAATCTATGGCGTTCGTTTTTGAAGAAAGGCGGTTATATTGCCGTATCAGAGGTATCATGGTTCACTGACGAACGTCCGGCTGAGATCAATGATTTCTGGATGGATGCTTATCCTGAAATAAATACGATTCCCAATAAGCTGGCACAGATGCAGAAGGCCGGATATATCCCTGTAGCCTGTTTCTGTATACCGGAAAATTGCTGGATCGAGCATTTCTATATGCCGCAGGTTGAAGCCCAAGAAAACTTTCTACGAAAATATGCGGGTAATCAGGCGGCTGAAGAACTGATTGCCAATCAGCGCCATGAGCAACAATTATACTATAAGTATAAAGACTTTTATGGTTATGTATTCTATATCGGAAAGAAAATCTAAATGAAGAAAAGGCCGTATCAGAATGGATGATAATCCTTTGTTGATACGGCCTCTTTTATGGGTTGTAAAACTCTAATTCATCCACTGCTTTCCATCCAAAGATACCGTTTTTCATTGTAACATGCAATATACATCCCATGGCTACTTGTGCATTTATGGGGACATGGAAGTAAAGGCAGTCGTCAGGATTATCCTGGTCGACAGCTTTCAGAATTCTGCATTCAGGCAATATGGTCCGATAACGAGCCAATTTATTGGGCTTTAGAAAACGGACTTCTGTTACCCTGTATTCTTTGCGTACGGGAGTCTTACTTGCTAACCAACGATTCATATTCAGTAACAGATTGATACCCATACCGTGAAAAAGCATCCCTATGACAATGCCACAGGCGATGGTCTTCAGGTAATATCCGACTTTTGTGTATTTATCTGCCAGTAGTATGCCAATAACAATGACAAAAATGGCGGTGAAAAGCATCACGAATGCCATGAGTGGGCGATAACTGATACCCCGAAATGCTGTTTGCTGGAGCAATACAGTACTGGGAGTGGCCAGATAACCCACTCCGACAAGTATTGCCAGGATCACAATTACTATCAGCCAGACATATATAGATTGCCTGCGCTCTTTCTTTTTTTCCCGGATTTGTCCGGTGGTTGTTATTCTTCGATATCTCATTCTGTTGACGAAGGTACGCTTTTATATCTTCATATAGCCTATCTCCTTTAAAATTCTATTCAAGCTTCTTCTGAGAAAAGAAATAAAAGGCTTTGTTTATAATAAACTTAAAGAGATTTTGTATATCTTTGCATAATTAAAAAACTAGACTTAAAGAAAACATTATGAAGACAAAACGCTTATTAGGATTATTGCTATTAATCCAGTCAATCACTGGCTTTGTTGCTTGTAGTGATGATGAACCACAAGATAAAGTAAAAACTGTAAAAATGCTTATTTCTGACAAAACAGGTACTTATCAGCCTTGGGGAAGTGATTCTCCCATCGATTGTATGCTGGTGAAAGAAGAAAGTGAAAGCGACTACAAAACGCTGGATTTTCAAGGAATTACTGATTTCGTTTACGAAAAAGGCTATGAGTATGCTTTATGGGTTGAGAAAAGAACCTTGGTTGATCCTCCTGCGGATGGGAGTAGCATTGTCTACAAATTGATAGATGTAATATCGAAGGCAAAAGTAGAGTATGAATACACTATAAAAGTAGATGGCCCTAATCCTTTTATTCTGTCTCCCGAAGGTGGTGAATATGAAATACCTTTTACCTGTAAAGCAAAGAAATTTGCAGAGGGTAGCCTGGTTGAAGATAGGTATATTTCTTTAAAAGGGTTGAGATATAATATGGGTACCAATTACGGAGGACTGACAAGAGTCGTAAAAGATAGCGATAAGGTTGGGTTTTATAAATTTGTAATAGAAGGTATTCCGCGCTTTAATATGAAAGCGGCTCCTGTATGGTATTGTGGTATTTACACTCCGGATGCAGATTTACTTTTCGGACCTGAGCCTGAGCCTATTTATAAGCAACTATTTGAACAACCGCAAACAGAGGGTGAGGATTATTTTATGTATTCGGTAGTCTTTATGTCTACAGGCACATTTGCTGAATAAACTCTAAAATAATATTTGAAATACAAAGAAAAAGAATCTGAAAGAGGTGGATACATCAAGGTTTGGAATGTAATTGCTATTAGACGGAATCATCCGGTATTGAACAAAAAACTCTGAAATCATCCGATTTCAGAGTTTTAAGCGGTGCGTACGGGACTCGAACCCGTGACCCCATGCGTGACAGGCATGTATTCTAACCAACTGAACTAACGCACCATAATTTCATTTCTTTAATTGCTTTCTCTCTCGATTGCGGTTGCAAAGGTAGGCATTTCTTTGAAACCTGCAATAGCTACGATGAAATTTTTTTGCTTGATTTTATCACTTTTCCTTTTATATCCTCATTTTGAGAACATTGGAATATGAAAAAAAATAAGTTCTTGCAGAGCTTTTTGTGAAAGGGGATTGGGATAGTTTTGTAATGAAAACGAAGCTTTCTGTTGCTTGATTTAAACTTCTTGCTCGAAAACTTCGTTATTTTACAATAAATCGTTATTTTTGCAAACTCAAATCGAGAAAATTGTAATTTGAAAACGATAAAAACGATAATTTAGGATGATGAAAACGGCCAAACTGTTACTTCACTGTCCCGACAAACCGGGAATTCTGGCAGAAGTGACAGACTTTATAACGGTAAACAAGGGAAATATTATCTATCTGGACCAATATGTCGATCATGTGGAGAATATCTTTTTCATGCGTATCGAATGGGAATTGAAGAACTTCCTGATACCGCAAGAGAAAATTGAAGATTATTTTGCTACGCTGTACGCACAGAAATATGAAATGTTTTTCCGTCTCTATTTCTCGGATGCGAAACCACGCATGGCGATATTTGTGTCTAAGATGTCGCATTGCCTGTTCGATTTGCTGGCACGCTATACGGCAGGAGAGTGGAACGTCGAGATTCCTCTTATTATAAGCAACCATCCCGACCTGCAACATGTAGCCGAACGTTTCGGAATACCTTTCTATCTGTTCCCTATTACAAAGGAGACAAAAGAAGAACAGGAGAAAAAAGAAATGGAATTGCTGGCAAAACATAAGGTGAACTTTATTGTACTGGCGCGTTATATGCAGGTGATTTCAGAGCGGATGATTGATGCCTATCCCAATCGGATTATCAATATTCATCACTCTTTCCTTCCTGCATTTGTGGGAGCAAAACCCTATCATGCAGCATTTGAACGTGGTGTGAAGATCATTGGTGCTACCAGTCATTATGTAACAACAGAATTGGATGCAGGACCGATCATTGAACAAGATGTGGTTCGTATCACTCATAAAGATACTGTAGAAGATCTTGTAAATAAGGGGAAAGACCTGGAAAAGATTGTTCTCTCACGTGCCGTGCAGAAGCATATTGAGCGCAAGGTACTGGCATATAAGAATAAAACAGTGATATTTAGTTAAGGTATATTCATGAAAGTAGCGATTATCAAATATAATGCGGGTAATATTTATTCGGTGGATTATGCACTGAAGCGTTTGGGCGTGGAGGCTGTGGTAACGGCGGATAAAAATGAATTGCGTGCGGCGGACAAAGTGATCTTTCCAGGTGTGGGCGAGGCGGAAACAACCATGAAGTTTCTGCGTGCCAGTGGTATGGATGCATTGATTAAGGAACTTAGACAACCTCTTTTAGGGATATGTCTGGGTATGCAAGTGATGTGTCGCCATTCTGAAGAAGGAGGAGATGTGGATTGTCTGGGGATTTTTGATACGGAAGTGAAGCGTTTCGTTCCACAGAAGCATGAGGATAAAGTGCCTCACATGGGTTGGAATACGCTTACTGAGACGAACAGTGGCTTATTCAAAGGTTTTACAAAAGAAGAGTTTGTCTATTTTGTGCATAGCTTCTACATTCCGGTCAATGAATATACAGCTGCTGTGACGGATTATATACAACCGTTTAGCGCTGCCTTGCATAAGGATAATTATTACGCTACCCAATTCCATCCGGAGAAGAGTGGGGGTGTGGGAGAACGTATCCTGCGCAATTTTTTAGAATTATAATTAAGTAGATGAATATATGATAGAGCTTATTCCTGCAATAGATATTATCGACGGAAAGTGTGTACGCCTTTCACAAGGCGACTATGCTAGTAAGAAGGTGTATAACGAAAATCCGGTAGAAGTGGCCAAAGAGATGGAGGCGCACGGTATTCGCCGGCTTCATGTGGTAGACTTGGACGGAGCGGCTTCTCATCATGTAGTCAATTATAATGTTTTGAATAGAATCACCTCACAGACTTCCCTGATAGTTGATTTCGGTGGTGGTGTGAAAAGTGATGAAGACTTGAAGATAGCTTTTGAGAATGGGGCGCAGATGGTTACAGGCGGCAGTATTGCGGTGAAAAATCCTGAGTTGTTCTGCCATTGGCTGGAAGTTTACGGCAGTGAGAAGATAATTCTTGGTGCGGATGTGAAAGACCGGAAGATAGCTGTGAATGGCTGGAAGGATGAAAGTGCTTGTGAATTGTTCCCTTTCCTGAAAGAATATGTAGAGAAAGGCATTCAGAAAGTAATTTGCACGGATATTAGTTGTGACGGTATGTTGCAGGGGCCTTCTATTAAACTGTATAAGGAAATGCTGGAAGAACATCCCGACCTTTACCTGATAGCAAGTGGCGGTGTCAGCAGTATGGAAGATATACGTGCATTGGAGACGGCTGGGGTACCGGCTGTTATTTTTGGTAAGGCTCTGTATGAAGGGCGTATTACTTTGAAGGAAATTGAAAGATTTATGATTTCTGATTTATGATTTATGGAGGCGGATATATGCGGTTTCTAAGTCTTCATTCATAAGTCATAAGTCATAGATCATAAATTATAAATCATAAATCATTAAAGGTGTTAGCGAAAAGAATTATCCCCTGTCTCGATATCAAAGACGGACAAACAGTGAAAGGAACCAATTTCGTCAATTTGCGTCAAGCGGGCGATCCGGTGGAACTGGCACGTGCGTATAGTGAGCAAGGTGCTGATGAATTGGTTTTTCTGGATATAACAGCCAGTTTCGAAGGTCGCAAGACATTTGCAGAGTTGGTGAAGCGCATTGCTGCCAATATTAGTATTCCGTTTACGGTAGGTGGCGGTATCAACGAATTGAGTGATGTAGACCGTCTGCTGAATGCCGGTGCAGATAAGATTTCTATCAATTCTTCTGCAATTCGCCGTCCCGAACTGATTGATGAAATAGCTAAGAACTTCGGTTCGCAGGTATGTGTGTTGGCGGTAGATGCCAAACAAACTGAAAAAGGCTGGTGGTGCTATCTGAATGGAGGCCGCGTAGAAACAGATAAAGAACTGTTTACCTGGACCAAAGAAGCTCAGGAGCGTGGTGCCGGAGAAATACTTTTCACCAGCATGAATCATGATGGCGTAAAGACCGGATACGCTAATGAAGCGCTTGCTGAAATGTCTGATAACCTCTCTATTCCGGTGATTGCATCGGGCGGAGCAGGAGCAAAAGAGCATTTTCGTGATGTGTTTTTGCAAGGAAAAGCAGATGCGGCGTTGGCAGCCAGCGTTTTTCATTTCGGAGAAATTAAAATTCCCGATTTAAAATCGTATCTTTGCGCCCAGGGAATCTCGATGCGAACGGTGTAAGGGGATGATAAAATGGTAAGATGATAGGATGCTTATACCGCATTATAATTCGTAAATTGTAATTCGTAATTATATAAAAATGGATTTTGATAAAATGAACGGACTTATTCCGGCAATCATACAAGACGCAGACACCGCTAAGGTGTTAATGTTGGGCTTCATGAATAAAGAAGCTTACGACAAAACGGTAGAAACCGGTAAAGTGACTTTTTTCAGCCGCACCAAGAACCGTCTTTGGACGAAAGGTGAGGAGAGTGGTAATTTCCTGAATGTTGTTTCTATCAAGGAAGACTGTGATCAGGATACATTGCTGATTCAGGTACACCCTGTGGGGCCGGTTTGCCATACAGGTACGGATACATGCTGGGGTGAGAAGAATGAACAGCCTGTAATGTTCCTGAAGCATCTTCAGGATTTTATTACTAAGCGCCATGAAGAGATGCCGGAAGGTTCTTACACAACCAGTCTGTTTGAGTCAGGTGTGAATAAAATGGCACAGAAAGTGGGTGAAGAAGCTGTGGAAACAGTGATCGAAGCTTGTAACGGAACTGATGAACGGTTGATCTATGAAGGAGCCGATTTGATATACCACCTCATCGTGTTGTTAACATCCAAAGGATACAGTTTGGAAGATTTGGCACGCGAATTGCAGGAACGTCATAGCGCTTCGTGGAAGAAACACTAAGTCGTAAATTGTAATTCGTAATTTGTAATTATAGAAAGATGGCTGAACCGCTGATACGATATAAAGATGTGGAAGTACACCAACAGGACTTGTGCGTGCTGAATGAGGTAAACCTTGAGCTGCAGAAGGGAGAGTTTGTGTACCTTATCGGTAAGGTAGGTTCGGGTAAGACCAGTTTGCTAAAAACACTCTACGGAGAACTGGATATTACTGCTGGCGAAGCAATGGTACTAGGGTATGATATGAGTCGTATTAAGCGCAAGCATATTCCGCAGTTGCGTCGTAAGTTGGGCATCGTGTTCCAGGATTTCCAATTGTTGACTGACCGCACGGTGAACGATAATCTTGCTTTTGTATTGAAGGCTACGGGCTGGAAAAACAAATCGGAAATAAAAGATCGTATTGCTGAAGTGCTGATGCAGGTAGGAATGGGTAATAAAGGATATAAGTTCCCTAACGAACTTTCGGGAGGCGAACAGCAACGCATCGTTATTGCCCGTGCTATGCTCAACTCTCCGGAGATTATCCTGGCGGATGAACCGACCGGTAATCTGGATGCGGAAACGGGACGTGCTATTGTAGGACTATTACATAACATCAGCCGCACGGGTGGCTCACTGGTATTGATGACTACGCACAACCTCCATCTGCTTCACGAGTTTCCGGGACAGGTATATCGCTGTGCAGGTCATCAAATAACAGATGTAACGTCCGAGTATTCGGGGATGATGCCGACTGTAGAAGAAACAAATAATAATATATAATCATTTAATACAGGAACGAAAATGAAAGTTTTAAAGTTTGGAGGTACTTCCGTAGGTTCTGCACCGCGGATAAAGGAAGTAGCCAAATTGATCACTGATGGTGAACAGAAGATAGTTGTACTCTCGGCTATGTCGGGCACAACTAATACATTGGTGGAAATTTCGGACTATCTGTACAAGAAAAATCCGGAGGGTGCCAACGAAATCATTAACAAGCTGGAGGCTAAATATAAACAGCATGTGAATGAGCTGTATTCCACTCCCGAGTATAAACAGAAAGGCCAGGAACTGATTAAATCTCATTTTGACTACATCCGTTCTTATACCAAAGACCTTTTCACGCTGTTTGAGGAGAAAGTGGTTCTGGCACAGGGAGAACTGATTTCTACTGCCATGATGAACTATTACCTGCAAGAGTGTGGTGTGAAGTCCATTTTGCTTCCGGCTTTGGAATATATGCGCACCGATAAGAATGCGGAGCCCGATCCTGTATATATTAAGGAGAAACTTCAGATGCAGTTGGAATTGCATCCCGGTGCTGAGATTTACATTACGCAAGGATACATTTGCCGTAACGCTTACGGAGAAATAGACAATCTGCAACGTGGTGGAAGCGACTATACCGCTTCTCTGATCGGTGCAGCTATCAATGCTTCCGAAATCCAAATATGGACCGATATTGACGGTATGCACAATAACGACCCGCGTATCGTTGACAAGACTGCTCCCGTGCGCCATCTTCATTTTGAAGAAGCTGCCGAGCTGGCTTATTTTGGTGCGAAGATTCTTCACCCCACTTGTATACAGCCTGCCAAGTATGCCAATATCCCGGTGCGCTTGCTGAACACGATGGACCCTACCGCTCCCGGTACTATGATTTCCAATGATACTGAGAAGGGCAAAATTAAGGCAGTTGCAGCAAAAGATAACATTACGGCTATTAAGATTAAATCCAGCCGCATGTTGCTTGCCCATGGTTTCTTGCGCAAGGTATTCGAAATATTTGAAAGCTATCAGACTTCTATCGATATGATTTGTACTTCTGAGGTAGGAGTATCTGTATCTGTTGATAATACGAAGCATCTCAACGAGATTCTGGACGACCTGAAGAAGTATGGAACCGTTACGGTGGATAAGGATATGTGTATCGTCTGCGTGGTAGGTGATTTGGAATGGGAGAATGTCGGTTTCGAAGCGAAGGCACTGGATGCCATGCGCGACATACCGGTACGAATGATCTCATTCGGTGGTAGTAACTACAATATTTCTTTCCTCATCCGTGAGTGCGACAAGAATAAGGCATTGCAGTCGCTTAGTGATGCACTGTTCAACGAGGAATAAGAGATAACCCTGATACAACCCGAGCGCTTTTACCAATCCTGATAAAAGCGCTCTTTTTAACTGAACAAAGAATACACTATATTTAGATAAAGAATATGAAAGGAACATTCCCCATAGATAAATTCCGTGAGTTGCGCACCCCGTTTTATTACTATGACACGAAGGTGTTGCGTGAAACCCTTTCCTGTGTGCGCACCGAAGCTGCAAAGCATGGCAACTTTGACGTGCACTATGCCGTGAAGGCAAATGCCAATCCTAAAGTGCTTTCCATCATCCGTGAGAACGGATTGGGGGCCGACTGTGTAAGTGGCGGTGAAGTCCGTGCGGCAATCAAGGCAGGTTTCCCGACGAATAAGATAGTGTTTGCCGGAGTGGGCAAGGCAGATTGGGAAATCAACCTCGGCTTGGATTATAATATTTTCTGTTTCAATGTAGAGTCCATCCCCGAACTGGAAATCATCAATGAACTGGCTGCGGCAAAGGGTAAGGTTGCGAATGTAGCTTTCCGCATCAACCCCAATGTGGGGGCACATACCCATGCCAATATCACTACCGGACTGGCGGAGAACAAGTTCGGCATCAGTATGCAGGACATGGACAATGTGATAGATGTGGCGCTGGAGATGAAGAACGTAAAGTTCATCGGATTGCACTTCCACATTGGTTCGCAGATATTGGATATGGGCGATTTCGTGGCTCTTTGCAACCGTGTGAACGAATTGCAGGATAAACTGGAATCTCACCGCATCCGCATCGAGCACGTCAATGTAGGTGGCGGACTGGGGATTGATTATAAGCATCCTAACCGCCAGGCGATACCTGACTTCAAAGATTATTTTGATACCTATGCCGAGCACCTGAAATTGCGTTCCTATCAAACGCTCCATTTTGAACTGGGGCGTGCCATAACGGGGCAGTGCGGTTCGCTGATTTCCCGTGTGCTTTATGTAAAACAGGGAGCTAATAAGAAATTTGCCATTCTCGATGCCGGTATGACGGATTTGATTCGTCCGGCATTGTATCAGGCTTATCATAAGATAGAGAATATCACTTCCGAGGAAGCTGTGGAGGCGTATGATGTGGTAGGGCCTATCTGTGAGTCTTCCGACGTCTTCGGCAAGGCGATAGACTTGAATAAGGTGAAGCGCGGAGATTTGATAGCGTTGCGTTCTGCCGGTGCCTATGGTGAGATTATGGCTTCAAGCTATAACTGCCGTGAGTTGCCGAAGGGGTATACATCGGACGAATTGGTATAACAGGAATAACCTTTTGCAGATTGACGGTATTCGCCATTTGATAAAGGATTAAGAGTATTATTGCAGGCGAATGGCTATTCTCCTTAAAGAAATACGATGGTTTTAGTATCTGTATAGAGGAGAAATGCTTATATTTGTACATAAACTCAAATTTCTAAAAATGAGACGGTCAGAGATTATAGAACAGATAAGAAAGACAGTATGTGGTATAGCGCCTACGGCAAAAGCCATTCTGTTTGGCTCGGAAGCACGAGGGGAAGCTCGCTCCGACAGTGATATTGATTTGTTGATTTTGCTTGAGGGAGAGAAACTGACATTGGCTCAGGAAGAAGCAATAACCTTGCCCCTTTATGAATTGGAATTGAAAACCGGCGTTGCGATTAGTCCGATAGTAATGTTGAAGAAGCTTTGGGAGAATCGTCCATTTAAGACCCCTTTTTATGTAAATGTAGTAAATGAAGGTATTGTGTTATGAAAGAAATATTAGATGAGGAAAGTAAAAGAAGGACAAGTCAGACTTTTACTATTTTATAGCAGAATAAGCATTGTGAAGATTAATCTGTGAGAAAAAGGCTATTTGTAGTACCAGATATGATAATTCTCTGTATCTTTGTTGTCACATAACACACAACAATGGGAAAATTTATCAATCCGTTCACCGATTACGGTTTTAAGAAAATATTCGGCCAAGAGATTTCTAAGGATTTGTTAATAGACTTCTTAAATGATTTGCTGAAGGGTGAACGGGTGATAACAGATCTCACATTCTTGAACAATGAACAGTTGCCTAAGTATAACGAAGGGCGAGGTCTTATCTATGATATTTATTGCTGCACCGATACCGGTGAAAAGATAATCGTAGAGATGCAGAATAAGTCTCAGTTGCATTTTAAGGAACGTGCGCTTTATTATCTTTCTAATGCGATAGTGCAACAGGCTGAGAAAGGGAATGAATGGCGGTTCGGTATTAAAGCTGTATATGGAGTTTTCTTTATGAACTTTTTATTTGACAGCAGTGTTAAATTGAGGACTGACGTCATCCTTGCCGACCGTGATACGGGTGAGTTATTCACTGACAGAATGCGCCAGATATTTATAGCTCTTCCTCTTTTTCAGAAGGAGGAAGAAGAATGTGAGAATGATTTTGAACGTTGGATATATACATTAAAGAATATGGAGACACTGAAACGAATGCCTTTTAAGGCCCGCAAGGCAGTCTTCGAAAAGTTAGAAGAAATTGCCGATGTGGCTTCTCTTAGTAAAGAGGAGCGTGAACGTTATGAGAATAGTGTAAATGTATACCGCACTAATTTGTGTGTGATGGATGCAGCGAAAGAAGAAGGGCGTGAAGAAGGACGTCAAGAAGGACGTGAAGAAGGACGTCAAGAAGGTCTTGAGGAAGGTCTTGAAAAAGGACGTCAAGAAGAACGTCTTGCTAATGCTCGTAGCATGAAAGCTGAGGGAGCTGATTATGCATTTATTTCTAAAATCACAGGCCTGTCAGAGGATGAAATCAGGAACCTATAGGGTGTGAAATTCTATATTTAGGTGTAGAATATCTTAATCTTAGAATTTATATGGCAACATTACTTGAACCATTTCCTTATTCAAAGGAAGGACTTGCTGAAATGAAAGCTGTTCTTGATAGCTATGATGTTGATTCTCTTAGTAAAGAGGAGCGGAGACGCTATGAGAATAGTGTGAATGTTTATCGCACTAATTTGTGTGTACTGGAGGCAGCAAAACAAGAAGGATTTGAGGAAGGACGTCAAGAAGTGCGTCTTGCTAATGCTCGTAGAATGAAAGTTGAGGGAGCTGATTATACATTTATTTCTAAAATCACAGGCTTGTCGGAGGATGAAATAGCCGCACTGTAACCTGCTATCTCATAAAACCATATATATTGAGCGTGCAAACCTATAATAAGGTTTGCACGCTTTTTCTTTCTCCTTCCCTCACTTCCCCTCACTTTCTTTACTTTGTATTCACAAACATTACACTTGTGGTTCCTGTTCTCAGGACTCACTTCGTAGTGTACAACTTTAAATGATAAAAGTGATGAATACAGAAAGGATTGAGAAAGATGACGGAAGGCTGGACCTTTCGCAGTATATGACGAAGGTCATTGACGAATTAAAAGAAGACAGGAGGTATCCTGCGGTGCATACCTACACCAGCACCCTGCACTCTTTTGCAAAGTTTTCCTGTGGTGCGATGCCCGTGAATGACGTGTTCACTCCCGGGCGCCTGAAAGCGTATGAGGACTGGCTGCTGCAAAGGCGGCTGAGTTGGAACACTATTTCCACCTATATGCGCACCTTGCAGGCGGTATATAACCGGTTGTCCCCACCCGGTACGCCGGAGCACAATGCTAAACTCTTCGATGACGTGTATACCAAGGTGAAGTCGCAGACCAAACGTGCGTTGACTGAGGAACAGATGGGCAGGCTGATGCACACAGGTCTTGCCGTGCCCTGCGAAGAATTGCAACGCGCACAAGCCTATTTCCTGCTGATGTTCCTGCTGCGCGGCATGCCGTTCATCGACCTTGCCCACCTTCGCAAGAGGGATGTGCGCGACGGCAGGATTGTATACCGCCGCCACAAGACGGGCAAACAGATTACGTTGCGCATCCCCCGGGAAGCCTTGCCCTTACTGAAAGAGTTTAAGGATAAGGACGCTGCCTCCCTCTACCTTTTTCCTATATTGAATGATGCTCCGGAAGGGGAGGACGCCTTGTACAGGCACTACCAGAAAGCCTTGCGGAATTTCAATAAGATGTTGGAAGCACTGGCAAAACGTCTTTTGCCCGGCATCAAAGTCAGTTCCTATACTGCGCGGCACACCTGGGCCACATTGGCCTACCATATAGGAATGCCCATCGGAATCATTTGCCAGGCATTGGGACACTCTTCGGTTCGCGTGACGGAAACCTATCTGAAGCCCTTCGAAAATGAAAGAGTGGATAAAGCTAATCGTAAATTGATTTCTACTGTTAGAAAAGGTAAATGGGGGAATGATATGAATTGTAATATGTTATGAAACAATATATTGCAAGGGAATTACTTATCAAGTAACGGAGCTTTGTGCCTGCAAAATTGAACATTATTTTTGATTCTCCAAAATAAAAAGTCTTTTTTTCACGTCAATAACTTAAATTTTATCCATTAATCTATTTACAAACACTAAAAACATCTCATATTGCTCTTGATGCAAACTGAAAAGCACACATCGCTTTATCCATCTTTGATTCTTCAAAAACGGACTCTTCGTCTATTTGCTTTACTTGTCGCAAAATAGGCTTCTTTTAAAGTAAAATTAGAATAATTGGTAAGAAAACGCTTTTTCTTTTTATGCCGGAAGACTGTTCTTCCCGTTACTTGATAAGTAATTCCCCGCTTGCTGAGCCGTTACTTGATAAGTAATGGAAATAATAAAAGAAGTTACTATGCGAATACTCTATACACAAACTACCGAATATGTCGCCCATTCTATGAAGCGATTTATTGCGAGCTCCACTTGCTTATGAAAAAAGAAGTATTTATAATCATTTGCGGCATTTGGCTCTTTTTGTTGCCGCCTTCCGTTTTTGCAGGCAAAGTAGCGGATACGGACGCGAACATGGATGCGGACACACTCCTTTGCCGACGCGACAGTTTCTTCCGCGAATCCCTGTTGCTATATTTCCGTTTCGACCGGTCGCTGATAGACAGCAACTATATGGATAACGGCAAGACGCTTGGTGCTTTTCACGTCCTGCTATCCAACAATACCGCCGCCTCACTTATCGACACTGTCTTCATCACGGCTTATACCTCTCCCGAAGGTGACAAGACGCACAATATCCGTTTGGCTGAACGTCGTGCGGATGCAGTGAAAGACTACCTTTCCGAAAAATATCCGGCCATCGAGCATCAGCGTATACTTACCGACCCGCAGGGGGAGAATTGGGCAGGGTTGCGCAGCATGATTGAAGAAGATGACTCCGTTCCCGACCGGGAAGAAGTCCTGATGATACTGGATTATGTAAAAGACCTCAACCGTTGCAAGGAATTGCTGAAACGGCTGAATTGCGGATATGCCTATACTTATATCCAAGACCGCATATTACCCCGGCTTCATATTACTGTCTGCACGGTGCAGATGAAGGATGTGAAGGGGATTGCCCTTTTGGGAAAGATAAAGGAAGAGGAGCGTGTTTTTGGAGGGATGACGAAGGAGAGTGGAACTGACCCTCTTCAATGGTTTCATTATGGGCAGCCATCCCTGTCCGTTCGCGCTTACCGTCGCCCCTTGTTTGCATTGAAAACAAATCTGTTGTTCGACGCTGCCTTAATGCCCAACATAGAGATCGAACTCCCCATCGGTAAACGCTGGTCGCTGAACGGCGAATATATGTTCCCCTGGTGGCGGCTGGATGGTGATAAATACTGTCTTCAGGTGCTTTCCGGTGGACTGGAAGGGCGTTATTGGTTGGGGAGACGTTCCAATCGTGAGGTGCTGACCGGACATTTCTTCGGAGTGTATGCGGGTGGAGGTAAGTATGACCTGCAATGGAAAGAGAAAGGCTACCAGGGAGAGTTTTTCATCGCTGCCGGATTGAGCTATGGCTGGGCACGTCGCATCGCCCGCAACCTGCACCTGGAGTTCAGCCTTGGCATTGGTCTGCTACGTACCGACTACCGTCATTACCATGCCCGCGACAACTATCAGACGCTGCTCTGGCAGGAAAACGGAAATTATACCTGGCTTGGGCCTACGAAAGTAAAGGTTTCCCTCGTATGGTTGCTGACGCGCCGTAAAGCTGCTGGCAATAAATAAATCATCATAACCCCATTATTAATCATTATAAATCACTACTGATCATTATAAACCACTACGTCCTATGCTTACACAACAAACCCAGAAAGCAATAGCTATCTTGCATGACATCGCCGGCCATCAGGCGCTTGCCGTAGAAAGTTATCATATCACCCCCGACGAACTTGCCGTCATGCTTGCCCGTCTGGAATGCCATAAAATAGTGAACCGCATCCCCGGTGCTCCGGTCGATAAAGAGACCTCTTACCAACTGTGTCGTCCGCTTAACGACATTTCACTACTGGATGTACTGGAAGCGACCGGCGAGCATTTGAACTGCAACCATCCCACCACCGAGGCCTTCTACTCCCGTTACGGGCGTGTGGCGTCGAAGCTGGGTGTGGTGAACCATATGACACGCCTGTATCTGTCAGAGATAAAGTTGGTTGACTGCTGACCGGGCGGGAAGAATGAATGGAAGATAAAAAATCAGATGAATGAAAGATACAGTATTTAAGTCGGGACATTATAGCCGGATACGACCGTTGCCGTGGCTTTTTGCGCTGTCGTGGCTTTTGTGCTTCTTTGCGTCGTGTGAGCGTCGCGAACTGACTTACTATATGGAAGCCGAAATCACAGTAACAGCCGATTGGAGCCATGCGGGAGTGCCGGAAGAGAAAGACGACGGTGCTACGCTGGTCATCTTCCCTCAGGATGGCAGTGAGCCCCGCGTGATATTGACGGGCGAACGTGAACGTACCACCGTGCGTTTGCCGCGAGGGACTTATGATGCCATACTCTTTAACCGTTCGTTCACCGATTTCAGCAACCTCCTGTTTACTGGAATGGAGTCTCTGAAATCGCTCGAAGCGTATGCTAAAGAAGTGGTGACCCGTGCCGATACGCGTGTTATCATCTCTTCGCCCGACAAACTGGCATCGGGCACGGTTCGGAACTTCGAAGTGACGGATGACATGCTGGGCAACTATGCCCCTCCGGCAGCACGGGGTGTCTGTCCCGAAGGTGCATGCAGGATGCACTTCACGCCCACGCCGCTTACCCGGCACATCCGGGTGACGCTGAACGTGAAAGGTCTGCACAATGTAAGCGAGGTACGTTGCACGCTGGGTGGAGTGCCTCTTTCGGTCTTCCTTCACGACGGGCATGCGGGGGAGGAATTGGGCGGCCAGCAGTTCACGGTGGGCAATCCGGTTTTTGCCGAAGGCTCGTTCACCGACGGCCATCTGACGGGAGAGCTTGATGTATTCGGCTTCGACCGCTCGCTGTCACATTCTATTGCGCTGAAAGCGCAGCTGGTGGATGGCAAGACGGTGGTGGAGCAAATGCTGACGGACATAATGGTGGAAGAAGAAACGGATAGTGCCGGAAACATTACGCTTTCTATAGATGCCTCTGTTCCCGAAACTTTCCCCGATGTGAAACCTGAGGGCGGTTCCGATTCGGGCTTCGATGTGGATGTGGATGAATGGGAAGACGAAGAAGTGGATGTTCCGGTATAAACAGACCGCCGGAACAGACCTGAAGTTATCAATGAAACTCTTTTTTATTAATTAAAATATGTATCAATTTATGAAAACGAAAAGTTTACTTTTAGTAGCGGCAGCAGCCATGACTATGGCAAGTTGCTCGCAAAATGAGATTGTAGAGACAAATCCGGACGCTAACCGTGCCATCGGATTTGGAGTGTACACGGGAACGCAGACAAAAGGGCTGGTAACGGACAATTCAACAACGGATGGCGTTACCGCCAACGGTTTGAAGGTGGATAGCAAAGGCTTCGGTATTCTTGCGTATCAGACGGATGGGGACTATAACACTACCAATCCGAAAGGTCTTTTTATGGACAATGTGCATGCTACTTGGGAGAGCGGAGCGCCGGGCAGTTGGAAATATCTTCCTGTTAAATTCTGGCCTACTAACACTAGGGACAAAATTTCATTCTTCGGCTATGCTCCTTTTACTACCGCTGCCACAGGAACTCCAAGCGCAAACGGCATAAAGATAACCAATGCGACAGCTTCGGAAGACCCGCTTTTGGAATTTACATTGCAGGATAATCAGAAGGATATGGTGGACTTGGTGGTATCGAATGTGAAAGACCAGCTGAGTACTACGGCCGGTGGCAAAGTCACTTTTGAATTTAAACACGCGCTTACCCGTGTGGCAATGCATGCTAAGACCAGTGTGGCTACTAATGCCGAAACCAAAGTGTACATCACCGGCATCAAACTGAAACATACTACGAAACTTGCCAAGAAAGCCACTTTTGATATGAATGACGCCACATGGACACTTCCGGCAACGTCTCCCGGAAATGATTATTTGACAGCTGATTATGCCATTGCCGCAACTTCTGCCAATGGTGTGCTGAAACTGGCAGATCCTAACTGGAAAGGCTATACCACGCCTGCCGTTGAAATTAATTCAACAGACGCCAACCTGTTTACTGACAACCAATATCTGTTCTTCATTCCTATTGGCGGAACAACAGGTACCAGCGGAACCAGTGATGTAAAAGCTGAAATTACTTATGACATCGTTACAGCTTCTTCTTCCGATGCGTCTGTAAAATCTTCTCACACCAAAGAGGTGGATTTGGGAACAGGTGTATTTAAACAAGGCAAAGCCTATAAGTTCACGTTTACAATTACGTTGAATGAAATTAAGGTGGATGTATCGGACTTTAATTGGGATAGTCCTGAAGAAGGTAAAGACGTACCAGTCAATTAACCTCGGTCTTTTGTTTTTGCCTCGGCAAATTACAAATCCGCCGTAATTTTCCCCTAACCCCAGCCTGGGCAAGGTTGAATGTCCTTGTCCGGGCACACAGTTAACCCCAAAAGTTAACACAGCGCTCTTTGACATGCTGGAAACGAAAAGTTATGAAAATAATGATTATCTGATTATCTTTGAACCACACTGTGCAGGCATGAGCTAATAATGCGAGTCAGGAGTTGAAATTAGCTCTTGATTGTAGGGTTATGAATTAATTCACCACAGAGTAACACAGAGTATCACAGAGTTTAATCAATTTGAAATCAAAAGAATAGAACTCTGTGATACTCTGTGTTACTCTGTGGTGAAAACTCATTACTATACAGAAAGGAAACAAAAAACGTTATCCGTTGTACCTGTAACGGAAATAATGCTTACCTTTGTTTGTGCTTCTGTACAGTCCCTGTAAGACTCCGTTTTTTGGCGAGTCTAGGAGCACCTTTTAAAATTATTCACTAAACAGCAATTGATTATGAAATACTTAAATCCCAGAGCCGACTTGACCTTCAAACGGGTCTTTGGCGAACATCCCGATTTGGTAATGAGCCTTCTGAACGCTCTACTTCCTTTGACCGCCAATCAGGAAATCACCGATATCGAATATCTTCCTTCGGAGATGGTTCCCGAGAACCCGTTGCGTAAGAACAGCATCGTCGACGTCCGTTGCAAGGACAAGCAAGGACGGCAATTCCTGGTGGAAATGCAGATGATCTGGTCTCCCGAGTTCAGACAGCGCGTATTGTTCAACGCTTCCAAGGCATACGTGCGCCAGATAAACACCGGCGAAGAGTATGAACTGCTACAACCTGTGTATTCACTGAATCTGGTCAATGAGGTCTTTGAACCGGAACTGGAGGGTTATTATCACCATTATCAGATGATTCATGTGGAGAATACGGATAAAGTGATTGAAGGTCTTCAACTGATTTTTGTGGAACTGCCCAAATTTACCCCGCATACGTTCTCTGAAAAGAAGATGCAGGTGCTCTGGCTGCGTTACCTGACTGAAATCAACGAACATACCCGCGAAGTGCCGGAAGAACTGATGGCGAATCCGGAAGTGAAAAAGGCGGTTGATGCCCTGGAAGTATCAGCGTTTACGGATGCACAGTTGGCAGGATATGAAAAGTTCTGGGATATTATCAGTGTAGAGAAAACACTGTATAATAGTGCGATACGCAAAGGGCTGGCGGAAGGGCTGGCGGAAGGTATGGAGAAAGGTATGGAGAAAGGTATGGAGAAAGGAAAAGCGGAGGAGCGTCATCTCATAGCTTTCAATTTTAAAAAGCAAGGAGTTTCTTTTGAAGTGATCTCCCAATGTACAGGATTGTCAATAAAAGAAATAGAACTATTGTAGTAAAGCATCGGGCATTGACGTCTGATTGTTATGTTTACCCGCCTGTTTTGATTGTTCCAATATGCCAAATGGACTATTGTTCTTTGGTGTATTGGACTTTTCTTATTAGAGAGGCGAAGTGAGGAGTTAAAGGAGTTAACTCCTCAAAAAGACAAATTATCATCTCACTCAAATCGGAAAAGAAAGGAATTATTTCACCACAGAGGACACAGAGAGCACAGAGGTTATAATTATCTCTGAATTAGAAGTCTAAAAACTCTGCGTTCTCTGTGTCCTCTGTGGTGAATTGATTCATAACCCTACAAGAAGGAGCCAAATTTAACTCCTGATTTGCATAAATCATAAATCTTCTCGTTTCCAGCATGCTTCAAAGCGTGTAGACCTTATTTTTTAGAAACGTAAGATTATGAATGTAAGATTTAGGACATGGATTTTAGCGTTGCTTCCCTTTTTCCTTTCGGCATGCGGAGGCAGTGCATCCCCTGGTAGCGACGAGCCATCCGGCCCCGTTCCCATCGGTTTTTCTCCCGCGGTAGAGGCGCAGACGCGCGGAACAGACTATAATAAAAATAACCTCCCCTCATTGGGAGTGTTGGCTTACCTTACGCAAGGAAGTGAATTCACCCCCGCATCTTCCACTCCCAACTTCATGTACAATCAGGAAGTGACGAAGGCTGGCAGCTCATGGACGTATACCCCTATAAAGTTCTGGCCTGCCAACAGCAACGATAAACTTACTTTCTTCGCTTATGCGCCGCATAACGCCACAGGACTGACACTGCCGGGAAGCACCGATGCAGGATATCCCTCATTCACCTACGAGGTGAAAGCCACGGAAGCAGAGCAGACAGACCTGCTGTTGGCATCCCCTGTGCTCAACCAAACAGCTGGTGCCGGTACAGTCAATTTCTCCTTCAAGCATGCACTGACACGGGTTGTTATCAATGTGGAGGCGGGAAGTGGTTTTACGGGAGTAACCATCAACTCCCTTTCCATCAAAACCAAGAAAACCGGTACGGTGGCCTTCAAATCCCCCACATCTGTGGGTGCTACCGACTGGATGCAATGGAGCAATATAGCCTCCGGAGCGGAAAACGACATATCCTGCGCCGCCACCTTACCTTCCTCTTCCAGTACCGTAACAGCCGGAGCTACCCAAAAGATAGCAACTTTCTTTTTGTTGCCCGTAGCCGCTACGAGCGCTGCGTCTGAAAAGGCCACACTTAGCTTCACTTATACGATGAATGGAGTAGGAGACACAAGAACTGTGACCGACCTAGAGCTGCCTTCCCCGGCCGACTGGTTGCCTTCTACTTCAATCACCTATAACCTGAAAATATCAAGGGATGCAGTGACGGCAGAGGTAAGTAGCATCAGTGTATGGAGCGGAACAAACGTAAATATGGATAAGGGTGGAGAGATAGCGGAAGGATATAAAGCAGAAGATATTAAAACAGGAGATTACTATTATAACGACGGAACCTGGAGTGATGGCGGCTATCGTGTGCTGACCGACGGGACGGCACTGCAATACAGTATACCACCGATGGCAGGTAAAACGTGCATCGGCATCGTATATGCCAATGGTAAAACGGGAGAAGAGCGTGAAGACAATATATCGAAATATAGTGGTACGGGACTAAACGGAAAAATAAGAATACAAGGCTATGTCGTAGCTCTGGATATAACATCCGGTGTGAAAAGAGGCGGAGATACAGGGAGTGTTTCTACTAATGCAACCGCTTTCACCGGCTATTCAGATTCGCAAACCCTTAGTACAGATAAGGGTACCAGTCCCCTTCAGGTGCTTGCGGCGCTGGAAATCTTTAATGCTGCCATTGCAGCACCCGCTTTCACCAGTGGCTGGTATTTGATGTCGGCGGGACAGACCAAGTATGCATATGAAAATAGGGCTGTCATTAATAAAAGTAGAAAGGCTATAGCTGGTTATAATGATATGGATTTTGATAATCTTTGGACAAGTTCATATAACGTTACAGGTAATGGCTATTTTGCAATTTTCAAGAACGGAGCTTTCGACGATTCGCAAAGCGATGCCGGGCATCCGATTTATCCAGCTTTTACTTTTTAAAATAACATATAATGAAAAGAATCGCAGAAAAAATAATCTTATTGGCACCTCTTGTGTCGCTGTTTATGTCTTGCAGCCCGGAGTTAGAAGATACTTCCGAAATGACAATTGCCTCCTTGCAAGTCACGCTCAACGGCTTTCGTGGCAGAGTAGATACACGCGCACAAGAAAGCGGATACCAAACTTCCTTCACGGGAGAGGAACAAATAGGGGTTTTCGCCTTAAAAAACTCCGGTAATGTCATTCTGGAAAACAATGTTCCTTATAAGTATAATGCTGCCGGAACATGGCAACCCGCCAATACAAACAATCAGATCCATGTATACGGCGCCGGCATTACTTACTATGCCTATTATCCTTACAACGGCAGTATGAATGATAAGAAGAGCGTTGCGGAAATAACCTCCGCATTCACCCCTCCGGCAGACCAGAGCGACTATGCTAAATATACCTCCGCCGACCTGATGACAGGCGCAGGTACACTTAACGGTGGCACATTGGCTTTCTCTTTCACGCATGCCATGTCTTTGATAGAGATCCAGATTAATGAAACGAGCAATTCGGATGCTCCGTATGATCCTGCTCCTGTGTTTTATGGCATGGCTCCTTGGAAGATGCCGGATGGGATATACCGCTATCTTGTGCGTCCCGGCGCAGACGCTGAAGTTGCATTTGACTATGGTCCTGCCGACAACCGCTACGCTTATCAGAAATCCCTTGCGGCTGCCGATGTTAAGGCAGGAAACTATACACGCATTGCGGCTCCTTTCAAAAATTTCTCTATGACGTTGAATACGGGAAGTTATGTAGCCACCACATTGGGCCCGGTTTCAAAAGTGATAGTAAATGGAAATACATATACTGCAACTGCGGTCGGTGGAAGTAGTAACGAATATATATTGAATGGACTGAGAAAAATTCCGGAACCTCTCGCTTCCTTCGATGTTTATATCACCGATAATTTGGCAAAAGCGGAGAGTAAAGAGCAATTGCTGGTTTCTGCCACCACTACCAATCTGACAGTAAATGCTAACACCTTGACAGTGACCTTGCCGCTAAGTGCAGGCGGCATGGAAGGGGCAGGTACGGAGGCTGATCCGTATCGGGTGACAACTCCGCCACAGCTGAGGGGAGTAGGAAAGGAGGGAACGGAAAATGTCGAGGCGGAAACAGAGTGCTATGTACAAACCCAAGATATAGATTTAAATATGTATGCCAATTGGAAACCGGTGAAAAGTGGATTGTTATATGATGGCAAGGGTTTTAAGATTAGCAATCTGAAGAGTACACGAGGAGGAATATTTTCCTATTGTGGAGGGACGATACAAAATGTGCATCTTGCTTCCGGAGAAATAAAAGTTAGTGGTATATCAGTTGGAGGTATAGTGAATAAAAGCGATAGGTCCGGTTGCAAAATCCTCAAATGTAGTAATGCGGCTACTATTGTATCAACTAATGGTGGCGATGTCGGCGGTGTAATAGGTGAAGGTAGACATTGCATCATCGAATATTGTAAAAACTCTGGAAATGTCACGGCAGATGTATATGGTGGCGGTGTTATAGGACTTACTTGGGGGAACCAGATAGATCCGGGTAATCCTGGTATGGATACGGAAATAAGGTATTGTTATAATACTGGCACAATAACCAAAAGTAATGCGCGTAACGGTGATGGACATTGTGGCGGGATATTGAGCCGTCTGGTTAGAACATTGGTCATGGAATATTGCTATAATGCCGGGCAAATAATAGATAATGGTAGCAATAATGCGATAGGAAGTCTCACTGGAGAATTAGATAATAGTTATTCGAGAAACAATTATGGAATTTCTATTCCAAGTGTTCAGCTGCATTGTACCAATAATAATGGATCTTCAACCAATGACGCCTTTTTTGATGACGGCAACAATAAATGGCCTGTATATAGCACTGATTCATCTAATGGTTGGGGAAGTGCACACTGGAAATCTTACAGCCAGGGAAAATATCCCAAGTTGCTATGGGAACCGAACGAAGAAGAAGGCTTATAGCCTTCATTAATCAATTAATAATTAATTTTTTATTCAAACAATGAAAAGATTTAGAAGAGGTGCGCAGCAGGCACCCGATGCCACAGATGCATCAAAAAAAAGACTACTCGTGACGTAATTTCAGATGGCTTCCGCTGGACGGAGGCCATGCGTATAGTTCGTGCCGACCATCCGGAAGTGACTATTATCTTGCCGAATGAGAAGATACAGGTTCGTCCCGGTGATGATGTGCGCAGTCTGATAGCTCCGTATGTAGCCGTTATCCGTCAGGCGTTGGACAGCAAGAGGGTAGGTGAGTGGAAAGGTTATACCGCTGAGTGCCGCATCCGTCAGGTGCGCCGTTTGCTCACCCATTACTTCTATTTTCACGAAGGTGCCATCAGTGAACAAGCTTTCGATCTGTTGGTTGAGGATTTACTGTTTGTGCATAAGGCAGGCTGACGCGTGCGTGTTTTTATTCCCCCGGAGACGGGGGATTTCGGAAAGAAAAGAGTATCTTTTAATGATTCTCATTCAGTTCTTGTATGAATTCATTTAAGTGATACACAAAGGAGATACTTTCCTTCCACAAAATCGTTCCAAATTTTGTGATAAGGGCTTAGGCTAGGGAGTGCCTGTATCAAACAATTCGTATCCAGTACGACAATGCGTTTCATTGCTTGTAGGGAGTTCTGAGATGTTGCTTACGCAATTCATTAAGCTTTTGTTGATCTAATGTACCGTTTTCCCAAAGTTTATCCAACTCTTTTTGTGCCCGGTGTGCAAAAAACTTAGAAAGTGCTTGTTTTAATTCGTACAATTCCTCTTCGGTCTCAATACTCGCCATAGCATGTAGCATTTCTATTTGAGCAGCATTAGGATTAGTTAGTTTCATATTATTATCTCCTATATTTATCCGATTGTTAGTATTAACATCGCAAATATAGGAAAAGTTTTTATGACTAAATTATAAGGAGGTAGAAATTGCTCTTTGATATGTTGGATTTGAATGAAATGATGATTTACTGAGTATCTCTTACACTTCCTCGCATACCCTCATTTCCATCCCCTTATATACCACCACAATCTTATGCAGCTGGGTAGTGCCTACGGCACGTTTCACCGTATCCGTATCAGCATAGCGGTTGGCCTGGGCGATGGCTTCTTGACGTAGTTCCTCCACACGGTTTTCGGGGTCACGATACTTGGCATACTTCAACTCCACAATATAACTGTGCGCCATGTCGGAGTAGATCTCCAGCATCGGGCAGAGGAAAATATCGACATAGCCCGCCTGCGTGTCCTGTTCGGAGACGGGACGGTAGAAGCGGTTCTGAGCGGTCATGGCAAGGGTGAAGCCGTGGACGAAGAACTCACCTTTCTGCTTGTCGCGCTGCGAGGCATACGTCTTCAGGCAGTCGGCGATGTAGTCGAAGTAAGCTTTCCAGTCTCCCCGATAAGCGAGACGGCTCGCCAGTTCGCTTTTTTCGTAACTGCTGAAACTCAGGTCTGCATCATTGTAAGTATTCAGCAAGTAAGTATAGAGTTGTTCTTGAACCACCAGATTAGGGATGGTTAGTTTTGTCTTTCCTTCGTGCATCCCGCTGATGGTGAGCATGCCGAAATAGTAGAGCAGGCTCACGAAGTTATCGGGATTGGTGATGCCGGAGGCGGGAAATCCTTCTTTTAGTTCTCCGGTGATGAAGCCTTGGCTCACGAGAGTCTGTATGACGGAAGCATCGTGGGCAAACTCCTTGTCCTTGCGGATGAGCATGCGCAGCTTCTCGTAGTCGATGCGGATGTTGCTTTCTATCATATTTAACGGCGCTTTGCCATTGTCAATATAGTTTTTCACGAAATAGAGCACCATGTTGGAGTTGTACATCGTGGTTCCACCGTAGCTTTCCTGTGCAAAGCAGTAGTTGTCATACCACGGCTTCATTATCTCTATCAACTCGTCGATGGTATGGCGAAAGGGGCTGGTGGTAGAATAATAGGTCAGCATCTCGCGCACCTCTTCTTCCGTGAATCCCATCATCTGGTTGAATTTCGGCGTGAGGGAATAATTGGTACCTATGTTGAATCCGCTGGTGAGGTCGTCCATCGTCACGGGGCTTACGCCGGTGATGAAGCAACGCTTGATGCTGGAATCCGTTCCAGCCTTTACTTTATTGAAGAAAGCGCGCAGATAACCTTCGCCATGCGTCTCGTTGGTATAGCGGTGCAGGCTTTCGGGGTCGGCGAGGATGGCGTTGGTGAAGTGGTCATATTCGTCAATGAAGAGATAAATATCCCGCCCGGCACGCTCGCACTCTGAAACCAAGTAGTCCAGTTGATTGGTAGCTCCGTCCATTTCATCCAATTTCTCTTTGATGCCTTGCGGCAGCAGGTCGGCATAGACTTCGCAGAAGTAGTCGAAGCGGATTTGGCAATGTGCATCCAGCCCTTTGCGATAATTATTCAGTTCGCCGGTGATGCCGGAGAAGTTGAGGTAGAGCACCAGATAGCTATTGCGGCTGGGGGTGGGGTGTTGCCCGATGTAGAGGTCTCCGAATAGGGCGTCGAATTTGTCACGGGTACGCACATCATAATATTGTCTCAGCAGGTTAAGCGTCAAGCTTTTCCCGAAGCGGCGGGGGCGGATGAAGAAAAAGAATCGGTCCGCCTGCTCTATCGCAGGAATAAAATGGGTCTTGTCTACATAATAATAATTGTCGAGGCGTATATCTGCGAAGTTCATCATGCCGTAAGGGATACGTTTCCTGCCGGGTACTATGTATTTCAGTGGGTCCATATTCTATCCTCCTGTTTTTAATCTGTTGTCGTTATTAACGATACAAAGATAACAAAAGTTTTTGTAGGGATGGTGCATTATCTTTGAAATTACTCACTATTAAAAATCACCTATATACCTGCAATGATTTTATTTAGTGATGTTTATATTTATGTTGGTGCAAATATTTGCTATTGCGCTTTGAATGATACTTCCTAATTTTGCGCTGTAATACAGAATAAGAGTATATTGTATGTTTTTATTTGAAGTGTAAATAAGTAAACAACTGAACAATGAAAAAGAAAGAAAAATTGATTAAGGTAAACGGTAAAGGAAAACGCATCATCTGTTCGGGGCAAACGCATCATGCGTTGGGGCCCGATGCATCATCTGTTTGACTCAAACACATCATCTGTTCTGATAGATATACTTTAGTATATCATTTCTTCTAATATAATTATGTTATGTCCATTTGCTGGCGCAAGCGTGGCGCAAGGGTGCTTGCGCTTCATTGAATATCAGTGAAAAGGGGTGGCGCAAACGGCGTTAGGGATATGGCGCAGAAAAAAGTGTTAATTTGTAGAGTTTATCTGATAATGGAAAATAATTGGTTGCGTGTAGGCTACGTCATGGTTTCAAGGGCGTTGCTGATGAGTATGTGTGAAAAGCAGGGGGCGGCGAATGGTGACGAAGAGGCATTCCTGAGAGTATTGACCCACGTGAATTACAAGACAAAGGTGGCATGGTGTAATGGGGTGGAAGTGACCTGTGCCCGGGGGGAATCCGTTATCTCTTTTATGGGTTGGGCGGACATTCTGGGGTGGAGGAGAGGACATGTCCGACGCTTCTTTGAACGCTGCATTGCCCAAGGGCTTGTAGAAAAAGTACCGGGCGACTGCCTCAGTCATATCCGCATTCCGGGCTATGATGCCTGGACGGGCAATTCCGGTGAAAAAAAGAAGGTAGAGAAGAAGGTGGATGAAGTCTTTGAACGGTTTATTGACAAGTATGGCGAAGTGACGCACATACGCATAGAGAGCAAGGCGTTGGTTGGGAAGTTGTGGAAAAAGCTTTCTACCCGTGAGCGGAAACTTGCCCTTGAACGCATAGAAGACTACTATTATAGCCTGAGTGATATACGCTATTGCCGGAGTGCGGCCAAATATCTGGATCTCAAGATTTTTAATGAAGATTTTACGAACTGAAAATGAAAAAAATGTATGGCTGAAATTCTGAACCCCCACGATGCCGACCTGGAAGAAGTCGTCCTCGGCGCCTGCCTGCTGGAAACGGCAGCCATGGCGCTCGTGGCCGACAAGCTCCGCGCCGAGATGTTCTACGAACAGAACAATTGCGAGATATTCTCCGCCCTGCTGGCTATGTACCATACGGGCCGGTCCATTGACATCATCACCGTGAAGAACGAACTTGCCGCCCGTGGCAAACTGGAAGCCGTGGGCGGGCCGTTCCGGCTGACGCAACTGACTTCGCGCGTAGCTTCTTCCGCCCATCTGGAGCAGCATGCCGCCATCCTGCGCGGGATGTACGTGCGGCGCGAGGCTATTATCGGCATGCATCGTCTGCTGGCTGCCGCTTCCGATGAGACGATAGACATATCCGACACGCTGGTGGAACTGCATAACCTTGCCGACCATCTGGAAGGTGAGGCGGCCTTTGCCGATTATCTGCGTGATATGGACCGGCTGATGCTGGATACGCTGAAACTGATGGATGCCCGCGTGGCAAACAACCTGAACGGCGTTACGGGCATCCCTACGGGACTTGCCGAGTTGGATCGCCTGACGGCGGGTTGGCAGCCAGGAGAACTGGTTATTATTGCCGCCCGTCCGTCGGTGGGCAAGACGGCTTTCGGATTGCATCTGGCACTAACGGCAGGGCTTGCGGGCAGGCATGTGGTGGTTTATAGCCTTGAGATGCAGGGCGAGCAACTGGGCGACCGCTGGATAACGGCTGCTGCCGCCGACATCAATGCCAGCCACATGCGCACGGGACTGATGACTGCCGACGAGCAGCAGCAGGCTTTGGAGGCTGCACGCAAGTTGGCACGCCTGCCTGTTTATGTGGATGACAATCCGAAGATGGGAATGGATCATATCCGCTCTTCAGCGCGGCTGTTGAAGGGCAAAGGATTGTGCGACGCCCTTATCATCGACTATCTGCAACTTTGCGAGGTGGGTTCCGGGCAGAAAAACCGCAACCGCGAACAGGAAGTGGCGGAAGCGAGCCGCAAGGCGAAGATAATGGCGAAGGAGCTGAATATACCGGTGATTCTGCTCTGCCAGTTGAACCGTGACTGTGAAGGACGCGGCGATCACCGGCCCGCACTGAGTGATTTGCGTGAGAGCGGTGCGATAGAACAGGATGCGGACCTGGTGATGTTGCTGTATCGTCCGGCTGTTTATGGGATACCGACGGAGCGCAAGAGTAAATATCCCTCGGAGGGGCTGGGTGTGATTATTGTGGCGAAAAACCGTAATGGGGAGACGGGGGATGTGTACTTCGGGCATAATGCCAGTATGACGAAGATAGGGGAGTATGTGCCGCCGCTGGAGTGGATGATGAGGAATGCGAAATAGGTATTAAGTATTAAGTGTTAAGTATTAATTGGGGGATGAAAATAATTGTCGTTTGGTGAGGAAATAAATAGCAAAACACTTGACTTTGGCTGCTGGATGTTGTATCTTTGTGAAGTGCTTAATGATAGGCATTACGGATTTTTTTAACCTAAACTTTAATTTTTTTATGGATGTACTTGTAGAACGCTTTCAGCGTAGAAAAATCGTGAGTGATAAAGATTCTCCGATGTTGTTTTATCTTCGTCAGAAACCCCGCTCTGCCGGCACGGTGGATATCGACACCCTTGCCGCCAGTATTCAGAAGAATTGTGCTATGACCAAAGGTGACGTAAAACACGTGATCGAGGCTCTGGTAGAAGAAATTCAAGGGACACTTGTCAATGGAGACAAGGTGAAACTGAATCAATTCGGGATATTTCACATGACGTTCCGTTGTTCGGGCGTGGAGAAAATGGAGGATTGTAAGGTAAGGAATATCAAACGGGTGCATATCCGTTTCACACCGGACAAGGGGTTGCGGCTGGTGAACGGAACCGTGGCGGCAACCCGAAGTCCGGCCAATGTATCCTTTGCCCTGGATAAAAAGGAGGATGAAGACGGTTCCTCCTCCGGTGGTCAGGGAGGTGGTAATTCCGGCGGAGGCGGTGGTCTGGATGAAAACCCGCTGGGGTAAACTTTAATCTAAACTTAATAAGGCATGAAAAAGAAATTGACTTGGGATGCGGTGTTGAAGATTGTGATTGCTCTGGCTTCGGCTGTGTTGGGAGCGTTTAGCGCGCATGCGATGACAGGGAAATGATACCGGGATAATACTTTAAGAAATGAGAAAAATTGATTTAATCGTCATTCATTGCAGCGCCACCCGCGCTGACCGTTGCTATACGGAATATGACTTAACCACAGACCACCTGCGCCGGGGATTCTCCGGCGCAGGTTATCATTATTATATAAGGAAGAACGGGGATATCAAAAATCTTCGCCCGGTTGAAAAGCCCGGTGCGCATGCCCGGGGATACAACGCTCACTCGATTAGTGTGTGCTATGAAGGCGGGCTGGATGTGAATGGCCGGGCTTCTGATACAAGAACAGATTTACAGAAACACTCTCTTCGTGTATTGGTGATGTTGTTGTTGAGGGATTATCCGGGTTCTCGGCTGGCAGGTCATCGTGACCTTAGTCCTGACCTGAACAGCAACGGCGAAATAGAACCGGAAGAGTGGGTCAAGGAGTGTCCATGTTTCAATGCTGAGACTATTTTGCAGGAAACGCCCGTCAATCCGGACTATTTTATATAAAAAATGTTATCAAATGAACAATGTCTGTGTATCATTGTTACTTTTGTAATGATTTCAATTTAATTAAAAAATACGATTATGATTACTGAAAAATTACAAAATGCAATTAACGAGCAGATTACAGCTGAAATGTGGTCGGCTAACATGTATTTGGCTATGTCTTTCTATATGGAGAAAGAAGGATATTGTGGTATGGCGCATTGGTTGAAAAAACAGTGGGCAGAAGAGAACGAACATGCCTGTGCATTGGCTGGTTACGTAATCAAACGTGGCGGTAAAGCCAAAGTTGATAAGCTGGATGTAGTTCCCAACGATTTCGGTACTCCGCTGGAAGTATTTGAACAGGTGTACAAACACGAACGCCGTGTATCCGAAATGATCGACAAGTTGGTGGATGTGGCTGCTGCCGAAAAAGATAAAGCAACGCAGGACTTCCTGTGGGGATTTGTACGCGAACAGGTAGAAGAAGAGGCTACGGCTGCAGGCATCGTTGATATGATTAAGAAAGCCGGTGCTACGGGTATCTTCTTTGTAGATGTGAAATTGGGCGAACGTTAATAGTCTTTTTGATATAGAATTGCCAAGCAGGGAAGCTGTCTGAAAAAATCAGATAGCTTCTTTTTTTCTTTTCTTGGGATTATGCATATTTTATTCTACCTTTGTTGCACTTATGGATCAGATAGTTGAATAATGAAGTATACATTTCTGTCTATATATGCATGGCTTTTTCTGTTTTTTTTCGTTTTGAACAGCTGTTCGGACCGGGAGGAGCGGCGAATTTTAATCGTGCATTCTTACGAGGAAAGTTATGTCGGCTATCCTGATTTCAACCGCTTGATAGATAAAGAATTCAGAAGAAACGGGGTTGATGCGGATATTCGTATCGTATATCTGGACTGTGAGGCTTTCCAGGAAGAACCGGAGTTGAAGTACATGTATCATCTGCTCGATTCGGTTTCTGATGGTTGGAAACCTGAAATAATTCTGGTGAATGATGATCAGGCTGCCTATTCACTGTTCAAGTGTTGTCATCCTTTGGTGACAGAAATTCCGGTGGTTTTTGGTGGAGTGAACTATCCTAATTGGGAATTATTGAAAGAGTATCCTAATGTGACGGGCTTTCATGACCGGATAGATCTGATGAAGAATATACGCCTGGGAGCAAAGTTATTTGGTGAAGATGTGGAGTTGTTTACAGTGCTTGATTCTACGTATATCGACCGGCAGATACGGGCAGATATAGAAAATCAACTGAAAGATGAAAAAGTGACCTGTATGGTCGGCTATTCGGGAACTCCCCGTGAAAAGAGGCTGCATTATCCCCATAAAGAGGGATATGCCCGTTTTTCCAGTCTGTCGGTACGAATTGGAAAGAAACAGGAAACTGCAAACTTTATCTGGACTTTAAGTAAGTATTCCATAGGAATGTGCTACCTCCAGATGAAACGCGACTATACATCGGTTAATATTGGAAATATATGTGCAAGCCCCAGTCTCACTGCGATTAATGAGGCATTCGGCTATAACGAAAGATTGCTTGGCGGATATATCACGACATTCCCGATTCTGGCCGAAGAGGAAGTGAGTGCTGCCATACGTATTTTGCATGGTGAGAAGCCTTCGGATATCCCCATCAGGGAGAGCCGTAAGAAATATGTGGTAGACTGGAACGTGATGCAGCAACGGGGCATTTCCAAAGAGAGTATTCCGGCGGAATGTACGATTATAAATATTCCTTTCCGGGAAGAATATCCGGTAGCATGGGGAACCGGTGTTGTGTTGATTATCATTCTGCTTTCCACGTTGTTTGTCTGGCTCTTCTTCCTTTATCGCCGCGAACAAGGACGGAAGAGACGTGCCCTTTATGAACTGGAAAGTGAAAAGGAAACATTGGCGTTGGCTATTGAAGGTAGCGACACCTTTGCCTGGAAGCTGGAAAATGACCATTTCGTATTTGAAAAGGAATTCTGGATATCACAGAAAATGAGTGCTAAATCACTTGGTTTTGAGGAACTCTTGTCGTTTATGCATCCCGATCATTGGGATGAGGTGAAAGGGTACTGGAAAAACATTTCTAAGGCAGGCAAAGTGGTTTCTCAGGTGCGTTGTGACTTTAATGAAAAAGGCTATCAGTGGTGGGAGTTTCGTTATAAGACGATACAGCTTCCCGGTGGAGGATATAAAGCTGCCGGTCTGTTGCTGAATATACAGGCGATTAAAGATCGTGAGCAGGAATTGGAAGAAGCAAGACTACTGGCTGAAAAGGCTGAATTAAAGCAGTCTTTCCTGGCAAATATGAGCCATGAGATTCGTACGCCGCTGAATGCAATTGTGGGCTTCTCCAATATATTGGCGCTTGATGATGATGTGAGTCCGGAGGAACGTTTGGAATACATCGGCAGTATTAATAAGAATAGTGATTTGTTGCTGAAACTAATCAATGATATTTTGGAACTTTCGCGCATCGAGTCCGGATATATGTCATTTGAATACGAGAAGTGTTTGGTTTCAGAATTGGTCGATAGTATTTATATGACTCACCAGATGCTGATTCCCGAACAATTGGAATTCATCAAAGAGTTGGGTGCGGTGCAGGTGGAAGTGACGGTTGACAAGGGGCGCTTGACGCAGGTGATCACTAATTTCCTGAATAATGCTTCTAAGTTTACTAAAACCGGATATATCAAGTTGGGATACCGTTATCTTTCTGAATCGGACCGAGTGGCTATCTATGTGGAAGATACCGGAAGAGGCATTGAACTCTCAGAACAGAAAATGATCTTTAGCCGCTTCTATAAACAGGATGAGTTTTCGCAAGGAGCCGGCTTGGGACTTTCCATCTGCCAGGTGATTGTAGAAAAATTGCGGGGCAAAATCGAACTGTGGTCGGAACCGGGGAAAGGAAGCAGGTTTACGGTGGTGCTGCCGGGAGTAAAAGCTACAAGCTACAAGTGACGAGTTGCAAGTTCCTTTCGGTGTGGTAGTCTGGCGAATAATTATTCGCTTACGAATACAGCGCAGCAACTTGTAACTCGTCACTTGTAGCCTGTAGCTTATCGCGCTTTAGCGCGATAATACTCCAAGTTCTTTTCCTACCTTGATGAATGCATCTATACACTTGTCCAGATGTTCTCTTTCGTGTCCGGCGGAGATTTGTACACGGATGCGTGCCTGGTCTTTCGGAACCACGGGATAATAGAATCCGGTGACGTAAATGCCTTCTTCTTGCATACGGGCGGCGTAAATCTGCGAAAGTTTGGCATCATACAGCATCACGGCGCAGATAGCACTTTGTGTAGGCTTGATGTCAAATCCGGCGGCAGTCATTTTCTCGCGGAAGTAATTAACGTTTTCTACTAATTTGTCATGCAGGGCATTGCTTTCTCTCAGCATATTGAAGACTTCGATACTTGCACCGATCACGGCAGGAGCAACAGAATTGGAGAACAGATACGGGCGGCTGCGTTGGCGCAGCAGGTCGATAATCTCTTTGCGTCCGGTGGTGAATCCGCCCATGGCTCCGCCAAAAGCCTTGCCCAGTGTGCCGGTGTAAATATCCACACGTCCGTAAGTTTTGAATAGCTCGCTCACACCGTGACCTGTAGGACCTACTACACCGGCAGAGTGAGATTCGTCTACCATGACCAGAGCGTCATACTTTTCTGCTAGATCACAGATCTGATCCATCGGAGCTACATTGCCGTCCATGGAGAATACACCGTCTGTTACGACAATGCGGAAACGCTGGGCCTGTGCTTCTTGCAGGCACTTCTCCAGTTCGGCCATGTCGGCATTGGCATAGCGGTAACGTTTGGCCTTGCACAGGCGTACACCGTCAATGATGGAGGCGTGGTTCAGGGAATCGGAGATGATAGCATCTTCCTCGCTGAATAGAGGTTCGAACACTCCGCCGTTGGCATCGAAACAAGCAGCATAGAGGATGGTGTCTTCGGTTTTGAAATAGTCGGAGATAGCAGCTTCCAGTTCTTTGTGGATGTCTTGTGTTCCGCAGATGAAACGTACGGAAGACATGCCGTAGCCACGGTGATCCATCATCTTTTGGGCGGCGGCAATCAGTCGCGGATGGTTGGACAAACCTAGGTAATTGTTAGCGCAGAAATTCAGTACTTCCTTCCCTTTTACGGTGATGGCGGCTTGTTGCGCACTCTCGATCAGGCGCTCTTCTTTGTAGAGTCCGGCCTCTTTGATTTCAGCAAGCGTATTGCTGAGGTGTTCTTTCATTTTCCCGTACATAGCTTTATAAATTAAAAGTTTGTCATCTTATTACTAAACGATACAAAGGACACGATTTTTCTTCAAATAAACAATAGCAAAATGATAGAATAATGAAAAAAAAGTATGTATATTTGCACGTCTCTAAGGATGGAGCACCTTATAAATAAGTCGTATGAAGAATATTTTGGTAATTGGAGCAACCGGACAGATAGGTTCGGAACTCACATTGGAATTGCGTAAACGTTATGGAGATGACCATGTTATAGCCGGATACATTCCGAGTGCTATGCCTAAAGGCGAGTTGAAGGCATCTGGACCTTCTGCTATTGCCGACGTCACCGACCGTCAGTCTATTGAAGTGGTGGCACGCCAATTCAAGATTGATACGATTTATAATCTGGCGGCTTTGCTCTCGGTTGTTGCCGAAAGCCGTCCGGCCATGGCTTGGAAAATTGGTATAGACGGATTATGGAATGTGCTGGAAGTGGCGCGTGAATACGGTTGCGCAGTGTTTACTCCGAGTTCTATCGGTTCGTTTGGAGAAGCTACACCTCATGTGAAGACGCCGCAAGATACGATTCAGCGTCCTCGTACGATGTATGGCGTAACCAAGGTAACTACTGAATTGTTGAGCGATTATTATTATACTAAATATGGAGTGGATACCCGTGCGGTTCGCTTCCCGGGCATCATTTCCAATGTAACTCCTCCGGGAGGGGGAACTACAGACTATGCGGTCGATATTTTTTACTCCGCAGTGAAAGGTGAAAAGTTTGTATGTCCTTTGAAGCCTGGTACTTATATGGATATGATGTATATGCCTGATGCGCTGAATGCGGCTATTTCATTGATGGAAGCAGCACCGGCACGTCTGAAGCATCGGAATGCTTTCAATATTGCTGCCATGAGTTTTGATCCGGAGGAGATCTGCCAGTCCATCAAGAAGCATGTGCCCGACTTTGAAATGGTGTATGAGATTGACCCATTGAAGCAATCCATTGCCGACAGCTGGCCCGACAGCTTGGATGACAGTTGTGCTCGTGAAGAGTGGGATTGGAAACCGCAATATGATTTAGAGTCCATGACGGTGGACATGCTTGAAAAGTTAAGAGCTAAACTAAATAAGTGACCTTATGGTCCGGTAAAGAATGAGAAAAATAGGATTGGGGTTCTTTCTTCTCGTTTTCTTGGTGTCGTGTGGCAACAAGAAAACGAAGATGGACCCTTTTGCGACAATCACCAATTTGGTGGATTCAGCTGCACACAAGGCTGATACTGTATCACAGGCCGAAGTTGATAATGACCCAAAGCCAATAGAAGCGGATGAATCGTTTGATGATTTTATCTACAGTTACGCTTCAGATGACGCCCTGCAACAGCAGCGGACCAAATTTCCATTGTCTTTTTACGACGTTGATAAGCCTTCTAAAATAGAGAAGGGAGAGTGGGAACATGATTATCTGTTTACTCAGCAGAGTTATTACACATTACTCTTCGACAATGAAGACGATCTGGAGCTGGTGGGGGATACTGCGCTGACTTCCGTGCAGGTGGAATGGATTTTCCTGGAGAACCGCATGGTGAAGAAATACTACTTCGAGCGTACCAAGGGCGTATGGATGCTGGAAGCTATCAATCTCCGTCAAATGGAACAGGGAGAGGATGAAGACTTCGTTGCGTTTTATTCGCGTTTTGTGACCGACAGCGTTTATCAGAGCCGGCATATTCGCGAACCTTTACAGTATATCACAATAGATCCGGATGATGAGTTTTCTATCCTGGAGACTACACTCGACTTGAATCAGTGGTATGCTTTCCGTCCGGTATTGCCTGTGGATAAACTGTCAAATATCAATTACGGACAAAAGAATAGCGATAACTCGAATACGAAAATACTGAAAGTAAACGGGATTGGAAATGGATACACTAATATATTCTATTTCCGCAGGCATCGCGGAGAGTGGGAATTATATAAATATGAAGATACGAGCATTTAGAAAATTACGAATTACGAATGATGGAGCATGAGATGAGAAAAATACCCAATACATTCGGACTTGATGTAGAAGCTGCCGTGTTTTTGGAATACAGCTCAGTAGAAGAATTGGAGAAGTTGATTGCCGCCGGGTACATCACTTCTCCTTATCTGCATATTGGCGGAGGGAGTAATCTGCTGTTTACCGGAGATTATAAAGGGGTGATATTACATTCGCGCATTGGCGGTATTGAAGTAATAGCAGAAGATGAAGAAAAGGTTGCGTTACGTGTAGGTGCCGGTGTGGTGTGGGATGATTTCGTGGCTTATTGTGTGGAGCATGGTTGGTACGGAACTGAAAACCTGTCGCTGATTCCCGGAGAAGTGGGAGCCTCGGCGGTGCAGAATATTGGTGCTTATGGCGTGGAAGTGAAAGACCTGATTTCTTTTGTGGAAACAATGAACATAGAGGGCGTGAAGCATGTTTACCGGATGGATGAATGTGGATATTCATATCGGAACAGTATTTTCAAACGGCCGGAAATGAAACAGGTATTCGTTACGTATGTCGGTTTCACCCTGAGCAAGAAAGAACATTATATGTTGGATTACGGTACTATCCGTCAGGAACTTGAAAAATATCCGGGAGTAGACTTGAAAATATTACGCCAAGTGATTATCAGTATCCGTGAAAGTAAATTGCCTGATCCGAAACTGCTGGGTAATGCCGGAAGTTTCTTTATGAATCCTGTCGTTTCTCGTGAAGTATTTGAGGTCTTACGGGAACAATATCCCCGGATGCCTTTTTATGAGATGGGGGCTGATCGGATAAAAATCCCTGCCGGTTGGATGATAGACCAATGTGGCTGGAAGGGGAAATCGCTGGGACCTGCTGCTGTGCATGATAAGCAGGCGTTGGTGTTGGTAAACCGGGGAGGGGCAACGGGAGCTGATATCGTAGCTCTTTCGGATGCTGTAAGGGCATCGGTGCGTGAGAAGTTCGGCATTGACATACATCCCGAAGTGAATTTTATTTAGATGATTGATAATTAATATGTAATTAAAGTGAAACTAAGAATATTGGGAAGCGGAACATCGACAGGGGTGCCTGAAATAGGCTGTAAGTGCGAAGTTTGCACTTCTGCCGATCCGCGCGATAACCGCTTGCGTGCGTCTTCTTTGTTACATACGGATGATGCGGTGATACTGATTGATTGCGGACCGGATTTCCGGGAACAGATGTTGAGGGCAGCCTCATTTGAAAAAATAGATGGAGTACTGATTACTCATGAGCATTATGACCATGTAGGAGGACTGGATGATCTTCGTCCTTTCTGCTGTTTCGGTGAGATTCCCATATATTCCGATGACTATACGGCAACTCACTTGCGTGCGCGAATGCCCTATTGTTTTTTGGAACATAAATATCCCGGTGTACCTCAGATTTTCTTGCAAGAAGTGGAACCGGGAAAAAACTTTTTTATCAATCATACGGAGATTATTCCTTTTCAGGTGATGCACGGGCGTCTGCCTATTCTGGGGTATCGCATAGGTAAGCGTTTGGCTTATATTACAGATATGCTGACCATGCCTGAAGAGTCCTATGAACAATTGCAAGACTTAGACGTTCTGGTTGTGAATGCCTTGCGTGTCAAGCCGCATCCTACGCATCAGAGTATTTCCGAGGCATTGGAGACGGCGAAGCGCATCGGTGCGCGCGAAACTTATTTTATTCACATGAGTCATCATGCCGGATTGCATGTGGAACTCGAAAAGCAGCTTCCTCCTGATGTGCATCTAACTTTTGATGGAATGGAAATAGAGTTTTAAAGGCAGGCATTCTAAAACTTTTTTTATATCTACTAAAGTTTTTGAAACATTTGTTTTGTTTTATTAGTAGAAATACTTATTTTTGCCGAAACTTGATGCCTGAAAAACCATGAAGTTACGCCTTATCATAAGAATTGCCATGATTGTGTCCATAGTGTTGCTATGTACGGGGTTCGGGGTGTATTCATTCTTTAGGTTGAATGAGGTGGAGAGTCAGAAAGATTTTAATCTCTATACTCTAGTGCCTCAAAGCGCAATAGCTGTGCTGGAAACAGACCGTATGGCAGAATTGGTGGATGATATCAACCAGTTGAGTTGCAGCAAAGATAATCACTTCCTTTATGCTTCCGAACTTTTTGTTTATCTGAAAAACTATCTGCATACCTTGCTTGAGGATACTCCGCACGGACTTAGTAAGCAGATGAACAAAATGCTTATCAGTTTTCATGAGCCGGATACACCATTGAACCAAGTGTTGTATTGCAGTCTGGGATCAGGTGATTATGAGCTGGTGGAGTCATTCATCAGGAAATATTGTTCCAGTTCATTCCCTTCTAAATTCTTTGATTACAGAGGTGAGGAGATCAGTATTTATCCTATGCCTGACGGACGTTTCCTTTCAGCGTATTTCACATCGGACTTCCTGGCGATCAGCTTTCAGAAGCGATTGATAGAACAGGTGATTGACGCGCGGCTCTCCAAAAAGTCGTTGATAGACATGCCTTCATTCAGACTGATGCATGCTGGGAAGAATGCGAACGTGGAAGCTACGGTGTATGTGCGCATTAAATCGGTGGAGATGGGTAAAAATACAGATGGTATTCGTTCGCAGACCTATTTGGGAAGTTGGGCGGAATTTGATTTGAAGCTGAATGAGAATGCTATTTATTGTTCGGGGATTAGTCACGGATCGGACACTACACATACTTTTATAAATGCTTTGCGTCGCCAGCAGCCGGTAGAGGGGTTTCCGGGAGAACGGCTTCCACTTTCTACTTTCTTTTATGATTGTTGGGCCATTTCGGATATGAATGCCATGTGCAGCTTTACGGCGAAACAGGAATATGCCAAGGCAACTTATTCCGATTATATTAAAGAAAGAGATGAAGAATGGATGGATTTCTTGAAAATGTATGCAGGAGATCAGGTGATATCCTGTCTCTTCCAGTCGAAAGATACAGTAAATGAGATTCCTTGTGCGGTGATGAGTGTTCCGGTGAAGAATGTGTTGCAGGCTGAACGCCGCTTGCAGTCATTGCTTTATACTTCTCCGAAGGAAGTGGATGCGCCTCCTGTTCCGCAGGCATACCCCGATTATCATCTTTATCCAAAGGCGAAAGGATATCGTTATTATATATTGCCTCGTAATACCTTGCTGACTCAATTGACAGGCATCACAGAGTCCGCCCTTTATACGTATGTGTGTTTTTATCGCGGGCATCTGCTGATGGCACCGGATGTTGCCAGTCTCACGGCTTATATAGATGCCATGGAGAATGAGGAAGTATTGGATGATATTCCGTTGTATGAAGAGGGGATCGGGAGTCTTTCACCCACATATAGTTTTGTAATGATGGTGGATATGGAAAAGATGGTGGAGCAACCGGAAACTTATGTGCGTCTGATACCTAACTTTTTCTTTCGCCAGGCTAAATTCTTCCGGCATTTTATTCTTTCGATACAGTTTACCTGTGTAGAAGAAGTCGTATATCCGAATCTGGTGCTTTTATATAAAGGGAATAAAATATAAGATTTAACACACAAAAAAGGGAGAAAACATTCTCCCTTTTTTGTGCTAAAATTCTTTTCAGTTTAGAATGGCAGATCGTCTTTCGCATCACCTGCCAGGAATTCCGGTGCGGCAGTCGGTGCCGGCGGCGGAACAGATGCGCCCGGTGCGCCTGCAGGGGCTGTTGCACTAACACGCTCTACTTTCCATGCGCGGATACTGTTGAACCAACGGTCCTGCCATTGGCGTGCGTCCACATCAAATGATACGGTCAGTTCTTCGCCCATCTGGATGTTAAACTGTTCTATTTTGTCTGCTCCGAAAACATCGAAACACATTTTGCGGGGATATTGGCCGTGGTCTTCAATCACGTATTCTTGTGCTTTCCACTCATTGCCCGACTTTGCCACTCCGCCTCTTGGTTGGAGTATAGCGATAATTTTTCCTGTAAATTCCATTGCGTTCTTTTTTAATGATGCGGCGAAGTTACAATTTTTTAGGGAAATCCGGAGAAGTTCCGGGTGTTTTTTCTTAATTTTCTTTGCTGTGGGAAGATCTTTTTTTGTAACTTTGTCCGATACTATGAAGTTATAGTACGAATAGGGAATAATATAAAACTTAAATACACAGAACATATGAAATTTATCGTTTCGAGTACTGCGCTCTCCAGCCATTTACAGGCTATCAGCCGTGTGATTAATTCGAAGAATGCGTTGCCCATTTTGGATTGTTTCCTCTTTGAACTGAAAGACGGAACATTGTCGATTACTGTTTCTGATAGTGAAACAACGATGGTGACATCAGTTGAAGTGAATGAAAGTGATGCTGACGGACGCTTTGCCGTAGCTGCCAAAACAATTCTGGACGCATTGAAGGAAATCCCCGAACAACCGCTGTCATTTGAAGTAAATACCAATTCTTTGGAAATCACAGTACAGTATCAGAACGGTAAGTATAGCCTGATGGGACAGAATGCAGATGAATTTCCTCAATCGGCTATGCTGGGTGATAATGCCGTACGCGTAGAAATGGATGCATCCGTATTGTTGGGTGGAATTAATCGCGCTGTATTTGCTACGGCTGATGATGAGCTTCGTCCGGTGATGAATGGTATCTATTTTGACATTACCACAGAAGATATTACAATGGTGGCATCTGATGGTCACAAATTGGTGCGTTGCAAAACACTGGCTGCCAAAGGTAATGAACGCGCAGCATTTATTCTGCCCAAAAAGCCGGCTTCGTTGATTAAGAATTTGTTGCCTAAAGAACAAGGACAAGTTGTTATTGAATTTGATGAACGTAATGCTGTGTTTACATTGGAAAAATACCGCATGGTGTGTCGTCTGATTGAAGGACGTTATCCTAATTATAATTCGGTGATACCGCAGAATAATCCTTATAAAGTGACTGTGGACCGTATGCAGTTGGTAGGTGCATTGCGTCGTGTATCTATTTTCTCATCACAGGCAAGCAGTCTTATTAAGCTGCGTATGCAGCCCAATCAGATTGTGATTTCGGCCCAGGATATTGATTTCTCTACTTCTGCCGAAGAAACACTGGCTTGCCAGTATGATGGTAACCCGATGAGCATCGGTTTTAAATCGACTTTCCTGATTGATATTTTGAATAATATCGCTGCTGATGAAGTGATAATTGAACTGGCAGATCCGTCACGTGCAGGTGTCATCATTCCCGTTGAACAAGAAGAAAATGAGGAGCTGTTGATGCTACTGATGCCGATGATGCTAAATGATTAATAATTGCTATAGCTACGAGCTACAAGCTACAGGTTACGAGTGCCTTTGGGGATATAGCGTAGCCACTTGTAGCTTGTAGCTCGTAGCTTGTAGCTTATACTTATAATAATAATGAAATTAAACCTCAAAAACCCGATTGTTTTTTTTGATTTGGAGACGACCGGAACGAGTATCAATGTAGACCGTATCGTTGAAATCTGTTATCTCAAAGTACACCCCAATGGTAATGAGGAAGCAAAAACACTTCGTATCAATCCGGAAATGCATATTCCCGAAGGTGCGTCTGCTGTTCATGGCATCTATGACGAGGATGTGGCAGATTGTCCTACCTTCAAAGAAGTGGCCCGTACTATTGCCAATGATATAGAAGGATGTGATTTGGCAGGATTTAATTCCAACCGTTTTGATATTCCCGTGCTGGCGGAAGAATTTCTTCGCGCCGGTGTAGATATTGACCTGAGTCGCCGCAAGTTTGTGGATGTACAGGTCATTTTCCATAAATTGGAGCAGCGTACACTTTCTGCTGCTTATAAATTCTATTGTGGAAAGAATCTGGAGGATGCACATACGGCGGCAGCTGATACGCAAGCAACTTATGAGGTGCTAATGGCACAGCTGGACCGTTATTCGGAATTGCAGAATGATGTTGCTTTTCTGGCCGATTATTCCAGCTTTAACAAAAATGTGGATTTCGCAGGACGTATGATTTATGATGATAATGGTGTGGAAGTATTTAACTTTGGAAAATACAAGGGAATGTCGGTGACAGATGTGTTGAAGCGCGATCCGGGCTATTATAGCTGGATATTAAACAGTGACTTTACGCTGAACACCAAGGCTATGTTGACAAAGATCCGTCTACGTGAATTAACCAATAAGTAGTATCATGGCGAATACACTGAAAGGGAAGAAAATTGTATTAGGAATAACTGGAAGTATTGCTGCTTATAAAGCTTGTTATATTATCCGGGGACTTATAAAGCAAGGTGCTGAGGTACAGGTAGTCATAACTCCTGCAGGAAAAGAATTTATAACTCCCATTACGCTTTCGGCATTGACGAGTAAACCGGTTATCAGTGAGTTTTTTGCCCAACGTGACGGTACATGGAATAGCCATGTGGATCTGGGTTTATGGGCGGATGCTATGCTTATAGCTCCGGCAACAGCTTCAACTATTGGCAAGATGGCAAATGGAGTGGCTGATAATATGTTGATTACGACTTATTTGTCGGCTAAGGCTCCGGTATTTGTGGCACCCGCTATGGACCTCGATATGTATGCCCATCCTTCTACACAAAAGAATCTGGATACGCTTCGTTCTTATGGAAATCATATTATAGAACCGGGTACGGGAGAACTTGCCAGCCATCTGGTAGGTAAGGGACGTATGGAAGAACCGGAAGTCATTATTCAACATCTGGCGAATTATTTTGCCGGGAAAGAAGGTGATTTGCGAGGTAAGACCATTATGATCACTGCCGGACCTACTTATGAGAAGATCGATCCGGTACGTTTTATCGGGAACTATTCTTCCGGTAAGATGGGGTTTGCTATTGCAGATGAATGTGCTGCCCGCGGAGCTAAGGTCATTATGATATCAGGTCCTGTACAACAGCAATTGAAATATCCGGTACGTTGGTTTGCTGTGGAATCGGCAGATCAGATGTATAATGCTGCGTGTAGCTTTTTTGCAGAGGCTGATGCTGCTATTCTTTCGGCTGCTGTTGCCGATTTTACACCGGAACAGGTTGCTGATGCTAAGATAAAGCGGGAAAAGGAAGGGGAAATGACGTTGCGTTTGAAACCTACGAAAGACATTGCCGCCTGTCTGGGACAGATGAAGAAAGATCGTCAGGTATTGGTAGGTTTTGCCCTGGAAACGAATGACGAACAGCATAACGCTGAGGATAAGCTGCGACGGAAGAATCTGGATTTTATCGTTCTGAATTCTCTGAATGATAAGGGAGCCGGTTTCCGGTACGACACGAATAAAATCAGTATCATTGACCGTGAAAGCAAGACGGACTTTCCGTTGAAATCAAAGGCGGAAGTAGCTGCGGATATTGTGGATCGTCTGGTGGAAGTTATGAAGAATAAGTAAATATAGCTAGTGAGGAATAAGACACTTTATATGATTTTGCTTCTGGTTGTGGTGGCGTTAAAGTCTGCTGCTCAGGAATTGAATTGTAAATTTACGGTGAATTATTCTCAGATACAAGGTACGAGTACACAGGTTTTTACTACGCTTGAAAACGCCTTGATGGAGTTTATCAATACCCGTCGGTGGACGCAGGCGCAGTATGAAGTGAATGAACGGATTCGTTGTTCTATGAACCTGACCGTGAAAGAATATAATGAGGCGGACGGACGTTGGAAGTGTGAGCTGATTGTACAGTCTACACGCCCCGTCTGGCAATCCGGATATCAGACGGTAGTTTTTAGCTTTAAAGATACGGATGTTGCTTTCAACTATCGTGAGTTCGATCCGCTGCAACTGAGGGATAATGTTATTGATAGTAATCTGACGGCAGTAATTGCTTATTATGCTTATATGATTATAGGACTGGACATGGACACGATGGCTCCACAGGGTGGTACGGAGGTTTTTCGGGCAGCCGAAGACATTGTAACGGCCGCACAGAACCTTGGTGAAAGCGGTTGGAAAGCGTTCGATAGCAGTCGGAATCGTTATGCGTTAGTTTCTGATTATCTGGAAGATGGCATGGCGCCTTTGCGCAAACTGATGTATGGATATCATCGTACAGGTATGGATGAACTCTCTGTGAATGTTACCCGTGCCCGCGCTGTAATAACATCTATGCTTAGCGGTCTGAAAGAGGCGCAACAGAATAAGCCTATGTCGGCATTGCCCGGTTTGTTTACTGAAATAAAGAAAGATGAATTGATTAATCTTTATTCCCGTGCTGCAATGAAGGAAAAGGAAGAAATATGTGAACTACTCTCTTCTGTCAACCCTTCGCTGACTACCGAGTGGGAAAAGATAAAACAATAATTAGGAAGTGAGTAAGATTAAAATTGTAAATAAGTCATGTTACGTTCGCTTTACATACAGAATTACGCGCTTATAGAAAAGCTTGATATTAGCTTTGGTGCAGGTTTCTCCGTTATCACAGGTGAGACGGGTGCCGGTAAGTCTATTATACTGGGTGCTATCGGCTTGTTGCTTGGTCAGCGTGCCGAAGTAAAAGCCATTCGACAAGGTGCATCGAAGTGTGTGATTGAGGCCCGTTTTGATATTTCAGCTTATGGTATGGAGCCTTTCTTTGAAGATAATGAACTGGAATATGAAGAAGAGTGTATCTTGCGTCGTGAGGTTTATGCATCTGGTAAGAGTCGTGCATTTATCAATGATACTCCGGCTTCGCTTGTACAAATGAAGGAGTTGGGTGAACAGTTAATTGACGTGCATTCTCAGCACCAGAATCTTTTGTTGAATAAAGAAGGATTCCAGTTGAATGTACTCGATATATTGTCTCATAATGATGAAAAACTTTCTGCTTATCAATCTTTGTATAGAGAATGGAAGCGAGCACAACAGGAACTGGCAGACCTCATAGCCCGTGCTGAGCAGAATAAGGCAGATGAAGACTATATCCGTTTCCAGTTGGAGCAGTTGGAAGAAGCAAATTTGTCTGCAGGTGAACAGGAAGAACTGGAACAGGAGACGGATATGTTGAGTCATGCTGAAGAAATAAAGGCCGGTTTGTTCCGTGTCGGACAATTGTTGACCTCTGATGAAGGTGGTCTGCTGGCCGGGTTGAAGGAAAGTCTGAATACAATGCTTGGTCTGCAAAAAGTTTATTCTCCGGCTACTGAACTTGCTGAACGCCTGGAAAGTACATATATTGAATTGAAAGATGTTTCCCAGGAAGTTTCTTCTCAGGAAGAGGATGTTGAGTTTAATCCTGATCGTCTGGAAGAGGTAAACGATCGGTTGAATCTGATTTATACCTTACAGCAAAAACATAGGGCAACCACTGTGGAGGAGTTACTGGCACTTGCTGAAGAATATGCAGCAAAGTTGGCGGCCATTACTTCTTATGATGAACGTATTGGTGAGTTGACAACTCTTTGCGATACTTTATATAATAAGGTGAGAAAGCAGGCTGCTGTTCTTACCAAAGCCCGTACCAGTGCCGCTCGTGAAGTTGAAAAGCAGATGGCTTCCCGCTTGGTGCCGTTGGGTATGCCTAATGTGCGTTTTCAGGTGGAGATGGGAATAAGAAAAGAGCCTGGTGTACACGGTGAAGATACCGTCAACTTTCTCTTTTCTGCCAATAAAAACGGCTCATTGCAAAATATTTCATCGGTAGCTTCCGGTGGTGAGATTGCACGTGTCATGTTGTCCATCAAGGCGATGATAGCCGGTGCGGTGAAATTGCCCACTATTGTATTTGATGAAATAGATACAGGAGTATCCGGTGAGATTGCCGACCGTATGGCGGACATTATGCAGGAAATGGGCGAACAGGATCGCCAGGTAATCAGTATTACCCATCTGCCGCAAATTGCTGCGCGCGGATGCGCACATTATAAAGTATATAAGCAAGATAACGAAACCGAAACCAATAGCCACATACGCCGTCTGGCAGATGAGGAGAGGGTAGAGGAAATAGCCCATATGCTCAGTGGGGCTACTTTGACAGAAGCTGCTTTGAATAATGCAAAGGCGCTTCTTGGTATCAAAAGATAGCCTTTAATTTTTAATTTCTAATTTTAATTTCTCAAAGATGGTTGATAAGAGTGAAATGATTTTCGGCGTTCGCGCTGTGATAGAAGCAATACAGGCAGGAAAGGAAATCGATAAGATTCTGGTGAAGAAAGACATTCAGAGCGATTTATCCAAAGAACTTTTTGCTGTGCTAAAAGGAACTTTGATTCCGGTGCAACGTGTTCCGGTGGAACGTATTAATCGCGTTACCCGTAAGAATCATCAAGGAGTGATTGCTTTTATTTCATCCGTTACGTATCAGAAGACAGAAGACTTGGTGCCTTTTCTTTTCGAAGAGGGCAAGAACCCGCTGTTCGTCATGTTGGATGGTGTGACTGATGTTCGTAACTTTGGTGCCATAGCTCGTACCTGTGAGTGTGCAGCGGTAGATGCTGTTATCATTCCTGCTAAAGGAAGCGTAACGGTGAATGCTGATGCAATGAAAACATCTGCCGGAGCATTGCATGTTCTGCCGGTTTGCCGTGAGCAGAATCTGAAGGTTACATTGCAATATCTCAAAGATAGTGGTTTCCGCATTGTGGCAGCTACAGAAAAGGGTGACTATGATTATACCAAAGCTGATTATACAGGACCGATGTGTATCATAATGGGAGCTGAAGATAAAGGTGTTTCTTATGAGAATCTGGCTCTTTGCGATGAGTGGGTGAAAATCCCAATGCTGGGTACTATCGAGTCGCTTAATGTTTCTGTTGCGGCAGGTATTTTGATTTATGAAGCTGTGAAACAAAGAACCAACTAAGATATGAAGAAGAACTTGTTGTTGACGCTCGCCCTCTGTTTGCTGGCACAGTGGAGTGTAGCTCAGGCACCCAAATGGGTGGAAAAAGCCAAGCGTGCTGTTTTCTCGGTGGTTACGTATGACGAGAGTGATAAGATACTTAATACGGGAAATGGATTTTTTGTTACCGAGGATGGAATTGCTCTGTCTGATTATAGCTTGTTTAAAGGTGCGCAGCGTGCCGTTGTCATTAATTCGGAGGGCACACAAATGCCTGTGGAAGTTATTATGGGAGCAAATGACATGTATGATGTTGTGAAGTTCCGTGTAGCGATTTCAGGAAAAAAAGTACCTGCATTAGTGGTATCTCCTGTGGCCCCGACTGTAGGTGCAAGCATTTATCTGCTACCTTATTCTACACAGAAAGATCGTTCCTATACTACCGGACAGGTGAAAGAAGAGTCTAAGGTAGATGGACAATATCATTATTATACACTTGATATGCAGCTGAAGGACAAAATGGTAAGTTGTCCGGTAATGACTGCTGAGGGACAAGTATTCGGTTTGGCACAGAAATCTTCAGGAAAAGATACAGCTACCATTTGCTATGCAGTAGGTGCTGATTATGCTATGGCTCAAAAGATAAGTCCTCTTTCTTTCAATGATCATACATTGTTGAGTATCGGCATTAAGAAAGCATTGCCTGAGACAGAAGAACAAGCATTGGTTTATCTCTACATGGCTTCTTCACAGCTTGCGCCGGAGAAATACGCCGGATTGCTGAATGATTTTATAGCTCAGTATCCCAACAGTGCTGACGGTTATCTTCGTCGTGCAAATAATCAAATCTTCCAGTCAAAGGAGGAAAGTTCAATGGATAAGGTAGCAGCTGATATGGATAAGGCACTTGAAGTGGCACAAAAGAAAGATGATGCATACTTCAATCGTGCCAAACTGATTTATGGTTATCAGTTGGATAAACCTGAAAAAACCTATAAAGATTGGACATATGACAGGGCTTTGGATGAGGTTCGTAAAGCGATTGCAATCGAAGCTCTTCCGGTTTATGTTCAGTTGGAAGGCGATATCCAGTTTGCTAAGAAGGACTATGCTGCTGCTTTTGCCAGTTATGAGAAGGTGAATGGTTCCAATATTGCCTCTCCGGCTACATTCTTTAGTGCCGCTAAGACGAAAGAATTGATGGAAGCAGCTCCGGAAGAAGTGTTGGCTTTGATGGATAGTTGTATGGCGCGTTTCGTGCAACCGTACAGTGAAGAAGCAGCTCCTTATCTGCTGGAACGTGCTCAGATGCGCCTGAATGCCGGACAAGGACGCGGTGCGATGCTTGATTATGATGAATACTATAAAGCGGTTCGTGGTAATGTGAATGATGTGTTCTATTATTATCGCGAACAGGCGGCCGTTCAGGCAAAGCAGTTTCAGCGTGCGTTGGATGATTTGGCAAAAGCTATTGAGCTTAATCCGAAAGAGCTGACTTATTTTTCGGAACTTGCGGTGGTGAACATTCGCGTGGGTAGAAATGAGGAAGCAATCAAGGTGCTGAAAGATGCTTTGGAAATTGATCCTAAATATGGTGAAGCCTATCGCCTGATAGGAGTGGCACAACTACAGTTAAAGCAAAACAAAGAGGCTTGTGCTAGCTTCGCGAAAGCCAAGGAACTGGGTGATCCGAATGTTGATGCTTTAATAGAAAAACACTGTAAGTGATAGTATTGCAGATGATATCTTTATAAAAAAGGCTCTGCTTTCACAAGCCGAGCCTTTATCGGGAAACTCCCGTGTCAAAAAAGAATTAGCTAAGTCTAGGTTTTTAAAACAGGTATAAGTGAATTTTTCTTTTGTGTATAATCCTATTAAGTAAATGCATGAAGTTGCAGAATACTGCATAAGATACCAATTTTTTTTCTTGAATGAATCATAAATTGTTGAATACTAAAATAATATTAGAATGAAAAAAGTAATTTGCAGTCAGAAAGCTCCGGGAGCTATTGGTCCTTACAGCCAGGCTATCGAAGCGAATGGAATGATATTTGTATCTGGTCAATTACCTATTGATGCGACTACCGGACAGATGGCAGAAGGTGCTGAAGCACAGGCACGTCAGTCATTGGAGAACATCAAGCATATCCTTGGAGAAGCAGGTTTGACGATGGCAAATATTGTCAAGACTACTGTTTTCCTACAGGATATGTCATTGTTTGCAGATATGAATAAAGTATATGCTACTTATTTTGATGGTGATTTCCCTGCCCGTTCGGCTGTTGCAGTGAAAGCCCTGCCGAAAGATGCTTTAGTGGAGATTGAGTGCATCGCGGTTCGCTAACAAATCGGCAACAATAAAGCTACTGCCTCCCACGAAGATAAAGTCTTCCGGGAGGCTTTTTTCTTGTGCAGCCCGCACGGCAGAGGGAACATCCGGATAGCAATTTCCTTGCAATCCGGCCTCAGAGGCAAGTTGGGCAAGTTCGCTTTCAGGTAATGCACGCCTTACGCTGGCTTTTGTGAAGTAATATTCGGCTTCTTGGGGTAATAATGCTAATACACCGCGTATGTCTTTGTCGTTTACCATACCTATAATCATATGTAGTTTCCGGTAAGATTGCTGTTTCAACTGCTCTGTGATATAGGTGATGCCACCTACATTGTGTCCGGTATCGCATATCAGGGTAGGGGCATCCTGCAATTTTTGCCAGCGTCCCATCAGTCCGGTCAGTTCACAAACATGGGAGAAGCCACTTCGGACAGCCTGCTCACTCAGGTTGTATCCGGCTTTTCGTAGTTCTGGGATGGCTGTGAGTAACGTGCGGGTGTTCTTAGTTTGATATAACCCTTTCAGTTCACATTCCAATCCGGGGTAATCATCCTTTTCATCTTCTTCTGCAAAGAGAATGGGAGCACCTACTTCGCGAGCTTTTTTTGTAAATACAGGTTTTGTTTCAGGAGTCGTTTCTCCGATTACGACAGGTATTCCACTTTTAATGATCCCGGCTTTTTCTCCCGCTATCTTTTCTAATGTATTACCCAGAAATTGGGTATGGTCAAAACTAATATTGGTGATGATACATAGGTCCGGGTGTACGATATTGGTGCAATCTAGTCTTCCGCCAAGTCCTACTTCGATAACCGCTACATCTACATGTTCGTCAGCGAAATAGCGGAATGCCATAGCGGTAGTCAATTCAAAGAAAGAAGGATGCAGAGGCTCAAAAAAATCACGTTCTTTTTCTACAAACCGGACTACATATTCTTCCGGGATAGGCTGTCCGTTTATTCGGATACGTTCGCGGAAATCTACGAGGTGCGGAGATGTGTAGAGGCCTACCCGGTACCCCGCTTCCTGCAAGATAGCAGCAAGAGTGTGCGAGCATGAACCTTTGCCATTCGTACCTCCTACATGGATACTGTGGAAGTTCTGGTGCGGGTGTCCGAAGTGTTCATCCAGTGCCAATGTATTCTCCAAACCTTCCTTGTATGCCGAACTTCCCACCTGTTGAAACATAGGGACACTGTTATATAAGTATAATAAAGTGTTCTGATAATCCATCTTTTAAAATATTTAACGAGAAAGCAAACTATTCTCTCTTTTTAATTCCTATCTTAGAAGCTGCAAATATATCAACAATTTAAATTTAAAAGAGTATGGGAGCAAAGAAAAATTTTGTGATTGATACGAACGTAATCCTTCACGACTATAACTGTCTTAAGAATTTCCAAGAGAACGACATTTATCTTCCCATCGTGGTTCTTGAAGAATTGGACAAATTCAAGAAAGGGAATGAACAGATAAACTTCAATGCCCGTGAATTTCTCCGCGAGCTCGATTTAGTTACCGATGACAATCTTTTTAATAAGGGCGCTTCTCTGGGCGAAGGCTTGGGAAGTTTGTTTGTAATAGCCGGTTCGGTGGATGCTCCGGATGTGTTCGACTCATTCCCCGAGCGTATTCCCGATCATAAGATTCTGGCTGTAGTGGACTGGTTGACGCGCCAAAAGAAGGATATGAAAACCATCCTGGTGACAAAAGACGTGAACCTCCGGATGAAAGCACGTTCCATAGGCTTACTTTGCGAAGATTATATCAACGACAAGGTGATAAATGTGGATATATTTGAAAAGTCAAATGAAGTGTTTGAGGGAATTGATCCTGCTTTGATAGACCGGATTTATTCTTCCAGAGAAGGACTGGATATCAGTGAGTTTGATTTCAAAGATATCATCCATCCGAATGAATGTTTTATCTTGAAAAGTGACAGGAACAGTGTACTTGCCCGTTACAATCCTTTTACACATTCCATTTGTCGGGTGAATAAAACAAAGAACTATGGCATTGAACCCCGGAATGCCGAACAAAGTTTTGCTTTTGAAGTGTTGACCGATCCAAACATCAAATTGGTTGCTTTGACAGGTAAAGCCGGTACAGGAAAAACATTGTTGGCTCTGGCAGCTGCCCTTAGTCAAATGAATGACTATAAGCAGATTTTGCTGGCGCGTCCGATTGTTGCTTTATCCAATAAAGACATCGGTTTCCTGCCGGGTGATGCCAAAGAAAAGGTAGCTCCTTACATGCAACCCTTGTTTGATAATCTGAATGTGATCAAACGTCAGTTTGCTTCTAACTCAACAGAGGTAAAACGTTTGGAAGATATGCAGAAAAGTGAGCAACTGGTTATTGAAGCATTAGCTTTCATCCGTGGACGTAGTTTGAGTGAAACTTATTGCATTATTGATGAAGCACAAAACTTGACTCCGCATGAGATAAAAACTATCATAACCCGTGCGGGCGAAGGTACGAAAATGGTGTTTACCGGCGATATCCAACAGATAGACCAACCTTATCTAGACAGTCAGTCCAATGGCTTGGTTTACATGATTGATCGTATGAAAGATCAGAACCTTTTTGCTCACGTAAATTTGTTAAAAGGAGAACGTAGCCAATTAAGCGAATTAGCCAGTAATTTGATGTAACAGAGCTTTATAGGTCGTAAATATGGTGGCAAAGTTATACCCGTAACTTTGCCACCATTTAATTTTATCACACATTTTTATCTTTTTCTTGTCCTATTTGATAAAAAATAATGTATCTTTGCCTCGCCTAAAACAAAACTGTCAAACGAAATGAAACATAAAATTTTTCATCGGTACCTTTCAGCAAAGGTATTGCCGATTTGGACTATTCTGTTGATCGATGTACTGATAATCGTCGTATCCAGCTTATTGGCTTATGCGCTTCGATATGATTTCCGGAGTATTTTCCTGGAATCCTCTACCATTGACAAAACGATTGTATGGACGGTCATTGTCAACTTAGTCTTCTTTAGGGTGTTCCGCACCTATTCCAACGTATTGCGCTTTTCTTCGTTTATAGACATTATGCGCATTTTTGTTTCATTGACGGTGTCTTATGCACTGTTAATGATTTCGAGTGTGCTTTTGGCAAGTTATCTGGATATTCGTCTGGCACCTGTGAGTGTGCTGTTTATGGCGTATATCATTAGCTTTGCCATTATGTCTTGCTCACGTATAGTTGTGAAGATGTTCTATGAACTTCTGAATTTTGATGGAAGTCATAGTGCCAACGTCTTTATATATGGTGCTAAGGAAGCGGGAGTGAACATTGCGAAAGCGTTGCGCGTCAACCTGCGTAACCACTATCGTCTGCGTGGTTTCATAGCGGATGAGCCGGAACTGATTAATAAGGTGATGATGGGCGTAAAGGTATTCCCGAATGACGAGTCTCTGATTGATGTATTGAATGACCGCGATGTGCATACAATTATTATTTCGCCGGCCAAAATGGAAGAACTGAAGAAGTCTGATATGGCCGACCGTCTTCTGGCACACAACATCAAGCTTATGACTGCACCTCCTTTGAGCGAGTGGAGCGGACAGACTTTGAACCGTACTCAGTTGAAAGAAATTCAGATTGAAGATCTTCTGCAACGCGATCCTATTGAAATAGATATTCATAAGGTAGCTTCCCATCTTGAAGGAAAGCGCGTAATGATTACCGGTGCTGCCGGTTCTATCGGTAGCGAAATAATGCGTCAGGTAGCTTCCTTCAATCCTTATAAGCTAATTCTGGTAGATCAGGCGGAGACTCCGTTGCATGATATTCGTCTGGAATTGCAGGATCGTTGGCGTGACATTGATGCAGAGACTATTATTGCGGATATTTCCAATGCTACGCGTATGGAAGATATCTTCAAGGAATACCAACCGCAATACATTTTCCATGCAGCGGCTTATAAGCATGTGCCGATGATGGAAGATAATGTTTCCGAGTCCATTCAGATCAATGTGTTCGGTACGCGTACACTGGCTGATCTGGCTGTAAAATACGGTGCTGAGAAGTTTGTAATGATCTCTACGGATAAGGCTGTAAATCCGACCAATGTAATGGGATGCTCCAAGCGTATCTGTGAGATTTATGTGCAGTCTTTAGCTAAGAAACTTCAGGAGAAAGGTGGGCATGTGACGCAATTCATTACAACACGTTTCGGTAATGTGTTAGGTTCTAATGGCTCGGTAATTCCACGTTTTCGCGATCAGATTCAACGTGGTGGTCCTGTAACTGTGACACATCCTGAAATTATCCGTTATTTTATGACTATTCCCGAAGCTTGCCGTCTGGTACTTGAAGCCGGTAGCATGGGTAATGGCGGTGAGATTTATATCTTTGATATGGGTAAACCGGTGAAGATTGTGGATCTTGCCAAGCGTATGATCAGTCTTTCCGGACGTACGGATGTGAAGATTGAGTTCACTGGATTGCGTCATGGTGAAAAACTGTATGAAGAGTTGCTGAATGTGAAAGAGCTGACAAAGCCGACTTATCATGAGAAGATTATGATTGCTACAGTTCGCGAATATGATTATGATGAGGTGAAGCAACGCATTCAGAAGTTGATAGAGGTTAGTTACACGTATGATCAGATGCAGATTGTAGCTGCTATGAAGGATATTGTTCCTGAGTTTATCAGCAAGAATTCATGCTTTGAAGCCTTGGATAAGAAACCCGAATAAAGAAAAAGTTCCTCTGTAAAGGAAACGCCAATATATGTAATGCCCCGTAACGATATATGTTAGATATGCTAACAATATATGTTACGGGGCATTACTTATAATGATATGTTGTGCGGTTCCTGTTTATTTTTTGCTGGAGAAATATTTCATGAACTGAGTACGTTCGAAGGTATTTACTCCATTCAAGTCGCTAACATTCAGCATTCCCTTGAATTGAGGAATGTTTTCCATGCCTTTGCGATCCATCCATAAGTTCAGGAAGTGGATATATTCTCCTACAAGGGCATAACTGTTCTGATAGAATGCACTACAAATCTCTACAGCTGAAGCTCCTGCCAAAATTGCTTTTACAATGCCTTCGGGAGAGTGAATACCGCCTGATGCTGCATAATCCAACTTATTCACAGCTGCGGAAGCGATACCGATCCAACGTAAGGCTTTAACCAGGTCAGCTCCTGTGCTGAATACATTTCCTGAGATTTGCTTCATCTTTTCGATATCAATATCCGGTTGATAGAAGCGGTTGAACAATACCACGGCAGCTGCTCCGTTGGCATATAACTGATCTATCAGAGCTATCGGATTAGTTAGGTTATCACCCAGCTTCATGATGATCGGAATACGTACCGTCTTTTTGATGTGGCTGAGAATATCAATATGGCGTTGTTCGAATGAACCGTAATTGTATAGCATATCTGTCTGGAGAGCCAGGATATTGATTTCTATAGCATCAGCTCCTGCCGCTTCCATTTGTTGCGCAAATCCTACCCATTCAGCATCCTGATAGCAGTTTATGCTGGCAATAACAGGAATGGGGCATACTTTTTTAGTATCCTTGATCAGTTCCAGATACTCTGACAGTTTATGTTGGCGGACGTATTCTACCAAGTAATCACTGCCTTCAGGATACATATTCGGATCTCCCAGCCAGTCAGCTTCCAACATGATCTGCTCTTCAAAAAGAGATTTCAGAACAATGGCACCGACACCGGCTTCATAGAATTTCTGATTTTTTTCAGCACTATCAGTTAAACCTGAGCTGCTGACGATAATCGGGTTTCTTAATTCTAACCCGGCAAAAGTAGTTTTTAATGTTGCCATGGTAATAATGTTTAATGAATAATGATTAATACGTTCTGTCTCCAAAGATTTTGCTTCCTACGCGTATCAGAGTACTTCCAGCAGCAATAGCTTGGTGATAATCGTGGGACATTCCCATGGACAACTCCCGAAAAGCCTCCGTGTCGGCAAACCATGAGTCTTTCACTTCTTTGAAGAAGCTACTTAATGAACAAAATTCCTTCTCTATTTGTTCATTGTCGTCTGTATTTGTTGCCATACCCATCAGACCGCATAATTGTATGTTACTGAGAGTTTTCCATTCACCGGCTGCTAACATTTCCCGACATTCGCCAAAACTAAAACCAAATTTAGTTTCTTCTTCTGCAATGTGCAGTTGCAACAGGCAGTTGACTACTTTTCCGGCTTTTGCAGCTTGCTTATTGACTTCTACAAGGAGTTTGTATGAGTCAATTCCGTGGATCAGAGCCACGTAGGGCACGATAAACTTGATTTTATTGGTTTGCAGATGCCCGATAAAGTGCCATTCAATGTCTTTGGGAAGACTTTCGTACTTGGCAGTCATTTCCTGTACTTTGCTTTCTCCGAATATTCGTTGTCCGGTGCGATAGGCTTCTTCTATCGCTTCATTGGGGTGAAATTTGGAGACAGCTACCAGTCGCACCTCATCAGGCAGTTCGCTTAGCACTTGTTGAAGATTCTCTGCAATATTCATGATTAGAAAATTGAAATATGAAATTCAAAAGTTGAAGATCAAAGCGTTCTGTGTTTACGCTAATCACTTCAACTTTCAATTCTCAAAAGATTAAACTTCCGGTTTGTCATTGGGTTCCGCGCTATACGGATATACATCCATAAGGGGTGTTTCGGATACTAAAGCAATCTGGTAATCCGCCATCGTACCCTTCATGCCTTCATCCAGTTTCTTAACAGCATCGCGCAGGTCGGCAGCTTGTACCAATACCTGAGTGGATGTTTTCTTTTCAGCTCCACTCTTTTCGTCCAGAGTAATAAAGATCAGTTTACACTTGAACCAGCGGTCGGCGGCCTCTTCTTCGCTGGGGAATAATTCACTATAGTTGGCACGTTTGATGTCTGATACTGTAAATTCGCCTGAAATAAACGGCGTCATTTCTTCAATGATGCGTGCTTCCGCTTCCGTAAAGCTGAGTGCGTCCACTAAATAAGGTTCTGTAACTTTCTTGTTCATACCGTTTTCCATCACTTTTTCGTAACGGATCTTGCACTCAAACCATGTATGCATTGCCATAATTCCTTTGTTTTTTTAATTATGAATTTATATTCTTGTTATAAAACTGACTACAAAGATAATGCAATTTGAGTGCATAACTTTCATGCTCGCATGAAAAAGTTATGCTGAAATGCAGCTTATCTTCTCTAAAGATAAACGAAAAAAGGAGAATTTGTTCGATAGAAAAGAAAGAAGTTTTTTTATTGTTTCTTTTTATGACTAGCTTTTCATCCTTGAAAATGTACTTCTACATAATTTGTCTCATAGTATCAGAAATATGTGTTGTCAAATAAAAGAGCCTAAATAGAGGCAATCGCCTGTATATCATTGATTGGAGGTAGTGTGATTTCTCGCTGTTATTGCTGTTCTTTGGCGCGTTAAACCTATAAAAACAACAAAATTATGGTAGTAGCTTATTTAAGAGTAAGTACAGAAAAACAATTTCTGGCTAATCAACGTGAAGAACTTCTGCGTTTTGCAGAGAAGAATGGATTGCAGATTGACAAGTGGTACACCGAAACGGTGAGTGGTAGTGTGAGAAGCAAAGACCGGAAGTTATCGGGGGTGTTGAACCGAATGCAAAGAGGTGACTCGCTGATTGTGACGGAAATTTCAAGATTAAGTCGTACAATGTTGGAAATCATGACGATTCTTAATTCTTGTATCAAGAAAGAAATTGTTCTGTACAGCACAAAAGAGGGGTATGTATTTCAAAATGACATGAACAGCAAGGTATTGGGGTTCGCATTCGGATTAATGGCAGAGATAGAACGTAATCTGATTTCCATGCGAACAAAAGAAGCATTGGCAAGGCGCAGGCAAGAGGGGGTAAAACTGGGACGAAAGAAAGGAACCTGTCCTGCTATGAGGGTACTTCGTGAGAACAAAAGGCGTTTGATAAAAGATGCTCAACGAGGTGTTTCCTGTTCGGAGTTGGCTCGCCAGATGGGAGTATCCCGAACTACTATGCATCGTTTCCTGAAGTGTAACTAATGAGAAAACGAGTTGACAAGTTCCTGTTTCCAGGCACTTTAGTCAACTCGTTTCTCCGGGCAGTGGAATTCTTAACTATCCTACGGGAATTTCTTTATCTTCGTTTTTCTCTTTCATGCTTTTTCCACGTTTATGCAAACTCTTCAGTTCAAATGACAACATGATGCGGAAGAATCCGATAATCAGGAATGCGAATGAAATCATGTAAACTGCATAGAGAGCGCCTATTGCCGGTTGCCATAAGATGATGAGCGAACAAATTACGGCTAATATGCCGAAAGCAATATACCAGCCCCAGTCTCTTGTACCATATCTTTTCAGATCCATGGCATAGCCGACGGATGAGAAGCCCCGGAACATCAGCCAGAATGCAATAATGAAAGGAATAACTTCCATACTTAGTAATGGATAAGCTATCAGGTAGAAACCGAATATCATGTCGATGATACCTCCGGCCAGATACCAGCCCCAACTGGATACATTTTTCCGGTTGCTTACAGCAAAAGAAATCTCCAGCAAACCGCTGAATAACATGGATATACTGAACAGGATACTCAAAACAGCGTAGCCGCTTAACGGTGCGAACATCAGGCTGACGGCAACTACTACGTAGAGTATGCCAAGCAAGAGAGAGATCCACCAGTTTTTTACTTCGCATTGAAGTTCGTCAAATAAAGTTTTCATGCAAATCGAATTTTAAATGGTTATTGTAATCATGTTTGTGAGAGTAACAATTTACAGTTGGAAAAGTTTTGAGCGAACTTTTCTAACAGTTCTTTTGTTATATAAACATATAAAAAAAGAAAACTATGGCTACAACAAAATTTAAGGGACAACCGGTTAAGATTATCGGTGAGTTTATAAAAACAGGAACAGTTGCTCCTGATTTCGAGTTAGTAAAGACTGACCTTTCTTCTTTTTCTTTGAAAGATATGAAAGGAAAGAATGTGATATTGAATATCTTCCCGAGTTTGGACACTAGTGTTTGTGCAACGTCTGTGCGCAAGTTCAATAAGTTGGCAGCAAGTCTGCCTGACAGCGTGGTATTGGCGATTTCCAAAGACTTACCTTTTGCTCACGCTCGTTTCTGTACGACGGAAGGTATTGAAAATGTAATTCCTTTGTCTGATTTCCGTTTTTCGGATTTCGATGAAAGCTATGGCGTGCGTATGGCAGATGGACCATTGGGCGGTTTGCTGGCACGTGCAGTAGTTATCATTGGTAAAGATGGAAAAGTGATGTATACTGAACTGGTACCCGAAATCACTCAGGAGCCGGATTATGACAAAGCAATAGAGGCTGTGAAGAAATAGTAAATTCAGATTTTTAAATAGCAATAAAAAAGATAAGGTGCACAAGGGTCGTGAGGCTATTGTGCACCTTATCTTTTTTATATAGTGAGTTGGCGTGTGAATTGATTGTGGATTATCTTTTGTGTATTTTATTTGCTTTATGGTGAGTAACTGACTTTTTTTGTTTTACTTTGTACCATGAAATCAAGTATTAATAGATAACAAAGAAAAATGGAACGAGGTTTAAAAGACTACGCCTTACTCATGCTGAAAGGTGTGGGAATGGGAGCAGCCGATGTGGTTCCCGGAGTATCGGGAGGAACAATTGCTTTTATTGTGGGAATTTATGATGAACTGATAGATTCGATAAAAAGCATCAACGGAAAAAGTTTAAAGTTGTTTTTTACAGGAAAATGGGGGGCGTTCTGGAAAGCCATTAATGGTAATTTTTTAATTTCCATTGTAGCTGGAATCGCTGTCAGTGTATTTTCGTTGGCTAAGATTATTACATGGTTGCTTACGGATCATCCGGTAATGGTTTGGGCTTTCTTTTTCGGACTGGTGCTGGCTTCCACCTGGTTTGTGGGGAAAGATATAAAGGAGTGGAATAAGAAAACAATTCCGGCTTTTATCATAGGAGTGGCAGTTGCTTATTACATTACAGTGGCAACTCCTGCTGAAACGCCATCCAATCTGTTTTTCATTTTCCTTTGTGGTGCGATTGCTATTTGTGCAATGATCTTGCCGGGGATATCGGGTAGTTTTATTTTGGTACTGTTAGGCAAATACTTCTATATAATGGAAGCGGTCAAGACGTTTGATATAGCGACTTTATTAGTATTCTTGGCAGGCGCCTGTATAGGTATAACTACTTTTTCACGAGTTCTTTCATATGCGCTAAAGAACTTTCGTAATATTACGTTGGCGGTATTGACCGGCTTTATGCTGGGTTCTCTTAATAAGGTATGGCCATGGAAAAAAACGATTGAAACGTTCACGGACAGTCATGGAGTAGTGAAGCCACTGGTTGAAGCGAATATCCTTCCTAATCAATATATTGTTGAAGCTGTAGTATTGATGATTGTTGGTTTCTTCCTGGTATATTTTTTGGAGAAGCTTTCTACACGTAGCGCTAAATAAGGATACCCCTTACAATATAAAAAAACAGAGAGTAAAGCGATCAGCTTTACTCTCTGTTTTTTTATTGCAATGCTTTTATGATATTTTGCATATAAACAGCCAGATCTTCCCGGTCTTCATTTTCCATCATAGCCTGCATCTTCTCCAGTTCTTTCAGATCAAAGGGGCGGGTGCACTTCTGATTGTACTTTATGAAGTTTTCCTTATCATGCAGCGTCATGTAGAGAACGGTCAACTTTTCATTGATACCTTCAAATTCCGGTTCTAACTCACAAACACGTTCAAAAGCTATTTTCGCATAATCCAGATACCCGATTTCCATGCTGTGCATACCTATTTCATTCCAGGTATCAGCGCTAGGAGCACAATTCAAGGCCTTTGCCCATTGCTTTATTCCCTTTTCGTAGTCACCTTCTTCGACGTACATGCGGCCTTCAATCAGGTAGGCTTCAGGATCTTTCGGTTCCAGCTTTTGGGCTTTCTTACAATACTGGTGCGCTTTGCGCTTCTTTTTCATTTTGGAAAGGCAAAGCCCTGCATTGGCATATAGGCTGGGTAGAGTAGGTGCGGGAGTTTCTTCCGCTTCGTTAGCCTGGATTGCTTTTTCCAGATTTTCGTATCCTTCTTCCCATTCGCCTTTGGACACCTTGCATAAACCGATATAGGTATAGACAAACTCAGGAGCCAGCCCATGCATCTGCTCAGCTTTCTGATAACATTCCAGCGCTGCATCCTCATTACCCAACTGGTAAAAACAATGCCCTTTCATTACATAGGCGTCTGTAAATTCGTCATCACCTACCAATGCATAGTCGCAGGCATCAATTGCCTGGTCGAAGTTCAGATCTTCAAAATGGCATCTTGCCAGCCCGAACCAGTAGGGAGCCGAATATGGATTCTGATCTATCAGCTGGTTATATAGAGGAATTGCTTCTTCTATCATACCTTTCCCATAGTAACAGTCTGCAACTGCGGCAATGTAAGCTTCTTCATCGGCATATTCTTCCTTTACCGGGTTGAGCCATGCCAGAGCCTTGTCCGGATAGCCCATATCGAGGTACATATAAGATACATCAACTACATTTGCCAGGTCCTCTTTATCTTCAATCGTATCGAGTAGCTGTTCGGCATCATCCAGCTTACCTTCACTCAGCAGCAAGTGGGCGCGTACCACTTTGGCTTCCGGCGAATAGGTATCGGGAAGGTTTTCGATGATTTCACGTGCCTTTGCTCTTTTTCCGCTATCCAGATGCAGGTAAGCATATTCTATCATTAATGCCGTACTGTCGGGATGTAGCTTTAGGCCATATTCTGCAATTTCTAAAGCCTTATCATAATTCTTTTTGGTGCCATACCAGTCGGCAAGGTCAGCCAAATCGTCTGCGTCCAGATAAAATGGTTGTTTCGCGGACATTGCCGATTCATATTGTTCGGCAAGTTCCTGAAGTTCTTTATCTCTGCCGGACAGCAGGTTTTTATTGCTCATTAATAGTTTACTCCTATAATCCTTACTTTATTTGTTAATCTTGCCCCAGGTATCTTTCAACCCTACAGTACGGTTGAATACCATCTTTTCCGGTGTGGAGTCCGGATCTACATTGAAGTAACCGATGCGCTGGAACTGCAAGTAAGTAAGCGGTTTCATGCCTGCGGCATATTTCTCAATGTAGCAATGGGGCAGTATATGCAATGAATCCGGGTTGATGATTTCTTTCATCGCTTCCAGGGCATCGCAGTTTTTAGCTTCGCGAATAGCGGCAAGCTCGTCGCGTGGGTTCTCCACTTTCCACAGGCGGTCGTAGAGGCGTACTTCGGCTTCGAGACAATGGTCGCAGCTAACCCAATGCAGGGTACCTTTCACCTTACGGTTTGCTTCGGGCATACCGCTCTTGGTGTTCGGGTCGTATTCGCAATATACTTCAACTACTTCTCCGGCTTCATTTTTCTTGCAACCGGTACATTTTACGATATAAGCACTCTTCAGGCGCACTTCCTGTCCCGGAGTCATACGGAAATATTTTTTTGGAGCATCCTCCATGAAGTCTTCACGTTCCATCCACAGTTCACGGCTGAATTCGATGAAGTGACTGCCTTCTTCCGGTTTTTCCGGATTATTGATAGCTTCCAGTTCTTCCACTTGTCCTTCGGGGTAGTTGGTAATTACCAGCTTCACCGGGTTCACAACGGCAGATACACGAATTGCGCGGGAATTAAGGTCTTCGCGCAGGGCGCTTTCCAGCAAGGCAAATTCATTGAGCGCATCATAAGTGGTATATCCGATTTTATCGATAAACTTGTGGATAGACTCAGGAGAATATCCGCGACGGCGGAAACCACAGATAGTCGGCATACGGGGATCATCCCATCCGTTCACCAGTTTCTCTTTTACCAGAGTCAACAGATTACGTTTGCTCATCAGCGTATAGCTGAGGTTCAGTTTATTGAACTCATACTGGTGAGGACGGTTATCATTCAAATCCTGTCCTTCTTTCACCCAGTCTACAAAAAGATCGTAGAGCGGACGGTGAGGAACGAATTCCAACGTACAGAGAGAATGGGTTACGCCTTCGAAGTAGTCGCTTTGTCCATGTGCGAAGTCATACATCGGATAAGCTTTCCAAGTGGTGCCCGTGCGATGGTGCGGATGGTTCACTACACGGTAAATGATGGGATCGCGGAAGTGCATGTTCGGATTCGCCATGTCAATCTTGGCACGGAGCACCATGGCACCTTCTGCTATTTCACCTGTATTCATCTTCTTGAACAAGGAGAGGCTTTCTTCTATCGGGCGGTTGCGGTAGGGACTTTCCACACCCGGTTGGGTAGGAGTACCTTTCTGTTGTGCTATTTGCTCGGATGTCTGTTCGTCAATATATGCTTTACCTTCTTCAATGAGGCGGATGGCAAAGTCCCACAATTGCTGGAAGTAATCGGACGCATAGTATTCATTACCCCATTGGTAACCCAACCATTGAATATCTTCCTTGATGGCTTCTACATATTCCACATCTTCCTTGGTAGGATTGGTATCATCGAAACGCAGATTGCAGATGCCATTGTGGTCGGCTGCAATACCAAAATCAAGGCAAATAGCCTTGGCGTGACCGATGTGGAGGTATCCGTTGGGCTCGGGCGGGAAACGCGTTTGCACCTTACCACCGTTTTTACCCTCTTTTAAATCTTTCTCAACAATTTGTTCAATGAAGTTGAGGCTCTTTTTTTCGCCTACTTCTTCGCTCTTAATATCTGCCATAATGGTATGTATATATTCTAAAAATCAAGCTACAAAAGTAAGACATTTTTTTCGTTTATCCTTATTTCACGGGAATATATCCACTCTTTTTAATGATTTCCTGACCGGCAGGTGACAGGATGAAACTGATGAGTGGGTTTACTTGTCCGGTGTTTTCCGTATTATAGTAATAATACAGAGGTCGTACGATGGGGTAACTCTTGTCTGTGGCACTTTCCATTGTGGGCGGCGCAAAGTGTTTGCCGTCATAAGATACGGAAAGTGACTTGACGCGAGGGGAGAGATAAGCCAGTCCTACGTACCCTATTGCTCCCTTCGTCTGACTGACGGATTGGATAATGGCTCCGGTGGCGGGCATGGAAAGGCTACTACTCATATAATTTTTATTTTTGAGAACGCTTTCCTTGAAAAACTCATAGGTGCCCGAAGATGTTTCACGGGAATATACTACGATTTTACGATCATCTCCGCCCACTTGTTTCCAATTCGTGATTTTTCCCCGGAAGATATCTTCCAGCTGTTGGCGTGTCAGCTGTTTCACGGGGTTGGAAGGATGTACCACGACGGCGAGGGCATCGTAGGCGACGATTACTTCTTCTACTTCCTTGCCTGCGGACTTTACTTTCATTTTCTCGCTGAACTTGATGGGGCGGGATGCCATGGCAATATCCGTCGTTCCGTCCATTAAAGCGGAAATGCCCACGCCGGTGCCGCCACCCGTGACGGTAACCCGGGCATCGGGATTGAGTGCCATAAACCTTTCAGCGGTCTGTTGTGCTACGGGGAGTACGGTGTCACTGCCTTTAATACGCTGTGCTTGCATGCTGCTTGCAGCTAATGTCAGGAGTAGGATAATACTTATTCTTTTCATAATAGGTATTGTTTATAATTACTTTAATGTAGTAAACTAACGATAGTATAACAACCTTCATACTACTCTTTTTGTTTATTGTCTGCAAATAAAGCAATCGTGTATTACGATGCTATTACAAAGCTTGTGTTTTTGCGGGTTGTAACGCTTTTGTAATATGTTTGAAACATTTCTTTCAAATGTTAGTCACACTCTCTTAACATCAGCCCCGTTTCTTTGCATGCAGGATATCAACAGGTATTTATGAAGAAACTTTTTGAAAAAATAGTAGAAGGTATATTGGCTTGCAGTGGTTTCGTAACAAGCATTACCATTGTGCTTATCATCCTGTTTCTCTTTTCCGAGGCGTTGGGGTTGTTCAACAGCCGGGTGATTGAAGAGGGATATGTATTGGCATTGAATAAAGATAATAAGGTTACTGAGCTGACACCGGCTCAGATAAAAGATGTTTTCGACGAGGAAATAACAAACTGGAATGAGGTCGGAGGGCAGGATATGCCTATCCGGCTTTTCCGTTTGGAGGATATCACCCAGTATTATACCGAAGAAGAACTGGGTCCTTCTTATGAACACGCCGGAGCAAGGATTACCGAGTTGGTGGAGCGTACACCGGGCATCATTGCTTTTGTGCCGCAACAGTTTATTGTCCGGCAAGACTCTGTACACTTGTTACGCGATAATACGATTTCAGTGAAAGACGTCTTTGCCGGTGCCGAATGGTTTCCTACGGCTACACCTGCCGCGCAATTTGGCTTTTTGCCACTGATAACGGGTACATTATGGGTGAGTCTTTTTGCCATTCTAATTGCTCTTCCGTTTGGCCTTTCGGTAGCTATCTATATGTCCGAAGTGGCAAATCCTAAGGTACGTAATTTGTTGAAGCCGATAATTGAGTTACTGAGTGGTATTCCGTCAGTGGTATATGGCTTCTTCGGATTGATAGTCATTGTGCCGCTCATACAGAAAGTGTTCGACTTGCCGGTTGGCGAAAGCGGTCTGGCGGGAAGTATCGTATTGGCAATAATGGCATTGCCCACGATTATCACTGTGACAGAAGATGCCATGCGCAACTGTCCCCGTGCCATGCGTGAAGCCAGTCTGGCATTGGGAGCTTCGCAATGGCAAACTATATATAAGGTGGTGATACCCTATTCTGTATCGGGCATCACTTCCGGAGTAGTGCTGGGCATCGGACGCGCCATCGGAGAAACGATGGCGGTATTGATGGTGACAGGCAATGCGGCCGTTATACCGCATACCATTCTGGAGCCGTTGCGCACCATTCCTGCTACGATTGCAGCGGAACTAGGAGAAGCACCTGCCGGAGGAGCTCATTATGAAGCTTTATTCCTTTTGGGAGTAGTATTGTTCTTTATCAGTTTGCTGATCAACTTCACGGTGGAAGCTGTATCGGCCCGGAAAAGATAGTGTTTTACAGAGAAAAGTAAAATGAGTATGATAGATAGGAAACATCTTTCGCAACGCATTGCATTCGGTACATTCCGTTTGCTGAGTCTGACGGTGGTAGGGATACTCTTTGCCATTCTCGGCTTTATTATATATAAAGGTATAGGAGTTATCAGTTGGGAGTTTCTGACTACCGCGCCGAAGGACGGCATGACGGCAGGTGGTATTTGGCCTGCCATCGTCGGAACATTCTATCTGATGATAGGCAGTGCCCTGTTTGCCTTTCCGGTGGGAGTAATGAGTGGTATTTATATGAATGAATACGCTCCGAAGGGCTGGATCGTTCGTCTTATCCGCATGATGACGAATAATCTGAGCGGGATACCTTCCATTGTCTTTGGTCTTTTCGGTATGGCTCTGTTCGTTAACTATATGGGGTTTGGCGACAGTATCCTTGCCGGCTCTCTTACATTGGGATTGCTCTGCGTGCCTTTGGTGATCCGTACTACCGAAGAAGCGCTGAAAGCTATTCCCGATACCCTGCGTGAAGGAAGCCGGGCTTTGGGAGCTACGAAATTGCAAACCATCTGGCATGTGATTCTGCCAATGGCCATGCCGAATGTGATAACAGGGCTTATTCTTGCTTTGGGACGTGTTTCCGGTGAGACCGCACCCATCCTGTTTACTTGTGCCGCTTATTTTCTTCCTCAGTTGCCCACAAGTATCCTCGATCAGTGCATGGCATTGCCTTATCATCTATATGTTATTTCTACCAGTGGTACGGATATGGAAGCTCAGCTTCCGCTGGCTTATGGCACTGCTTTGGTTTTAATAATAATCATTCTCTTTGTCAATCTTCTGGCAAATGCCTTACGGAAGTATTTTGAGAAAAAAGTAAAGATGAACTAACGGGAATAATAAACAGTAAATGAAATGATTGGTAAAATAGAAGCAAATAATGTAAACTTCTGGTATGGTGACTTTCATGCTCTGAAAGGTATCAGTATGTCGATAGAAGAACGTTCGGTGGTAGCCTTTATCGGTCCTTCGGGATGCGGCAAGTCCACTTTCCTGCGGTTATTCAACCGTATGAACGATCTGATTCCCAATACCCGCCTGACAGGTGAAATCCATATTGACGGAAAGGATATCTACGGAAAAGATGTCCAGGTGGATGAGCTCCGTAAAAAAGTAGGTATGGTGTTCCAGCGTCCTAATCCTTTTCCAAAAAGTATTTTCGAGAATGTGGCCTATGGTCTTCGGGTGAACGGGGTGACGGACAATAGTTTTATCCGTCAGCGTGTGGAAGAGTCCTTGAGGGGGGCCGCCTTGTGGGAAGAAGTAAAGGATAAGCTGAAGGTTTCCGCTTATGCACTTTCCGGCGGACAACAGCAACGCCTTTGCATAGCCCGCGCCATGGCTGTGTCTCCCTCCGTATTGCTGATGGACGAGCCGGCCTCTGCGCTCGATCCTATTTCTACGGCTAAAGTAGAAGAGCTTATTCACGAGTTGAAAGAACAGTATACAATTGTTATCGTTACACACAATATGCAGCAGGCTGCACGCGTTAGTGATAAAACAGCATTCTTCTATTTGGGGCAAATGGTGGAATTTGACGATACTAAGAAGATATTTACGAACCCCGAGAAAGTGGAGACTCAGAACTATATTACGGGACGTTTTGGGTAAGCATTTGTTTCATTGCTTTCCTCTAATTAATCATACAAGTAATCTTAAAATAGAAATTTATGGTAAAGTTTATCGAATCGGAACTCGTCTTACTTAAAAAGGAAATAGACGAAATGTGGACCTTAGTGTATAACCAGCTCGACCGGGCAGGGGAGGCAGTCCTGACCTTCGACCGCGAACTGGCGCAGCAAGTGTTGGTGCGCGAACGTCGCGTGAATGCCTTGGAATTGAAAATAGACAGTGACGTAGAAGATATTATTGCCCTGTACAATCCCGTAGCTATTGATCTGCGTTTTGTGCTTGCCATGCTGAAGATCAATACAAACCTGGAACGGTTGGGGGACTTTGCCGAAGGTATAGCCCGCTTCGTGCTGAACTGTAAAGAGCCTGTCCTCGATCCGGACCTTTTGAAACAATTACGTCTGGAAGAAATGCAGGCGCAAGTACTTGCCATGCTGGAACTTGCCAAAAAGGCTCTTCAGGAAGAGAGTCAGGATTTGGCAACTTCAGTCTTTGCTAAAGACAATTTGCTGGATGAAATAAACGCTGAAGCCACTACCATTCTGGCAGGTTATATTGCTAAACATCCGGACAGTGTTCTTCCTTGCCTGAACCTGGTAAGTGTCTTCCGTAAGTTGGAGCGTTCCGGCGACCATATTACCAACATTGCCGAAGAAATAGTCTTCTTTATCGATGCAAAAGTGTTAAAACATAGCGGAAAAACGGACGAACATTATCCTTTAAGCAAGAAATAAGCTCTTTTTTAGGTAAAATTTAGCGTTTGTTAGAAAAATGCTATATATTTGTCCATTGAAAACGATTGCGGATGTAGAAAGGCTGCATAATTGGTAATAAAACCAAAGAAATTTCAAAAAGATGTTATAAGACATGTTTTTTAATTTGGTAAGTAACCTGAAAAGCCGCTATATTTGCACCGTTATCCTGAAAACAATCTTTTTACCTTAAAAAAAAACTAATACCTATTGAAAACTGAAAGATGGGGCTTTGTGAAAAGCTCCATTTTTTTGTACCTATATTCCCCTTTATTTCGTATCTTTGGAGAAGATTAGCTGCATCCCGGCAGAACTTTTTCATGCAAGCATGAAAGTTGTGCGCTCAATTTGCATTATCTTTGTGTTCTCCAAATAAGGAATTATAAATCATTAAATCGTAAACTGAATTATGTTTTCCGGAATAGTAGAAGAATGTGCCATTCTCGTGGCATTGGTAAAAGAACAAGAGAACGTACACTTCACGTTCAAGTGCTCATTTGTAAATGAATTGAAGATAGACCAGAGTGTATCTCATAACGGCGTATGCCTTACGGTAGTCAGCATGACAGAGGATACCTATACGGTTACAGCCATGAAGGAAACATTGGAGCGCTCCAACCTCGGGCTGCTGAACGTAGGAGACAAGGTGAATGTAGAGCGCAGTATGATGATGAACGGTCGCCTCGACGGACATATTGTACAGGGACATGTAGATCAAACCGCCACCTGTATCAGTGTAGAAGATGCCGAAGGAAGTTATTACTTCACTTTCCGGTATGCTTTCGATAAGGAGATGGCAAAGCGGGGATACATTACTGTGGACAAAGGCTCTGTAACGGTGAATGGTGTTAGTCTGACGGTGTGTAATCCAACGGACGATACTTTCCAGGTAGCTATCATTCCTTATACTTTCGAATATACCAATTTTCACGATATCAAAGTTGATAGCGTAGTGAACATTGAATTTGACATTATCGGCAAATATATTAGCCGGATGCTCCAGTTTAAATAATAGTTCACCACAGATTACACAAATAGCACAGAAATATTATCCTTTTATAATCAGTGTTTATCCGTGCAATCTGTGGTGCAATAAAAACATATATCAAATGGACTTTTTACAATTAGTAGCCTCCCGTCAGAGTGACCGCGCTTATGATATGACACGTCCTGTAGAGCCCGAGAAACTGGAACGGATACTGGAAGCTGCCCGTCTGGCACCATCGGCTTGTAATGCGCAACCGTGGAAGTTTGTCGTAATCAATGATCCGGAACTTTCCGTTAAGGTAGGCAAAGCTACTGCCGGACTGGGGATGAATAAATTTGCTAAGGATGCCCCCGTTCATATCCTGGTTGTGGAAGAATCGATGAATGTCACTTCATTTCTGGGTGCAAAGATTAAGGATAAGTATTTTCCCTTGATAGATATAGGCATTGCCACAGCTCATATCACTTTAGCTGCCGAGAGTGAGGGATTAGGTTCTTGTATTCTTGGCTGGTTTGATGAGAAAGAGATTAAGAAGCTGGCCGGTATTCCATCTTCTAAGCGCTTGCTATTGGTTATCACCATCGGCTACTCTGTAAAAGAGAAGAGAAAGAAGGCGAGGAAACCGAAGGAAAAGGTGGTTTCTTACAATAAATACTGATTCATTGATAAAGGGTTAGTGATAAGTGATTAACAGACTGCGCTATGACACCGCATGGTACTAATCACTTATCACTAACCCTCTAAATTAAAGATCTTTCAGTAGCACATGGCTTGCACTCTTATAATATTCTTCCCGTGCATTCATTAATACTTCCCATTGTTCGCTGAACTCCTTGTCCTTATCTATTTTGAAATCCTCCGAACCATGCGTGTCCAGTCTGTCTAACAACAGTGCGACGTTCATCTTATTGATATCCATGGAGGGTTGATAGCCGATATCTTCATTGTTTTCGTCCACTACTTCATGCAATAGATTTATTTCTTGTAACTCATATAGAATCTGGTGTGTCAACCGGATCGGTATCTGACACTCTTCGGATATTTCTTCTGCTGTATATGGTTTTGCATTCTCCTCAAATCTTTTGGCAATGAGGGACATGATAAGGATAGCCACGAAATCCCGATATCTCCGGCTGATATTTTTGGTGTCTTTGTCAAAACTGAAGTTTCGTATGTTTTGTCCCGCATACGTCAGTTCTGCACCAAACAGGCAGATTGTCCACGATATTTGTAACCATAGCAGGAATAGGGGAAGGGCGGCGAAACTACCATAAATAGCATTGTAACGCGATACCCACAACTGACCACTGATGTATAGAAACTGGAATGCCTGGTGTGCCGTTCCTGCAAGAACCCCTGCAATGAGCGCATGCTTGAACTTCACTTTAGTGTTCGGCATATAGATGTACAGTCCTGTGAACATGAACCAGGTCAGGGCAAAAGGTATGAGGCGGATCAGGAATTTCAGGATAGGGGCAAGCAGTACAAAGTCTTCAATGTACTTCAGCGTTGTGCTCATGAAGATGGAGAGACCACCCGAAATTACAATCAGGATAGGCATCAGCAGGAACATGGAGAAGTAGTCCGTAATTTTACGGTACATACTTCGTGCCTTTTTTATTTGCCAGATGCGGTTGAAGGTGATTTCAATATTGGTAATCAGATTGATAACCGTCCATAGCAACATGATTAAACCTACTCCGATAAATATGCCGCTTTTAGTTTCGGAAAGATAAGAGTCTACGAATTGGAGGATGACTTCTGTGGTCTGGTTATGCCCTCCGAATCCCATTCGCACCTGATTCTCCATCAGATTGGAGAAGCCGAACCCACGTGCTATGGCAAATAAGATGGCAAGTATAGGGACAATGGCAAGCAAAGTGCTATAAGTCAGTGCAGAGGCATTGTTTACCAGTCTGTCCTTGGTGAAGCGGTTGATACATAGATAAATGGTTTTGATTATATTGTAGAGGGAAAAAGTCGTTTTGGTGACTTCATCCTCTGTAATACGCCAGATGTCGTATGTAAGGAATTTCCAAAGAGCAGTAATACGTTTATTCATAATCAATGAAGAATTAGGAATGAAGAATTATGAATATAGAACGGAGAACTCTATCAAATTGTTGTATCATGCAGAAATTCTTCATTCCTCATTCTCAGTTCTTAAATTAAAAAAAGCAGTCGGTCTGTAAGCCGGGTTCTGTTCTCTGTTTTCAGGAAGAATGCTTCATTATTCATTCAGCATTCTTCATTCAGCAAAGTGTCTGTCATTTATCTGAGCCGCATGTCACCATACAGGCTTTAGCGGTCTACCCTCCGACATGGAGCGAGCAGCTCTCATAGCGTCGGTTTACATGACCTTACAACTCCCAAGACGCACAGCCCTTGTGTCACCACAAGACTGGTAGGCTCTTACCCTACCTTCTCACCCTTACCCATGCCCAAGGACACCGGCGGTTATTTTCTTCTACGTTACTCTACCCTCGCGGACAGCTTTCTGTTAGGAAGTAGGATGCTCTATGTTGCCCGGACTTTCCTCATACGCCGAAGCGCAAGCGACAGACCGACCAACTGCTTTTGTCCGGCAAAGATACGATTTTTATGCCAGCGGACACAGAAACTTGTAGAGTTTTTGTGTAAGGGAGGGCTTTTTCCGTATCTTCTCCGTACGATCTCCGTATCCGGTCCGTATCTTCTCCGTAGTTTCTCCGTACCTTCTCCATAGTTATAGATACGGACTTGATACGGACCTGGTACGGACCTGATACGGACCTGATACGGGGTAGATAACCTTCGGGGAGCTTCCATTTTTAAGCACTTTCTTAATATTCCTGAAAATATATAACCAAAATAGAAATAATTTCTAACTTTGCTAACACTTAATAACCCCCAAATCATTTTAGCTAATGAAGAAACTTATTCCTATCGTATCCCTGTTCCTTTTTGCTTCGTTGTATTCGGTAGCTTCGGAAATCGGAGACAGGACTATTCCTGCGGATGTTGCACAGTTGTCCGACAGCTTGAAGCGTCAGTATGCTCCTGATAAACGGGTAGCACTCTTTGATGTAGATTATTCCTTTTCCGGTAAAAATGTGATGTTACGTGGTGTGACTACTTCGGCCGAGGCGAAAGCTGCATTACTGAACGGGCTGTCGAAAGCTGACTATCAAGTAATGGACTGCTTACAGGTATTGCCGGATGAGGCTGCACTGGAAGGAAAAACTTATGGTATCATAAATGTATCGGTGTCCAATCTTAGGGTTGATCCTGACTTCTCATCCGAAATGATGACTCAGGGATTGATGGGAATGCCTGTCCGCGTATTACAGCACGACGGTTGGTATCGCATTCAGACACCGGATAATTATATCGCTTGGGTACATCGTGTAGGTATCCATCCGGTAACGAAAGAAGAACTTCATGTCTGGAACACAGCGGAGAAGATTGTGGTGACTTCTCATTATGGGTTTGTGTATTCTGAGCCAAATCAGGCTTCGCAGACTGTTTCGGATGTAGTTGCAGGCAATCGCTTGAAGTGGGAGGGAACGAAAGGTGCATTCTATAAGGTTGCATATCCCGACGGGCGGACCGGTTATATTTCCAAATCTATCTCCATGCCGGAAAAGAAATGGCGTGCCGCTTTGAAACAGGATGCTGCCAGCATTATCCGCACAGCACATACGCTGATGGGAGTTCCGTATCTTTGGGCGGGCACTTCTTCCAAAGGGATAGATTGCAGTGGTTTTATGCGCACTATTCTTTTTATTCATGATATCATCATTCCCCGGGATGCTTCACAGCAAGCGTATGTAGGCGAGCATATTGATATCACTCCTGATTTCAGCAACCTGCAACCGGGCGACTTGATCTTCTTCGGACGTAAAGCTACAGCAGATCGTAAAGAACGTGTAGTGCATGTAGGAATGTATATTGGTAACAAACGTTTCATTCACTCGCAAGGTGATGTACATGTCAGCAGTTTTGATTCTGCCGATGAACTTTTTGATGAATATAATCTCGGACGCCTTCTGTTTGCTACGCGCGTGTTACCTTATATAAATAAGGAAGCATCCTTGAATACTACGGAAACGAATCCTTACTATAAATAATAAAGTTACGAACTACAAGCTACAAGCTACAAGTAGCAATGCTTTCATTCTGCAAAGCTCTTGTAGCCTGTAGCTCCGTAGCTCGTAGCTTCTAACTTAAAAACAAATATTATGCAAAACAGAAGAGATTTCCTGAAAACAGCTGCTTTTGCCGCATTGGGTTCCGGTGTGGTTATCCATGATGTGTTTGGAGGAGAAAGTGCTCCAAAACTGTTCAATATCAATAAAAGTGGTGTGAATGCCAGGATGAAATTGCGCTTCTTTCCATATGAGTTGAAGTTACGTCATGTTTTTACAGTGGCTACTTACTCACGCACTACCACTCCTGATGTGCAAGTAGAGATTGAATATGATGGTGTTATCGGTTATGGTGAAGCTTCCATGCCGCCTTATTTACAGAAAGAACTGGGTACGATGGAAAGTGTACTGGCTTTCCTGAAAAAAGTTCAGGATATCATCGGACAGTTTCCTGATCCTTTCCAATTGGAGGATATTCTCGCTTATGTAGATAAGCTTTCACCGGGAGATGCCGCCGCTAAAGCTGCTGTAGATATTGCTTTGCACGATCTTGTGGGCAAATTGCTGAGAGCTCCGTGGTATAAGATATGGGGATTGGATAAGGAAAAAGCTCCTTCGACCACTTTTACCATTGGTATCGATACACCGGATGTGGTACGAGAAAAAACAAGAGAATGTGCCGGGCAATTCAATATTCTCAAAGTAAAGCTGGGGCGTGAAAATGATAAAGAAATGATCGAAACAATCCGTTCGGCGACCGACCTGCCTATTGCTGTCGATGCTAATCAGGGTTGGACGGACAAGCATTATGCCATTGATATGATACATTGGCTGAAAGAAAAAGGGATTGTCATGATTGAGCAGCCGATGCCTAAAACCCAGTTGGATGATATTGCCTGGGTGACACAACAAAGTCCGTTGCCTATCTTTGCTGATGAATCTTTGCAACGTTTGAGTGATGTAGCCGGTCTGAAGGGTGCATTTCATGGCATCAATATCAAGTTGATGAAATGTACCGGTATGCGTGAAGGCTGGAAGATGGTGACATTAGCACGTGCTTTGGGTATGAAAGTGATGGTGGGCTGTATGACGGAAACATCCTGTGCTTGCTCTGCTGCTGCCCAGTTTTCTCCTGCGGTTGACTTTGCTGACCTGGATGGCAATCTGCTTATCGCCAACGACCGTTTCAAGGGAATGGAGGTCGTAAAGGGCAAGATCACGTTACCTGATTTGCCTGGTATCGGGGTTGTGAAACTGTAAGCATCCTGAATCGTAATTCAATTTCCGTTCTCAATTATCATCTATAAATTAGCTTATTATGAAAAAAGTATTGTATGCTGCTGCCTTGCTTTTCCTTGTAACTGCCTGTACCCCAAAAACGGAAAGCAAGCCCTATGTCTGGGAAGACGACCTGCACCAACGCCTCCTCACGGATTTCTCTCGTACGGAAGATGAAGTGAAAGATTACATTCGTAAGTATATCCCTGATGTTTCCGATGAGCAAATGCGCCAATGGGAAGCCTCCAAAGCCTTAGAGTGTATGACTCTGGATGGTGAGAAGCGTTATTTCCGTAATGCCGCACCTAATTTATTTCGTGTAGACTCTGCCTGTTACAAGATAAAGGCTGCCAAAGATGGCGTCTCCCTCAGTGGCAGTGAAAAAGTGAATATGGAGAATCTGCCCGAAGTCATTGCAAGTGTGAAAAAGAGTGGTAATCCTATCACTGCTCCCAAACGAATGCGAGTCATCTATATGCTCACGGTAGACAGTAATGCCGTTCCTGCCGGAGAGCTTATCCGCTGCTGGCTTCCTTACCCACGTACCGACCAGTCGCGTCAGCAAGATGTAAAATTCATCTCTGCTAGCGAATCCAAGTATACTTTTTCTCCACAGGATTGCCTTCATAGCACTCTCTATATGGAAAAGCGTGCAGTGCAAGATCAGCCAACCGTATTCTCTGAAAGTTTCGAGTATACAGCTAATGCTGAATGGCATAATCTGAAACCGGAAGATATTCAGCCTTATGATACAGCTTCTTCTATATATAAGGAATATACCGCTGAACGTGAGAAGCATATCATTTTCTCACCACGTATGCGTGAACTTGCTGCCAAATTGACAGCTGGGGAAACTAATCCTTTGTTGAAAGCTAAACGTATCTTCCGTTGGGTGAATGATAACTTCCCCTGGGCTTCTGCCCGGGAATACTCTACTATAGAGAATATTCCCGAATACGTATTAGATAACCATAAGGGTGATTGCGGTCAGGTTAGTCTGCTGTTTATTACACTTTGTCGTATCAGTGGTATTCCTGCCCATTTTCAGAGTGGTTTTATGATGCATCCTAAGGCATGGAACTTGCACGACTGGGCGGAAATCTATTTTGAAGGCATTGGCTGGGTTCCTGTAGACCAATCATTTGGCGTCCCTGCTTTTGCCCGTAATGCAGATGAAGAATATTTCTTCCTGGGTGGTATCGACTCTTGGCGTATGATAGTGAATAGTGATTACGGTATGCCGCTGGTGCCCGAGAAGAAATATCCTCGTAGTGAAACAGTGGATTTCCAGCGTGGTGAAGTGGAATGGGAGGGAGGTAACCTTTATTTTCCGAAGTGGGATTATCACATGGATATAGAATACCTTGATAATTAAGTAAATATCACCTCCTGAAAACAGATGATCTGTTTGCCTCTGACAGATCATCTGTTTTTATTGAATAGACGGTCTGTTTCTTATTAACACCTATCTGCCTTATTTTCACGTCAGTAAACGTGCATAAATGTAAAATTGTCAGGCTCTGCCGTTAACCGCTGTTAAGCCCTAAAAGTTCACTGTTAAAAGAGAACAAAAAAGAGTGACAAGCGGAATAAGTGAACGATTTTTGTCGTTATTTTAACGTCGAAATGTTAAACGAAACTTGAATATTAACAATTAAAAGAATAGAAAATTAGTATGAAACAGACAACAAAAAACATTCTCGGGGTTGCAGCTATCGTACTTCTCAGCGCAGGAGTAGCAGGTTTAACCACCTATAAGATGCTGCAAAAAAATATGCCTGCTGATAGTACCAGTGCATTCAATGAAATGTTCCAGCAAAATCCGAACGTACGTTTGGCTTCTTATAATGCCGTTGATGCGCAACCTGTAGATTTGACGCAAGCAGCAGAAAATTCAGTTCACGCTGTGGTGCATATTCGTTCTACTCAGACTTCCAAAGTTCAGGAAGTAGAAGTTAGAGATCCGTTCTCTGATTTCTTCGGTGAATTTTTCGGTGGTCGGGGCGGTACGCAAAGACGTCAGGTACAGACCCCTGAACGTACAGGTTTTGGTTCCGGCGTTATCATCTCTAAAGATGGATATATCGTAACGAACAATCACGTAATTGCAGGTGCAGATGAAATCAGTGTGACGCTGAATGACAATCGTCAGCTTAAAGGACGTATTATTGGTACGGATGAAGTCACAGACCTTGCCTTGATCAAAATAGAGGGAGATGATTTTCCAACTATTCCGGTAGGTGACTCTGATGCATTGAAAGTTGGTGAATGGGTGCTTGCTGTAGGTAATCCGTTTAATCTTACCTCTACGGTGACTGCGGGGATTGTCAGTGCTAAAGCGCGTTCTTTAGGAATGGGGCAGCAGACTGGTACGGAAAGCATTGAGTCGTACATTCAGACTGATGCCGCGATTAATCAAGGTAATAGTGGTGGTGCTTTAGTAAATGCGCGTGGTGAATTAATTGGTATCAATGCTGCTCTTTTCTCCCCGACGGGATCAAATACAGGTTATGGTTTTGCCATTCCTACCAGTATTATGAAGAAAGTTGTTGCTGATTTGAAGCAATTCGGTACAGTTCAACGTGTGAAACTGGGTGTTGCTGTTACTCCGCTTGTAGAAGAACCGGGTGATACTCAACGTGCGATAGATAAGAGTGGTAAGAAACTGAGTGAATTTAAAAAGGAAGCTCGTGAAAAATCAGGTGTTGTTGATGGCCTTTTAGTAGGAGAAATTGTTGAAGGTAGTTCTGCTGCAGGTGCTGATATCAAGGTTGATGATGTTCTTATTGGTATTGACGATAAACCTATTCATAAATTTGCCGATTTGCAGGAAGCTTTGGCTAAACATCGCCCTGGTGATAAGGTAAAAGTGAAATTGATACGTGATAAGAAGGAAAAGACCGTTGAAGTGACGCTGAAGAATGAGCAAGGTACTACGAAAGTTGTAAAAGATGCCGGAATGGATATTCTTGGCGCAGCCTTCCGTCCTATACCCGATGAATTGAAGAAGCAATTGAATCTTGGTTATGGCCTTGAAGTGACAGGTGTAAACAGCGGTAAAATGGGAGCCGCAGGTATTCGTAAAGGTTTCATTATCTTGAAAGCCAATGGCGTGCAGATGAGAACTGTAGAAGACTTGGAAAAAGTAATGAAGGAAGCTACGAAATCTCCGGATCAAGTACTCTTTATTACAGGTATGTTCCCGTCAGGTAAGCGTGCTAACTATGCGGTAGATTTGACTCAAGAATAATAAGGTATGATTTTTAGGTAAGAAGATTGTAATATTAGCTAACAAAGAAGAAAAAGGGTGTCGACAACTAACTTGTCGGCATTCTTTTTGTTTATATTGTATAGTGAATAAGATAAAAAAGTTAGGGCAAGTTTGCTTGTAACAAAATAATTTGTCGTAACTTTGCAACCCAAATCTGTTTTAGAAGAATGAGACAACTTAAGATTACAAAAAGTATCACTAACAGAGAGAGCGCTTCTCTTGACAAGTATTTGCAGGAAATCGGTCGCGAAGACCTCATAACTGTCGAAGAGGAGGTAGAGCTCGCTCAACGCATCCGCAAGGGTGACCGTATCGCACTGGAGAAGTTGACACGTGCCAATCTGCGTTTCGTTGTATCTGTGGCCAAGCAGTACCAGAACCAAGGTTTGAGTTTGCCCGACTTGATTAACGAGGGTAATTTAGGACTGATCAAGGCCGCCGAAAAGTTCGATGAAACACGTGGTTTCAAATTCATCAGTTATGCAGTATGGTGGATACGTCAGTCCATTTTGCAGGCTTTGGCAGAGCAGTCGCGTATCGTGCGTCTTCCGTTGAATCAGGTAGGCTCGCTGAATAAAATCAGCAAAGCATTCTCCAAGTTCGAACAGGAAAATGAACGTCGCCCGTCTCCCGAAGAGTTGGCAGATGAACTGGAAATCCCTGTTGATAAGATCTCTGATACGCTGAAGGTATCCGGACGCCACATTTCGGTGGACGCACCTTTTGTAGAAGGAGAAGACAACAGCTTGCTGGATGTGTTGGTAAACGACGACTCTCCTATGGCGGATCGCTCTTTGGTGAACGAGTCTCTTGCGAGGGAAATTGATAGAGCACTTTCTACGTTAACCGATAGGGAAAAAGAAATCATACAGATGTTTTTCGGTATCGGACAACAAGAAATGACATTAGAAGAAATCGGCGACAAATTCGGTTTGACCCGTGAGCGTGTACGCCAGATTAAGGAAAAAGCAATTAGAAGATTAAGACAAAGTAATCGTAGTAAATTGCTCAAGTCTTATTTAGGATAAGTAAGAAATATCAATTTCCGACAAATAGAAGGAATTAAAAACCGGTAGATCATGATCTGATCACCGGTTTTTTTGTTATCCTTATTATAAAAGTGAAGATAAGCTGTATCTCAGCATAAAAAAATGAATGAATTCTTTTTATTTTGCTCTCGGTTTGCATTATCTTTGTCGCCAACATATATAATAAAAAACAGATTATGAAATACGTTCGTATACTTTTTGCTGTAGCTTTAGTTTTTATGGTGTGCTCGGCGTTCTCATTCAAGAAGGGTAAAGGAGAAAAAGCTGTGTATGCATTTGGTGTTGCTGCCTCTTTCAATGACACAGTGGTGTATTTTACCGATATTCAGGTATTGGATAGTGTGAAGTTGGATAAGGGTGGATTCTTGCCTAAACGTGATCTTTATACGTATCAGTTGAAGAATTATTTGGAATATGATTTGAAATCTCTTGACTATACTTGCATGATCTATTTCTCTGAAAACAAGAAGAAGTTAGAAAAGGAGGCAGCAAAAGTGAAGAGCAAGTATAAGAAGAATAAAACGATAGTATTGATGCCTATTGCTCCTGAAGCTTTCCGTTTCAAGAAGCCGGAAGAGTAATTTGCTTTATTTCCTTAAGAGGTTAAGGAATTTACTTAAAATAATAGACTGTAGTCATGAAAACGAAACTTTACTTCTTTTTGTGGATTTGTCTTTCTGCATTGCTAATTGCATGTGTTGACGATGATATAGAGCCGGATGTTATTCCTGTAACAGGTGTGTCATTGAATAAGACTACCCTTGCGTTAGAAATAGGAGGAAGTGGGAGTTTGATAGCTACTGTTACTCCGGATAATGCTACAAATAAAAAGGTTACCTGGAAATCTAGCGATACTAGTGTGGCTACGGTGAATGCAAATGGTGAAGTAACAGCCTTGGCAACCGGAACTGTAGTTGTAGTGGTGATTACGGAAGATGGTGCGGAGGTTGCGACATGTACTGTGACTTGTGGTGATGGGGCTGTGGAACCTGAGATACCTGTAACCGATGTTGCATTGAATAAAAGTACTCTTTCGCTAACAGAAGGGCAAAGTGAAAGCTTGCAAGTCGTCATCACGCCAGATGATGCTACAAACAAAAAAGTCGCTTGGGTTTCGAATGATGAAAGTGTGGCAATGGTTGATGTAAATGGTAAGGTTACGGCTTTAAAGGCCGGAAGTACTACCATTGTGGCTGTAACGGAGGATGGTGCGATGATGGCTTCCTGTAAAGTGACTGTCTTCAAAGGAACTCGTACGGTTCTTGCATATATTGCGGCGGATAATACCCTTGCTTCATTTGCTTCTTTGGATTTAGCGGAGATGAAAGCGGGTATGGCGAAAGTTCAAGATTCTAATGTGCATTTTCTGGTTTATATAGATGATGGTAAATCTCCTCGTCTGCTTGAGCTGAAGAATGAAAAGGGGGCAGTAGTGGAAACGGTAGTGGAAACTTATGGAAGTCGTAATTCTGTAGGTGTATCTGAAACGCAGGAAGTTTTTGCAAAAGTCTTTTCGAATTCCAAATATCAGGCTGACAGTTATGGATTGGTTTATTGGTCACATGGTGATGGATGGTTGCCTTATCCGTTGCGTGCCGGTACTCGTTGGGTAGGCCAGGATAAAGGTAATGGTGATAATAGAATGAATATCTCTGAATTTGTTGAGATATTAAAGTATGCTCCTCATTTTGATTTTATATTGTTCGATGCTTGTTTCATGCAGGCAGTAGAGGTTGCCTATGAGTTACGTGATTATACGGATTATTGTATAGGTTCTCCGACTGAAATTCCGGGTCCTGGTGCCTCGTATGATGTAGTTGTTCCTGCTATGTTTTCTGCTGAGGATGCGGCAGTGAATATTGCTAAGGCCTATTATGAACCTTATGCGGCTAAATATAATGAAGGTAAAGGTTTGTCAAATAGTAATTGGACAGCAGGTGCCTCTGTGTGTGCGCTGAGAACGGATAAATTGGTTGATCTGGCAAGAATAACGAAACAGGTTTTGCCTGGAGTAGTTGATAATGTGCAATTGCGCAGTTTGATTTTTGATTATGATAAACGTCGAGGTTCTGATGGATTTCAGGATGGTCATGTAGGTTATTATGATATGGCAAATATGATGAAAAAAATTACTGATAATGGTGGTTATCTAACGTGGAGGCAGGCTTTTGACGCAGCTGTAGTATATTGGGCGACTACTTCTATGAACTATTCTGCTTATATTGGTATGTTTTCTATGGAAGGCACTAATGGAGTGTCCTGCTATATTCCTTCAGTTTCTAATACTGTTACTGATAAAGCATATCGCTCTACTGAGTGGTATACATTCGCCGGCTTTGCTGCATTAGGCTGGTAATATTTTCTTTTTAATATATAAGTGTGGTGTTTGAGCCTGTAAATTAGCCTCAAACCGGATATCTGTGTCTCTTCTTATGCGTCTAAATTAAGGGTATATGAACTTTCTCTCTTTGAACATGTAACATGCTTCTAATGGACTTAATGTGTGCTATTATGTTGTTATGTTGCGGTTTAACATTATTTTCCATCGGAAATTATTTTCTTTAGGAAAATATTCTTTTCTTTGCACTATCAAAATTAAAATAAAGAAGTATGAAGTATATAATTATTGGAGGTGTTGCCGGGGGAGCTACGGCGGCGGCACGTTTAAGAAGAGTTGATGAGAAATCTGATATTCTTTTATTTGAGAAAGGGAAATACATTTCGTATGCAAATTGCGGCTTGCCTTATTATATAGGTGGTGTCATCGCAGAGCGTGAGAAATTGCTGGTGCAAACGCCGGCTTCTTTCGGCCAACGCTTTCGTATAGATGTACGTGTGGAGAATGAGGTTATTGCTATTCATCCTAAAGATAAAACGATTACTGTTCGCACTGTAGACGGTCGCGAATATGAAGAAACCTATGATAAACTTTTGTTGTCTCCGGGTGCTACACCTGTTCGACCACCACTGGAAGGCATCGATTCTGAAGGAATTTTCACTCTCCGTAATGTTGAAGATACCGATCATATAAAGTCTTATCTTACGGAAAACTCCGTAAAGCGCGCGGTTGTAGTAGGTGCGGGCTTTATTGGACTGGAGATGGCAGAAAATTTGCATCATGCCGGAGTTGCCGTATCAGTTGTGGAAATGGGTAATCAAGTGATGGCGCCCATTGATTTTTCGATGGCTGCACCTGTTCATCAACATTTGATACAGAAAGGTGTGTCGCTCTATCTGGAAGAAGGAGTGACTCATTTCCAGCGTACAGAACAAGGTATTACCGTCTTTTTGAAAAGTGGAAAAACGATTCCGGCAGATATGGTATTGCTTTCTATCGGAGTACGCCCGGCAACGGCTTTGGCTAAACAAGCCGGACTGAAGATAGGTGAAGCAGGTGGTATCTGGGTAAATGAATATCTGGAAACTTCTGCAAAGGATATTTATGCTGTAGGGGATGCCATTGAATATCCGCATCCATTGACCGGGAAACCGTGGTTGAATTATCTGGCAAATCCGGCTAATCGTCAGGGACGTATTGTGGCTGATAATATGGTATTTGGTAATAAGGTTGCTTACGAAGGTGCTATCGGTACTTCCATCGCAAAAGTATTTGATATGACGGTTGCTTCTACGGGACTTGCTGCTAAGCGTCTGAGGCAATGGGAGATGGAATATCAAAGTTCTGTTACTCATTCGTCTTCTCATGCCGGGTATTATCCGGATGCATTGCCCTTGACTTTAAAATTGACATTTCATCCTGTCACAGGAAAATTATATGGTGCGCAGGGTATTGGCTATGAGGGCGTGGACAAACGCATTGACCAGATTGCCGGCTTGATCAAACGTGGTGGAACGGTATATGACTTGATGAAAACGGAACATACTTACGCTCCTCCGTTTTCTTCTGCAAAAGATCCTATTGCTATTGCCGGATATGTTGCTTCTAATATTATCAGTGGTGCAATGCCTGTCGTAACTTGGCGAGAACTGGTACAGCATAAGAATGAAGTAATGTTAATAGATACCCGTACGGCTGAAGAATTTTCTTTTGGAACTATTCCGGGAGCAATTAATATTCCGTTGGATGATTTAAGAGAGCGTATGCTCGAAGTTCCTACTGACAAGCCGGTTGTATTGTTTTGTGCTGTGGGTTTGCGTGGATATCTGGCACAACGTATCCTGATGGGAAATGGATATAAGAATGTGCGTAATCTTTCGGGAGGATATAAACTGTATTCTGCTGCGGTTGCTCCGGTACCGGTACCTTCTATAGTGGATGCTTCAGTTGATGCTCGCGTAACTTTTGGCTCTACTGAAACTTCGGGAACTGTTGTGCAATCCGATTCTATATTATCAGCTGGAGGTTCATCTAAAGAACCATTGAAAATCAATGCCTGTGGTTTACAATGTCCGGGACCTATCATGCAAGTGAAGAAGGCAATGGATACTCTTGAACCGGGAGAACAGGTGGAGATTGTGGCAACTGATGCCGGATTTGCACGTGATGCTTCTGCCTGGTGTGATACGACGGGTAATCGTTTGGTGGGAAGCCATGAGGATAAAGGACGCTATACAGTAGTTATAGAAAAAGGTAATTTGAATATGGTCTGCCCTTCTTCCACCGGAACTGTAGCAGCGGGTAGGGGAAAAACATTGATCCTTTTTAGTGATGATTTGGATAAAGCTTTAGCTACTTTTGTATTGGCAAACGGGGCTGCGGCAACCGGACAAAAAGTTACGGTATTCTTCACTTTCTGGGGATTAAATGTTTTGAAAAAAATGCAGAAACCGAAAGTAAAGAAAGATATTTTCGGCAGGATGTTCGGTATGATGCTTCCTTCCAGTTCTTTGAAACTGAAATTGTCTCAAATGAATATGTTAGGTATGGGAAGTCGCATGATGCGCTTTTTAATGAAACGTAAAGGGGTAGATTCTTTGGAATCACTTCGTTCGCAGGCGCTTGCCCAAGGAGTCGAATTTATAGCCTGCCAGATGTCTATGGACATGATGGGAATCAGTCGCGAAGAGTTATTAGATGAGGTAACTATCGGTGGTGTTGCAACTTACATGGAACGCGCAGATAAAGCCAATGTCAACCTTTTTATATAGTTATTTGTTATTTAACAAATAAAGGAGAAAAATATATGGAAGACTTGTGTAAAATACGTGATGTTTACCGGGCGATAGCCGAGTTTGAAACCCAATTTATGCAGCAATACAATCTTTCGCTGAATGAAGGAATGTTGCTCTGTACACTTCTGAATACTCCCCGGCTTACTTCCGGGGAAATAGCAGAAGCCTTGGGATTAACTTGTTCTAATACTTCCAAGTTGATACGTTCTGTCGAAGAAAAGAAGTTAATAGCCCGTATTATTGGTAAAGTGGATAAGCGCCAAATGCATTTTTCATTGACTGCAGAAGGAAAAGAACAAATCACTGCAATCAAAAGTACTACTCATGAGATGCCTGAGCTCTTACAGCAAATAGTGGGTTTGCTGGAAAAATAGAAGATGGAGATATTTTTATCTCCATCTTCAAAATTATTGAAATTTTTCGTGGATTTTGCTTAAGATTGCTTTAATTTGCAGCTAATATATTAAGCATTATAGCAATTGGATATGCAAAAATTATTATCCTTGCCGCCTAATCTTGTGTCGGCATTCTATGAATTAGAAAATGTAGACCGTACGGAATGGTTTTGTACATCTGACCCTATAGGGATGAAACTGGGGTCGGGTGGAGGAACCACTTGGCTTCTGCGGGAATGGTATAGAAACCAACAAACAGAACACTCAACAGAGAAACGTATTCTGCTGCATGCCGGTGGACAAAGCCGCCGCCTCCCTGGATACGCTCCCTCTGGGAAAATATTAACTCCGATACCTGTATTTCGTTGGGCACGTGGACAGAAGTTGGGACAGAATTTATTGTCTTTGCAAGTTCCACTTTATGAGAAAATCATGGAACGGGCACCGGAAAAACTGCGTACTTTGATTGCGAGTGGAGATGTGTATATTCGTGCTGAGAAACCTTTACAGGACATACCGGATGCAGATGTGGTATGTTACGGACTTTGGGTAGATCCGGCATTAGCGACACATCATGGAGTGTTTGTTTCGGATCGGAAACAACCGGAAGCATTGGATTTTATGTTGCAGAAACCGTCATTGCAGGAACTGGAGAATCTTTCAAAGACCCATCTCTTCCTGATGGATATAGGAATCTGGTTACTGAGTGATCGGGCTGTAGAGCTATTGATGAAGCGTTCGCAGAAAGATGGTCCGGGTTCTGATTTAAAGTACTATGACTTGTATTCAGATTTCGGCTTATCCCTTGGTAATCATCCACGCATTACTGATGATGAGTTGAATAGGCTGTCTGTAGCTATATTGCCATTACCCGGTGGAGAATTCTACCACTACGGCACAAGCCGTGAACTACTTTCCTCAACTGTTACTTTACAAAATAGGGTGTACGATCAGCGTCAGATCATGCACCGGAAAGTAAAGCCCAATCCTGCAATATTTGTACAGAATGCAGAAGTCGGTATCTCTCTTTCTTCCAATAATGATAACCTTTGGATTGAAAATAGCTTTGTCGGTGCATCATGGAAGATAGGTTCCCGGCAAATCATTACGGGAGTACCGGAAAATGACTGGACGTTAGAATTACCGGATGGAGTTTGTATAGATATTGTGCCTCTTGCAAAGAAGCATTGGGCAGTTCGTCCGTATGGTTTCGATGATGTATCTAAAGGAGATATCCGGGATGAAAAGACTTTGTATCTGGGGATTTCCTTCCCTAATTGGTTAGCGGAGCGTGGACTGACTCCGGATGATGTAACTGGAAGAAAAGATGACTTACAGGCTGCCGGAATCTTCCCTGTGGTAGAAGGTGTTGAGCAGATGGGCGAAGTACTTCGCTGGATGACTTCGGAGCCGGAATTGATAGAAGGTAAGGAAATCTGGCTGAACAGTCAACGTCTTTCTGCCGATGAAATCTCAGCGAAAGCTGATTTACGTCAATTATATGCCCAGCGCGAGAGTTTCCGGAAAGGTAATTGGGAGTTGCTGGCACGCAATTATGAGAAGAGTGTCTTCTATCAGTTAGATTTGGCTGATGTTGCCGAAGATTTTCATTGTTTGAAGATAGATAAACCGGATGTGTTACCGGCTGATGCACCTCAGATGCAGCGTATTCATAATCGGATGCTTCGGGCTCAGATAGATAAACTGAACGGAAAAGACTTTCAGAATGATGAAAAAGAGGCTTTTGGATTACTGCGCGAAGGATTACTTTCTGATTTGTATGAAAAGAAAAGCAGCCCATATCTGAATGTATACAGCGATCAGATTGTTTGGGGGCGCAGTCCCGTACGTATTGATGTTGCAGGTGGTTGGACGGATACTCCGCCATATTCTCTTTTTGCCGGTGGAAATGTAGTGAATCTGGCGATTGAACTGAATGGACAACCTCCTTTGCAGGTTTATGTGAAACCTTGCAAAGAATATCGCGTTGTGTTGCGTTCTATTGATATGGGAGCGATGGAAGTAGTGAATACTTTCGAGGAATTGCAGGATTACTGTAAGATAGGTTCTCCCTTCTCTATTCCGAAAGCAGCGTTGACATTGGCTGGTTTTGGTCCGGCGTTTTCAGAAGTGGTTTATCCTTCGTTGGAGAAACAGTTGCAGGCATTCGGCACAGGTATAGAGATTACTTTATTGTCTGCTATTCCTGCAGGCTCGGGCTTGGGAACCAGTTCTATATTAGCTTCTACGGTTTTAGGCTCTTTGAGCGATTTCTGCGGCTTGATGTGGGATAAGAATGAAATATGCCGTCGTACACTTGCTCTGGAACAGTTACTGACAACGGGTGGTGGTTGGCAAGATCAGTATGGCGGAGTGTTACAAGGCATCAAACTGTTGCAAACAGAAACCGGGTTTGTACAGAATCCGTTAATACACTGGTTGCCTGAACATCTCTTTACGCATCCTGAATATCGTGACTGCCACCTATTATATTATACGGGAATTACACGTACAGCTAAAGGTATCCTGGCAGAGATTGTGCGCTCCATGTTCCTAAACTCATCTGCGCATTTGGCTATATTGGAAAATATGAAAGCGCATGCATTGGATATGGCAGAAACCATTCAAAGGAACGACTTTGAAACCTATGGCGCATTGATTGGTAAAACGTGGATGCAGAACAAAGCTCTGGATTGTGGTACTAATCCTCCGGCGGTAGAAGAAATTATCAATAAGATTAAGGACTACACACTGGGATATAAACTGCCGGGTGCAGGTGGGGGAGGCTACTTGTATATGGTAGCGAAAGATCCGCAGGCTGCATTGCGCATCCGGGAGATACTGACGCAGGATGTACCGAACCCTCGTGCACGATTTGTAGAAATGGCGTTGTCGGGAACAGGATTCCAGGTGTCAAGATCTTAATTAAGACCGTTATTCGTGATGGTAAGGACCGCCATTGAGTATATTCATGGCCCGGTATAACTGCTCTACAAAAATCAGCCGCACCATCTGATGCGAGAAAGTCATTTTAGAAAGGGACATTTTCTCATGTGCTGCCTGATATACTTTGGGTGAGAAACCATACGGTCCGCCGATAACAAATACAAGCCGTTTATTTACGGTGTTCATCTTGCGCTTCATATAGTCTGCGAACTCTATGGAGCGCATTTCTTTTCCCCCTTCGTCCAGCAATACAATCACGTCGCCCGGCTGGAATGCCTTGCATATCAATTCCCCTTCTTTTTCTTTCTGCACTTCCATAGAAAGACTTTTCGTATTCTTCAATTCCGAGATAACTTCCATTTCGAAGGATAAGTAGCGTTTAGTACGCTGTACATAGTCATTAATGGCAGTTATAAAGTGCTGTTCTACAGTTCTTCCTACGACGAGTAATGTTGTTTTCATGCTGCTTACATTCTGATTTGTGCACAAAATTAGCGCTTTTTTATTGTATTTTACAATAAATGCTTACCTTTGCGTATCATTAATACTTGTGATTATGAAAAAACGAGTAGTTTTATTGTTGACCTGCCTCTTCTTATGGGTGTCCTCGATCTTTGCTCAGGACGTACCTGTGGGGGTGGTTGTGGCCTTCAAGAAGGGAAACTCTCAGGAACTAAACAGGTATCTGGGTGATAAGGTGGATCTGATTATCCATAATCGCACGACCAATGCTGACAAGCAAACGGCAGAAGGAACTATGGCTAATTTTTTTGCCGAGAACAAAGTCAGTAGCTTCAATGTGAATCACGAAGGAAAGAGGGATGAATCAAGTTTCATCATCGGCACTTTGGGAACCGCAAATGGAAACTTTCGAGTGAATTGTTTCTTCAGAAAAGTACAGAACAAATATGTTATACATCAAATAAGAATAGATAAAACGAATGAATAAGGAAGAAGAACTGATTGACAGGCTGATAGATCTCGCCTTTGCAGAAGATATAGGTGACGGAGATCATACCACCCTTTCGTGTATTCCCGCTACGGCAATGGGTAAATCCAAACTTTTGATTAAAGAGCCGGGCATTCTGGCTGGTATCGAAGTTGCCAAAGAAGTGTTCCGTCGTTTCGACCCTACTATGAAGGTAGAAGTCTTCATCAATGATGGAGCTGAGGTGAAGCCGGGCGATATAGCAATGGTAGTGGAAGGCAAGGTGCAGTCTCTGTTGCAGACAGAACGCCTGATGCTGAACATTATGCAACGCATGAGTGGCATTGCTACCATGACGCATAAATATGCCGAGAAACTGAAAGGTACGAATACGCGTGTGCTCGATACCCGTAAGACTACTCCCGGTATGCGTATCCTTGAGAAGATGGCTGTAAAGATTGGCGGTGGTGTAAATCATCGTATCGGACTGTTCGACATGATTTTGCTGAAAGACAATCATGTGGATTTTGCCGGAGGCATTGACAAGGCTATCAATCGTGCTAAAGAATATTGCAAGGAAAAAGGTAAAGACCTCAAGATAGAGATTGAAGTACGTAACTTCGATGAATTGCAACAAGTGCTTGATCTTGGTGGCATAGACCGTATCATGTTCGACAACTTCACACCCGAAATGACAAAGAAGGCTGTGGATATGGTAGCAGGTCGTTATGAAACCGAATCTTCGGGTGGCATTACGTTCGATACACTGCGCGACTATGCCGAATGTGGCGTGGACTTTATCTCTGTAGGTGCTCTGACCCATTCTGTAAAAGGATTGGATATGAGTTTTAAAGCATGTTGACAAGGGCGGAAGGCCGTATTTAGGAAATAGCAGGAAGCCTCTCATAAGTTTGCCATCATTTTGCAATCTTAATGAGAGGCTTTTTTCATAGATACTTGGAAAGTATGGAAAAGATAGATTGGAATAGAGTAAAAACTACTATCAGAAAATGGAAGCCTGGCGAGTATGTGCGGCAAACTTCCATTGTTGTAATTGGTGTGCTGATAACTTTCGTCGGTAGTGAACTAGTCACCAGATGTTCGGAACAGGCGGATATTAAATCTACTATGTTGCTGATTAAGGATGAACTGAAAAGTAATCGGAAGAACTTTGAAGGTATTGTGTCTGAATTCAGCACAGATGAGCGCCTTTCTGCTTTGTTGGTGGAACATGATATGAATGTTTGGCTGATACCGGAAGATTCGCTGAAGCAATTTCGTTATTCTATAGGGCAGATTCGCAGTTTCTATTATACCCGGAATGCGCTGGACATACTTAAGAACTCTATGCTGATGCAGAAAATATCCGATAAAGAGTTTTTGCTTTCATTGATTGATGTTTATGAAGCCTTAGAAGGATTCAAAATATCAATGAATGGGTATTATGATATGAAGGAAGATGCGGCTATTCCCTTTTATTTGACTTTGACTGATGAACAGACAAATACGGTTAATGAGGGAAAATGGGAAGCATGGGAAATATATCTTTCAGATAGGAAGTTGCGAAACTTTTTGAAAATTCCACAGGGATATTTTATTCCCGGCTATCAAGAACGTATAGAGCAAAAGATTGATAAGATGATTCAAACCATTGAACAGAAATATGGTTCAAAATAAATACTTATGGGAAATATAGATAAGATAAAGTCTACGATTAAAGGCTGGAGATTGGGAGACTATTTCCGTCAGTTCAGTATTGTGGCGGCAGGTATTATCGTTACCTTTTGGGGAAGCGATAAGGTTACGGAGTATAGTCGTCAAAAAGAGGTGCGGGCCGCGATGCAACTGGTGACGGAAGAATTGGAGTATAACAGAAAGGAACTGCGCAATATAAAGCACTTGTTGGATATAGACAGGAACATGAGTTCTTTGCTAATAGAGCATAAAATGGATATATCGCGAATACCGGCGGATACTTTAAGTAAGTATGACAAGCTTTTCAATAATATGAGTGAACTCTCTTATAAAACCGATGCATTGGATGTCTTGAAAGGTTCTTCGTTGATGCAGTATATTTCTGACAAGCGTTTGTTGCAGGATGTATTGCAAACCTATTTTGAGTTGGGAAGGCGGAAGAAAGATGTCAGTGATTACTATGCAGCAAAAACGGATGTAATTATGAAACTTGCCATGTCCAGGAATTTTAAGTTTGCTTTAAAAACTAACAATAACCTGCTGGATCAAATCTCATTTCTTATAAGTAATGATCAATTTGTCAATTTTGTCATAATGGTACCCGGCTTCTTATACTGGGAAGAATTTGATGAACTGGATGAGGTGCTTGACAAGCAAATACAGACATTGAAAGCAAAGTATAAATAATCTCCATTCTTTAACTTCTTTTTAGATATAACATTGCAGCATTCTACGGAAAGCTGCGTCTAACTAACAAACGACGCGAAGAGGCGTCCGTAAAAAATAGCACTGACATTGGAAAATGAAATAGAACTGATAGAGGGCTGCCGGGCAGGAAAGGATTCCGCACGTAAGGAATTGTATACCCTTTATTCCAAGCAGATGCTTGCGGTATGCTACCGCTATACGGGCGACGAAGATGCTGCGCATGACGTACTGCACGATGGGTTCATCAAAATTTTTACCCATTTCACTTTCCGGGGCGAATGTGCACTGGCAACGTGGGTGACAAGAGTAATGGTGACACAGGCAATAGATTATCTGCGAAAGCAGAAACGCATCACCCAGCTGGTGGTGAACGAAGAACAATTGCCCGACATACCCGACGAAGCAAGTATAGCCGACAGTGGTAGCCGCCTCTCTGAACAGCAGTTGATGGCATTTGTGGCAGAATTACCCGATGGATGCCGAACCGTTTTCAACTTGTATGTGTTTGAAGAGAAATCGCACAAGGAGATAGCGGAAATGCTTGGGATTAAAGTACATTCATCCACCTCGCAACTGCATCGCGCCAAGAATTTGTTAGCAAAAAGAATTAAAGAATATACAGAGTATGAAAGGAAATGATGAAATAACCGGTTTGTTCCGCAGTCGCCTCTCTGGTGCAGAGATGACGGTGCGGGATGGCTTTTGGGAGGAGCTGAAAGGCGACCTGTCAAGAGTTGAAACCGATGCAACCAATACTTCTGCAGCTACTAAACGTTCCGTCCTTACTCCACGCTTCTACCGGGTGGCTGCGGCTGCTTCTGTAGTATTAGTGCTTGGAGCTGCTTCCGCTGCATTCTGGTACTTCTCTCCGAAAGATGAGATTCAGGAAGCATTCACCAAGGTGGCTACCCTGACACCGGAAGGTAACCTGAACGGAGATGTGGTGCAGGAAAAGTTCCCCTCTATCCATGAGACTAAACCTACAGCGCAAAATCCTGGTCATAAGAATCCTGTACCAGTATCATCCGGAGGCATACTTGCTGCGAATGGTGATGATGAAGAGACTGTATCAGTCACTGTCTCCATTACAATTTCCCAACGCGTATATGGCAATCACCACCAAGGTAACGGAATGTATGGTCAAACAGCTTCATCAAGGAATGAAAATAATCATCGTGCCACAGCTACTGATCCCGCAGTTACAAATACAGAGCTTGGCTCAGATTCCGATAAGGCGCTCCCCATTACCAATGCGGGTGGTTCTGCTAAAAAATGGGCTTTCAAAGCAGGTATAGGTACAGCGTTGCCAAAGGGAGACTTCGGGATGCCGCTCACCGCAGGAGTTTCTGCTGAACGTCGTTTGAACAAACATTTTTCTCTGGAGGCAGGTTTGCAATACAACCGTCTTGACGGAGACCATACGATACACACACTGGCTGTTCCGGTAAAACTGAATGCGGTGCTGGCAAGCAATTCTAAAGTAGACTTTTACGCTACATTGGGTGGTGCTGCCGAGAAATGCATAGCCGGAGCCGGGGACAATGGTTTTGGAGCAGAGCCTATACAACTTTCCATTGCAGCAGGTCTGGGAGTCCGTTATAAGTTGAACGACCGGATTGCTCTGTTTGCAGAGCCTACGGTATCTCATCATTTTGATACGGATTCGCAAACAAAAACGCTGCGAACGGAACGTCCAACGAACCTTAATCTACTTTGCGGTGTTCGTATGACATATTAACCTTAATACAATGCAACAATGAAAGCAATTTCTAATATACGTGCCGTAATGGCCATTTTGATATTCTTCTTTTCTCTTTCTTTTGTATCATGTACGGAAGAGACGTTGGACTACAATAATCCTGACGTGGATTTATTCGTCAAGCAACTAAAAGCTGGAAAATACTCTGTCGAAAGTCCGGAAGGTCTGAACACTATTCCCCGGTTTACTGTTGATGACATAGGGGACTTGTTGAAGTATGCCGAAGATTTAACGGTAATCCCTTCTTTCCCGTTGGCTCCGGTTTCTTATTCCGCAGGTGGCAAGCTTCGTTTAGGCGAGTGTATTTTGTGGACAGTAGAAACAATCCGTTTGGGGCAGAATGCTTCGATGGGGTGCAAAATGGTACATGTGGATGCAGAGAATTACGAAGGCATTTACTTCTTATCGGATGATGAAGTTTTGGATGCTTCCGCCCGTTATCGCCGCTGGTGGGAAAACCGCAAATACCCCCGTACGATGTGGACCATAGACCCTTGTTATGATGAACCGCTTTGTGGAAGCGGATATATGTGGTGGTAAGAAAATAAATAAATGAGAAAATATTGCACTATAATCGGACTGCTTTTAGTAGTAGTCCTTCCCGTTTGCGCTCAGAACTGGACACCTCAGGACTCTCTGCGATTGCGCCGTCTGCTGGATGGAGAAGGGATTAAGCTGAATCCGGAAGTTCTGAAAGAGATGGGAGTACAGGAACCTCTGGGCAAACAGCAGATATCGATGGAGAAACAATGGCTGGATTTCAACACAACACTTCCCGAAATACCAAATACACCGAAGAAGAAAGTTGTTCTTACCTTGCGCCCGTATACTGCAACTACGAAGTACAATTGGGACCCGGTGTATCAGAAGAAGATTAAAATAGATAAGGACACGTGGCGAGGGGATCCTTTCTATGAACTTAAAATACTTCGCATTTATTCCGATTGGGCAAAGAGTCCTTTAGATAAAGGTCTCCGGAAAAGTATAGATGAAATAGAGGCAACCGGAATGCGCTACCGCGTAACGGAACGGGCCAATAATATGGCCGTAGGGAGCTGGCAGGGTGCCAGTGGCGGTTCTGGCTTCTCCGGTGATTTTATGGCACCTTTTACAAAAGAATTCTGGAACGTCAAGGGGCGTAAGCGCCGTGCCCGTACGCTGGAAGTGTTGCGTGCATACGGGGACTCGGTAACGGTGCGGGGTAAAGAACCTGTCAAGGCGATTAAGAATTAAGGAAAAGATTTGTGATAGGGATAATTGTCTAATTCTTCATTTGTATAATTTGTGCACCCGGTTCTGCGTATATTGTATATTCGTATTTCCGGGTGCAGTTTTTATGACATATCGCCTTTTCTTCCGAACCTTTCGCCCTTTTTTCTTGTTTCTTCCTTAATAATACCTAAATGTAGGAGACTATGAACAGAATTACTTCCCTTTTCGGAATTCGATATCCAATAATCCAAGGTGGTATGGTTTGGTGCAGTGGTTGGCGCTTGGCGTCGGCAGTAAGTAATGCGGGTGGACTGGGCTTGCTTGGAGCAGGTTCCATGCATCCTGAAACGTTACGTGAGCATATCCGTAAATGCCATGCTGCTACACATAATCCTTTTGGAGTCAATATTCCATTGATGTATCCGCAGATTGAAGAAATCATGCAGATAGTGGTAGAGGAAGGAGTCAATATAGTTTTCACTTCCGCCGGAAGCCCTGCCAAATGGACGGGATGGCTGAAAGAGCGGGGAGTGACAGTGGTGCATGTGGTCAGTTCTTCCCGCTTTGCGATGAAAGCCGAAGAGGCGGGTGTGGATGCTGTTGTTGCTGAAGGTTTTGAAGCCGGCGGGCATAACGGAAGGGAAGAGACTACCACTTTGTGCCTGATACCTGCCGTGCGTGCCGCTACTACCTTACCATTGATTGCTGCTGGAGGAATTGCTACGGGTGAGGCTATGCTTGCTGCACGGGTGTTGGGAGCAGAAGGAGTACAAATAGGTACGCGCTTTGCATTGACTCAGGAAAGTTCAGCTCATGAATATTTCAAGGAATATTGTTTGCGTTTGCAGGAGGGGGATACCCGGCTACTGTTGAAGAAGCTTGCTCCGGTACGTTTGGTGCGGAATAATTTCCGTGACGCTGTAGAGGCAGCCGAAGCCGTGGGGGCTACGCAAGATGAACTTCGTATTCTTCTGGCTCATGGACGTGCCAAGAAAGGGATTTTCTATGGAGACCTGGAAGAGGGAGAACTGGAGATTGGCCAGGCTTCTGCACTACTTTACGGTAAACAGATAGAGACGGTTGCTGAGGTGATGCAGGAACTGACGGAAGGATATAGAAGAGCGTGGAATGCGCTAAAGGAATAAGAATTTAGCTATATGGGACGAATTTTTTGAATAGAGGGAATGAAATGCGTCCCAAACAAACCACTTTCTTACCGTCCAAAATAAAAAATGGGGCTGTACGTCAATTTGTACAGTCCCATTTTTATGTTTTCCGATTACGCCCCTATGATTTAGGTGTACCGGAATTATTTGTTGTACTAGTTGGATTTACGGTAGGATTTGCAGTTGGTGTTGCCGTAGCTGTGCTTGTTGTGCCTGCTGTTGCAGTGGCTGTTGCTGCGTTTGCTGCAACTTTTGGCTGTTCTTCCCAATGGAAGGGCTCGAAGTTAGTATTCGGATCAACCCAAGTCGGTTTCTTGCAAGCGTAAATGATGAACGGAGCTGCCACTACAACGATGGCACCGATAATCAATACGGAGAACCAAACTGTATTGCTACCCGTTGAAATCTGACTGGGCGGGATAAAGCTCAGGATGAATGCCAACAGAGAACCACAGAAACCGAGTCCGCCGATGAACCACATCAAACCGTTACCACCCTTACCGATACGGAACGGACGGTTCAACTTCTTCATCTTGTAACGCAATACGATAGCTCCTGTAAACATCAACATATACATGATAAGGTAAAGAACTACTGTCAACTGTGACAGGATCTGATAGAAACTCTGTACGGAAGGCATTACTACGAACAAGAGGCTCAATACTGTTACAGCACCACCTTGTACGAACAGGATGTTCTTCTGTACACCCAGTTTGTTTGTCTTCTGGAAGAACGGGGGCATGTAACCTGCCTTACCTACGGCAAAAATACCTTTGGACGGACCGGCAACCCAAGTCAATACACCTGCCAGCACACCGAATGCAAGAGCAATAGCGATGATCGGTGATAACCAGGAAGCATGGATGTACTTGAAGTAATTGTCGAAACCAACCAGCAAGCTTTGTGTCAGACTGATGTCTTTGGCCGGAATGATAACACCCAGTGCGAAAGTACCCAGCACGAAAATGATAACTGTGATAGCTGCACCGATAAATACTGCTTTCGGATAATTCTTGGAGGGGTTTTCCATATCCTTAACGTGGATACCGCCCATTTCCATACCGGCATAAAAGAGGAAGATACTTGCGGCGAGTACGACGTTGTCGAAGTTCGTCAGATCGGGGAAGAAGCTGCTGTGGAAGTCCAAATTGGAGTGTCCGCCTGTAGCCAGATAAATGATACCCAGGATAATCAGCAAGGCTGCCGGGATAATGGTACCAACCATACCACCGACTTTGGCAACTTTACCTACCCATCCCATACCTTTCAATGAGATGAAAGTGGCGAGCCAATAGATGATGAGCACTACGGCGAGTGTGTAGTACTTGTTACTTGCCAACGACATATCGTGCGCGTCGTTCATTCCGATGAAGGCGATGGATACGGCGCCGAATGTCAATACGGTGGGGTACCAGATGGTACTTTCAATCCATTGCACCCAGATGGCAAGGAAACCGAGCCGCTTACCGTAGGCTTCTCCTACCCAGCGGAACACACCACCTTGTTTGTCCTGGAACATCGCAGCCAATTCCGCAGCGACAAGTGACGTCGGTATAAGGAATACGATAGCTGCAAATAAATAGTAAAAGGCCGAACTCATTCCGTACACGGCCTCGGCAGGTAGTCCACGTAGGGATACTACTGCCGTTACATTCATGATTGCGAGGGTGAACACACCCAGCTTCACTGTTTGTTTAATATTTGCCATAAGTTAAGGTTTTAGGTGAAAAATATGTTTTAAAATCAGTCTCTATAACAACAACCCGGTAGAGTTGTTTTCGGGGATAAAGTGAAAGTTGGTAAATTAACACTTAAACAAATGCCTTGTGCAAGACGTTTTAGGGCAATCAGGCAGAAATCAGTAATATATTAAATCAGAATAAATAATAGGTGTTATTATGAAAATGGCTCTTTCAGAATTTGCATTACGAGAGAAGGGAATTTATGGTGTCTTACACATTGTGATTCTGTTACTTTCGTTGTTTTTAGTGGTTAGTATTTCAGTAGATACATTCAAGGGTATTCCTTTCTATACTCAGACGGTATTTATGAAGGTTCAGTTTGCGGTGTGCGTATTGTTTTTGCTGGACTTCATTCTGGAGTGGTTTTTAGCAAAGCATAAAGGACGTTATTTTGCCACTCACTTCGTTTTTCTTCTGGTAGCCATCCCTTACCAGAGCATTATTTCCTGGGCCGGATGGACGTTTCCCGAAGAAATCACTTACTTATTACGTTTTATTCCTTTAGTGCGCGGTGGTTATGCATTGGCCATTGTGGTGGGGTGGTTGACGTATAATAAGGCATCCGGTCTGTTTGTTACCTACCTGACGACTTTGCTTGCTACGGTTTATTTCTCCAGTCTGGCTTTTTATGTTATGGAGCATGGGGTGAATACATTGGTTACAGGCTATGGGGATGCTTTGTGGTGGGCGTTTATGGATGTAACGACAGTTGGTTCCAATATTATTGCTGTGACGGTGACGGGGCGTGTACTGTCAGTTCTGCTGGCAGCATTGGGGATGATGATGTTTCCGATATTTACGGTGTATGTGACGAGTCTGGTGCAGAGGAGGAACCAGGAGAAACAAGAGTATTATAAGGAGTTGCAGGGAGGGGATATAAAGTAATGTTGTGTGTGTACTTTTTCTTTCGGCTTGTCCCGAAAGAAAAAGATACCAAAAAGAAAGGGACCCCGGCTACGTCTCCGGTGCTACTCCGACACTGCCATTCGCAGACGGGGCTCGAACTCGCTTCGCTCAAACAGATCGCCCCTTACCTGCGCCTGACAGTGCCTACGCTTACGCACCTGCGCCTATGCCGGAGGGCTGTGCGGTGGGGGATTAGTTTGTGTTTGTACAGAAATGGATGATAGATTACTGATGAGATTTTGTTAGTTTGTTGATAATCAATAGATAACATTTACCGACTGTTTACTGCCTAATGTAAAAGCATTTACTGCCGTATGTAACGACCTTTACCACTTATTGTAACGCTCTTTACCTCGGTATGTAACGACCTTTACCTCGGCATGTAAATGGAGTTACTGTGTGGGGTTAACAAAGTTACCATTTGGGGTAAACAGAATTTCCATAATAGGAAGTGACTTACTTTACGCCGCATGGTCTCCCGGCCTCACTGTAGGTGCGTAAGCGTAGGTGCTGTCAGACGCAGGTAAGGGGCGATCTGTTTGAGCGAAGCGAGTTCGAGCCCCGTCTGCGGATGGCAGTACCGGAGTAGCACTGGAAGTGCAGCCTTGAGTTTTTCTTTTGGTATCTTTTCTTTTGTCTCAAGACAAAAGAAAAGTACAAGCGCCGCCTATCCTCTCCGGACTGACGACGCCTTTTATTTATGAAAAAGAGAGATTGTTCTTTATTCTACAATGGTCACACGGTCACCATTGAACACGCCCAAACCCAATTTGTTCATGATATACTTGATGGCGAGTTGTGATTTAACAGAATTCCCTGCTTCGTCCAAAGGAGGTGCAAATGCAGCTGCGCCGAATACACCGGGCAGTACAGACATAACTCCACCACCTACACCGCTCTTGGCAGGTATACCGGCAGTGTACATCCAGTCACCTGAATGTTCGTAGAAACCTACGGTAGAAATCATGGAAGTAATCTTCGGAGCTAATGAAGCTTCAAACACTTCTTTCTTGGTGACAGGGTTTACACCACTGTTGGCGATGGTTCCGGCAGCAATCGCCAGTTGTCCGGCAGTGATACCTAATGAACATTGACGAGTGTACAGGTCGAGTGCCATATCCGGATTATCGTAGATACGGTTGTAGTTCTTCAGTAACCATGCAATAGAGCGGTTGTTGAAGTTCGTAGCCGTTTCCGACTTATACAGCTCATCAATCAATTGTGGAGCTGAACCGCACAAATCAGTAATATTCTGAACGATAGCTTCCCATTTCTTATCCGAATTACCCACAGGTTCAACCATGGAACATGCTGAGATGGCACCCGCATTTACCAATGGGGTAGAAGGGTGATCATTCTCCAGCAAAATGGCGATGATTGAGTTGAAAGGTAATCCTGTAGCATCTGCACCAATCATATCCAGCACCTTCTGTGCTCCGTATTGACGGAGGATAAGGATGGCTGTATGTACTTTGGAAACAGATTCTATACCGAAACGGTAGTCAGTGTCACCTATATTAATGGTTTGTCCGTTCATCAGACAGATGCTGATGCCGAACAGATTCTTGTCGATGTTGGCAAGGTAGGGGATGTAATCGGCATTTTTCCCCCCGGTGTTACCCTTTACCTGTTCATAGGCTTCCTGGGCAACCTCTTTTAGTTGAGAGATTGAAATCTTTTTATCCATAGTTAATAAAGTGTTAGAGTGTTAAGGCGATAAAGTGTTAGGGTGATATTGCTCAATCACCTTATCACTCTATCACCCTATCACTTCAATTATTTTACAGCTTTTTTATGGCGGCGTCCACCGTGGTTGAACATCTTAGCTTCTACCGGCAAGTTTTTTTCCTGAGCCATGCGGGTAGGAGTAGGATAATCCAATTTCTCCAGTTCAGTGATAGCATTCTTGATGTCGCCCAGCAACATGTCTGCCATGTCGCGGCTGAAGCCCTGGCGTACTACCACACGCATTACGACGTAGTCGTCCAGTTTAGAAGGCAGGGTATAAGCCGGTACCATCCAACCATGTTGCGACAGTTTATCCTGAAGGTCGTACAACGTCCATTTAGCATTCTTGGCGTACTCCGGTTTCATGTACCAGATGAACAACGGGTTCACCACTTCTTCTGAATAGTTGACGAACGGTTCCATCTTGGCGATTTCGTCATGGATATACTTCGCAATGGTCAGCGAATTATACTGCACTTCTTTGTATCCCTGGAATCCTAAGCGAATGAATTGGTAGTACTGGCCCAGGATTTGAGCAGCAGGACGGGAGAAGTTCAAGCCGACCTGAGTAATGTTAGCACCGAGGTAGTTTACGCTGAATGACATTTCTTCGGGCAGATATTCTTTGCCTTTCCAGCAAACCCAACCCAGACCCGGATAAACGAGACCGAATTTGTGTCCGCTGACACTGATGGAAAGAACCCATTTCAAACGGAAGTCCCATTTCGTTTCAGGATAGAGGAACGGCAGGATGAAACCACCACTGGCAGCATCTACATGGATAGGAATATCGTAACCGGTCTTGGCGTTGTAAGCATCGAGAGCTTTGTCCAGTGCTTCTACGTCATCGTTCAGTCCGGTCCATGTCACACCCTGAATAGGTACGATACAAATGGTGTTTTCATCACACATCTTCAAGGCTTCTTCCGGATCAAGAGTAGTCTTGTCAAGGGTCAAAGGCACTTCACGCATTTCAATCTGCCAGAGCTGGGCGAACTTTTCCCATACTACCTGGAAACCGGTTGAGATAACGAAATTAGGTTTATCGAACGGTTTGCCTTGAGCCTGGCGTTTCTTGCGCCAACGCAGCCAAGCTGCCACGCCACCCAACATACATGCTTCACTTGAACCAATGGCCAGCGCACCTGTTTTCCAAGTATCCTTTTCAGGAGAGTTCCACAAGTTTGCTACGATGTTGATACATTTTCCGTTCATCACGGCGATACGGGGATATTCCGTTTCGTCAATGTAGTTGATGTTGATCGCCTCGTTCATCAGCTTGGTGGCGTAGTCGTCCATATAAGTGGTAACGAAAGTGGCCAGATTCAGACGGGGTTGAGTTTGAGCGAAAGTTTCGTCTTTTACCATCTGATAAGCAATCTCGGGAGTAGTAGGTCCGTCAGGGATCTTCTCTACCGGAGAGGGTTGCAACATTCTGTTTGATCCAAACACTTCTGTTTTGGCATCACCTTTTCTGAAATTTACATCTTCCATTTTACTAATTGTTTTAGTTTAGGTTTAGGCGGCGAGGATTTTCCCCGTCGAATTTCCCAGAACAACGGCGTTTGCAGAGGAAAGTTCCGACGTTTTACATATTTTGGCGTTTATTAAACAGTTACGAGCTACAACAGTTACAAGCTACAGAGCTACAAGCTACGAGTAGCTGCGCACTATCACGCCGCATGGTACTTGTAGCTTGTAGCTCTGTAGCTCGTAACTATTGTAGCTCGTAACTATTTGAACTTTCTATAACCATAATTGTTTCTCTTGCACTATTTCAAACCCATAAATATATATGTGTATATGAAAATCAATACCGGCCGGGGAACCATTCCTCTTATTACATTGATCGGCATCTGGTCTATCTCTGCATTGACCTCTTTGCCGGGATTGGCTGTTTCTCCTATTTTGGGACAGCTTTCCACTACTTTTCCGGATGCTTCGGAACTGGATATTCAGATGCTTAGTTCTTTACCGTCGTTATTGATTATACCTTTTATTTTGTTGGCGGGCAAGTTGGCTGAGAAACGCGACTTTGTCCGTCTGTTACGCGCGGGGCTCTGGATGTTCGCCGCGAGCGGGGTGCTGTACCTGTTTTCCACAAAAATGTGGCAATTAATAGCTGTCAGCGCCCTGCTGGGAATTGGTGCGGGACTGATTATTCCGCTTTCTACCGGATTGATATCCCGTTATTTTACAGGAACCTATCGGGTAAAGCAGTTTGGATACAGTTCCGCCATTACAAATGTTACGCTGGTGGTGGCAACCGCTGTTACCGGCTATCTGGCAGAAGTGAATTGGCATCTGCCTTTCCTGGTCTATTTACTACCTTTGGTAGCCATCATACTCACTATCCATCTGAAAGACGAAAATATGGGTGGTGAAGCACAAGTCACGTCATCGGATAAATCTCCTGCCGATACTTCTTCATCGGTAGAAACGGCTGCTCCCGCTATCCCCGGTAAGTATGGTATTCATGTCCGTCATCTGCTGCAACTGATGCTTTTCTACGGGCTTACCACTTATATCGTATTGATCGTGACGTTCAACCTTCCGTTCCTGATGGAGGCACATCACTTTTCCAGTGGGAACTCGGGGATGATGATTTCCCTCTTCTTCCTTGCTATCATGGCACCCGGTTTCTTTCTGGGGCATGTTGTAAAGTATCTGAAGGAAAAAACGAAGTTTTACAGTCTGCTGTGTATTGCACTGGGGTTGGCACTGATATGGATTTCCCCCAAAGAATGGCTGATCATACCGGGCTGCATACTGGTGGGATTGGGCTATGGTGTTATCCAACCGTTGATTTATGATAAAACGGTGGATACGGCTGTTCCCCAGAAAACCACGCTGGCACTGGCTTTTGTGATGGCAATGAACTACCTGGCTGTGCTGCTTTGTCCGTTTATTGTAGATTTCTTCCAATCATTGTTTCATGTACGTTCGCAGGAGTTTCCGTTTATCTTTAACCTTTGCATTACGATACTTGCATTGATATGGGCATATAGGAGGAAGAAAGATTTTCTGTTTGGGGATAAGCTGTAAATCGCTAGTTTCACTTCAATGACTGATATCGACGGTTGAATAGCTAAAATAGCCGGTTCAGCATATAGTCACTCTGTGTATAATTCGGATAGTTTACTTTTGTGCAAAAACCAAAAGTATAAAACATGTTCGACGCTATCCTTCGATTCTCAGTAAAGAAGAAGCTTTTTGTGGGGCTTACCACTTTGTTTCTTTTGATTGGTGGAATTTATTCCATGTTGACACTTCCTATAGATGCTGTTCCGGATATTACAAATAATCAGGTACAGATTGTAACCGTGTCACCAACTTTGGCTCCACAAGAGGTGGAGCAACTTATCACAATGCCCGTGGAAATCGCCATGAGCAATATCATGAATGTCACTGAAATCCGTTCCGTCTCCCGTTTCGGGCTGTCGGTGGTGACGGTAGTCTTTAAAGAGAGTGTACCTACTCTGGATGCCCGCCAGCTGGTGAACGAGCAGATACAGAGTGTGGCTGGTGAGATTCCTTCCGAGTTGGGTATGCCCGAAATGATGCCTATCACCACCGGGCTGGGTGAGATATACCAATATGTATTGAAAGTGGAGCCGGATTATGAAGATAAATATGATGCTATGGAGCTTCGTACCATTCAGGATTGGATTGTGAAACGGCAATTGTCAGGTATTCCAGGAATTGTTGAGATAAACAGTTTCGGAGGCTATCTGAAACAATATGAAGTAGCGGTTGATCCGGATGTACTTTTCTCTCTCAATATCACCATCGGAGAGGTGTTCGAAGCTTTAAATAAGAATAATCAGAATACGGGTGGCAGCTATATAGAGAAAGTAAATCGTGCTTATTATATTCGTTCCGAAGGAATGATAAGCCGCATTAAAGATGTGGAACAGGTAGTAGTAGCTAATCGCAATGGTATTCCTATCCGTATCAGTGACATTGGTACAGTACGCTTCGGAGCACCCAAACGTTTCGGAGCCATGACAATGGACGGCAAGGGCGAATGTGTGGGTGGCATTGCCATGATGCTGAAAGGAGCCAATGCCAATGTCGTAACCGGAGAACTGGAGAAAAGGGTGGAAAAGATACAGAAGATATTGCCGGAAGGTGTTACTATCGAGCCTTATCTGAACCGCTCTGAATTAGTGAACCGCAACATTTCTACTGTTATCTACAATCTGATAGAAGGCGCGATCATCGTATTTCTGGTATTGATTGTTTTTCTGGGTAATGTACGTGCCGGACTGATTGTGGCTTCCGTCATTCCATTAGCAATGTTGTTTGCATTCATTCTGATGCGTATCTTTAATGTTTCTGCCAACCTTATGAGCTTGGGGGCGATAGATTTCGGTATTGTTGTCGATGGCTCCATTGTTATATTGGAAGGTATATTGGCGCATATTTACAGTAAGAAGTTTAAAGGACGTACTTTATCGGCAAAAGAAATGGATGCGGAAGTAGAGAAAGGTGCTTCGAGTGTGGTACGGTCTGCGACATTTGCTGTATTCATCATTCTGATCGTCTTTTTCCCTATACTGACGTTGACAGGAATAGAAGGGAAGTATTTCACGCCGATGGCTAAAACCCTGGTATTTTGCATTATCGGCGCTCTGTTCTTATCTTTGACTTACGTTCCGATGATGGCTTCCCTGTTCCTGAAACATCATATTGTGACAAAACCGACTTTTGCTGATAAATTCTTTGAAGCACTGAATAAACTCTATGCCCGTGCCTTGTCATTTTGCTTGCGCTTTAAGTGGCAAACTGTTGCAACTGCGTTTGTGGCTCTGGTTATTTCTCTCTTTCTTTTCACCCGTCTGGGAGCGGAGTTTATTCCTACGTTGGATGAAGGGGATTTTGCCATGCAGATGACGCTTCCGGCCGGCAGTTCGTTGAGCGAAAGCATCGAAGTATCCAATGAAGCGGAGAAACTTTTGATGGATAAACTCCCGGAAATAAAACATGTGGTAGCCAAAATAGGTACGGCGGAAGTTCCGACAGACCCGATGGCAGTGGAAGATGCCGACGTAATGATTGTCATGAAGCCTTTTAAGGAGTGGACCAGTGCTGCCAGTCGTGCCGAAATGGTAGAGAAGATGAAAGAGGCTCTTGAACCGTTAGCTAACCGTGCAGAGTTTAATTTCTCCCAACCTATTCAACTTCGTTTTAATGAGTTGATGACAGGAGCCAAAGCAGATATTGCAGTTAAACTTTATGGAGAAGATACACATGAACTCTATCAGAAGGCAAAAGAAGCTGCTGCTTTTGTAGAAAAGGTACCTGGGGCATCGGATGTGATTGTAGAACAGACAATGGGGTTACCTCAGTTGGTAGTAAAGTATAATCGTGGAAAGATTGCCCGCTATGGTATCAATATAGAAGAATTGAATACTATTATTCGTACAGCCTATGCCGGAGAGGCTAGTGGAGTAGTCTTTGAGAATGAGCGTCGCTTTGACTTAGTGGTTCGCCTGGATCAGGATAAAGTGGCTGATTTGAATCTGGATAAACTCTTTGTCCGTTCCAATGAAGGCATTCAGATACCGGTCAGTGAGGTAGCTACTATTGATTTGGTGAATGGTCCGTTACAGATTAACCGGGATGCAACCAAACGTCGTATTGTAATCGGGGTCAATGTGCGTGGAGCGGATATTCAGCAGGTGGTGCAGGATATACAGAAGACGCTGGACAAGAATATTCAATTAAAGCCTGGATATTATTTCGAATATGGCGGACAATTTGAGAATTTGCAGAATGCCATCAATACTTTGCTGGTTGTTGTACCGGTAGCTCTGATGCTGATTCTGTTACTATTGTTTTTCGCTTTCAAGAATGTTACTTATACATTGGTAGTGTTCTCTACCGTGCCTCTTTCATTGATTGGCGGTATTCTGGCACTATGGCTACGCGGTCTTCCATTCAGCATTTCGGCGGGAGTAGGCTTCATTGCCCTCTTCGGTGTAGCGGTTCTCAATGGTATTTTAATGATTAATCACTTTAATGATATAAGAAAAGAAACTATGTATGCTCTTTCTACCAGACGGGTGATTGCCCGTGGAACCGCTCATCTGTTGCGGCCTGTTTTCTTGACAGGACTGGTTGCTTCCTTGGGATTTGTTCCTATGGCCGTTGCCACCTCGGCCGGCGCCGAAGTGCAGCGTCCGTTGGCTACTGTAGTTATTGGCGGGTTGATTGTATCTACTGTATTGACACTGCTTATTATTCCTGTTTTCTATCAGATTGTAAGCTATACAGTGGTATGGAAACGTCGTTTCTCTGCGAAAAAGTTCTTGTTCTTCTTTCTGTTGTTGGCTGTTATGTTGCCCTTTACGGCGAAAGCTCAGGAGAAAGTGACGATGGAGCAGGCTATAGAACTGGCAAAGCAGAACCATCCCCGTTTGAAAATAGCTTCTGCGGCAATCCGCCAGGTAAAGGCGGGCAGGGGAGAAGTTTTGGAATTGTCTCCTACCGAGATGAACTATTCATGGGGACAACTGAATGGTGAACTTAGAAAAGACAAGCAGTGGGAAGTAACCCAAGGCTTAGGCTCTTTGTTGACTCCTTTTTATAAGAATGCTTTGGTGAACAGGCAGGTTGAAACGGGGACTTTCTACCGGCAGATCGCTGAAAAAGAAGTGGTGGCGGAAGTGAAGCGGGCATGGGCATATTATCTGTATGCTTGCAATCTTCGTGCCTTATACAGTGACCAGAACAAATTGGCCGGGCAATTACAGCGTATGGGTGAGTTGCGTTATCAGCAGGGAGAAATAACTTTGCTGGAGAAAAACATGACCACCAGTATGGCTGTGGATATGAAGAATCGCCTTTTTCAGGCACAAGAAGAGGAAAAACTGGCTTTGTCACGCCTGAATTGGGTCTGTTATGCAGACCGGCCATTGATTCCGGCAGATACGGCATTGGTACAATTTCCGGCAGATTATCAGGTGCCGTCTTTTTCGGAAGTCCATCTGAATTATTTTCAGAGTCAGGCTAATGAGGCTAAAGCACAATTGAATGTGGAGCGAAGCCGATTTTTCCCTGAACTTTCCTTCGGTTACGTACGTCAGGATATACTTCCACTGAAAGGATTGAATTCGTGGATGGTTGGAGTTTCCTTTCCGGTTTATTTCTTGCCGCGGCATAGCAAGATAAAGCAAGCGAAAGTGGCTGCCGTCATAGCAAGAACTGAAGCTGAGGCTAATACACAGAATCTATATAACAAAGTTTCGGAAGCTGTTGCCAGTTTGCGCCGCCAGTCTGAAAGTCTGCGCTATTATACAACATCGGCATTGAAAGAAGCGGATGAACTGTTGAAGGTGGCTAACCTGCAGTTGCAACATAGCGAAACTAATATAACTGAATTTATACAAGCCGTTAATGTGGCGCGTGACATTCGTCGCGGATACCTCGAAACGGTATATCAATACAATATAGCAGCCCTTGAATACGAACTTTTTAAATAGAATGATGACGATGAAAAAGATAACTTTCCCCTTAATTCTGCTGGTGCTGACAGCATGCGGCGAGAACAAAGAAGTACAACCGGCAGAAGAGGCTACTACTGTTGCCGTAGCAGAAAACGTGACAGATAGCATTCAGGTAGATGCTATCACTTCAGCTACTTCTAAACCCAATCAGGTATCATTTAACGGTACAATGGTTATTCCTCCACAACGGATGGCGACGGTTTCGCTTACGATGGGTGGGGTTATTAAAAGTACTTCTTTGTTGCCCGGTGAACCTGTACGGCAAGGGAGTGTATTGGCTACTCTGGAAAATCCCGACTTTATAACTTTACAACAGACATATCTGGACAGTCATGCACAGACTGAATTTCTGGAAGCGGAATACCTTCGCCAGCAAGCTCTTTCTGCCGAACAGGCAGCCTCCCAAAAGAAACTTCAGCAAAGCAAGGCAGATTACCTTTCAATGAAAAGCCGTGTGGAGGCGGCGGCTGCACAGTTGAAATTACTGGAAGTGGAACCTGAAGTCTTACTGAAGGAGGGTATTCAACCTTTTTTGCAGATTAAAGCTCCGATCAGTGGCTATGTGGCAGATGTGAAAATGAATGTTGGTAAATATATGAATGTAGGAGATGCCCTTTGTGAAATAGTAGATAAAAGTCGGACTTTACTCAGATTGACAACCTATGAAAAGGATCTGGCAGATATGAAAGTGGGAAATCCGGTACAATTTCGTGTAAACGGAATGGGAAAAACAGTATTTAAGGCTACTTTGATATCTATCGGGCAGAAAGTGGATGAAGATACACGCTCTGTTGAAGTCTATGCCAGGGTAGATACTGTGGACAATCAATTCCGTCCCGGTATGTACGTCACAGCAAGGATTATGAAAGAGCAGGCTTCGGCTGAACAATAAGGTTCCTTATCTTTGAAAAAATAAGGATGTGATGGAATAAAATGTATCTTTGTATGTAAAATACTGCAAGCATGAAAAACCGGTATACTCTGTTCATACTCATCGTTTCCATTTCCGTGGCAACATTGATTCATTTTCCGGAATTGGTTTCTCTCTTTGATGTCTTCGAGAGCCAGACACTGTTTCCGGGGATGAGGCCTGCTGATGTGGCAAGTGAAGTGTTTTTCACTTTCATCTCTCTTGTGATTCTGTTTGAGGTGAACATTTTGCTGTTCCACTTTAACCAGCCGGCTGTAAAAATTACCTGGCAGAAGATGATATTGTCATTGATACTGACTTGGATTTTAAGCAGTTTGTTAGGGAAATGTTTTGTATTCCTGCATCACACTTTCGATATTCCGGCCATTGATGCCATGGTACATCATTATCTGCATCCTTTGCGTGATTTTATAATAACCTGTACCGTATCAGGAAGTTGTTATATATCCTACCTTATCCGGCGTCAGCAGGAAGTCGTTATAGAAAACCAGCAGTTGCAGGCCGAGAACATTCTGAACCAGTATGAGGCTTTGAAGAATCAATTGAATCCGCACATGCTTTTTAACTCTCTGAATACTCTCCGGTCACTGGTACGCGAAGACCAGGATAAAGCACAGGAATACATTCAGGAACTTTCCCGTGTATTGCGCTACACCTTGCAGGGAAATGATTCGAAAAGTGTGTGTGTGAAGGATGAAATAGAATTTGTGTCAGCCTACATCTTTTTGTTGAAGATGCGCTTTGAAGATAATCTCTCTTTTGATATTTGTATTGATAATAAATATGCCAATTATTATTTGCCTCCTATGGCAGTCCAGATGCTGATAGAGAATGCAGTGAAACATAATGAAATAAGCGACAGGCATCCATTGAATATCCGTATTTATACCGAAGGGGAAGAATTAATCGTTACCAATCCGGTGCAGCCTAAACTGACTGCTACTACCGGAACTGGTATAGGACTGGCAAATCTTGCAAAACGCTATCATTTGCTTTACAAGCGGGAGATACAAATCAGCGAGAACGAGCAGTTTACCATACGTATTCCTTTAATACCGAGTGTTTCATGAAAGTAATTATTATAGAAGATGAGAAAGCGGCAGTCCGCAACCTGAAAGCTTTGTTACAGGAAGTGAAGCCGGAAGTGGAAGTAGAGGCTACTTTGGACAGTATTGCGGCTGTATTGGATTGGTTTGCCATATACTCTATGCCGGACATGATCTTTATGGATATTCATTTAGCTGACGGATCAGCCTTTGAAATCTTCGATCATGTAGATATTACCTGCCCTATTGTTTTCACTACGGCCTATGATGAATATGCTCTTCGTGCGTTCAAAGTGAACAGTGTGGATTATTTGTTGAAGCCTATTGGAAAGAATGATATTGAGAAGGCTTTCCATAAGTTGGAGCAGTTGCATGGTTCGGAACAAGGGAAATCCCCTGACAATGCTTTGTTGCAATTAATTCATTCGCTGAAAAAGCGGGAAAGTTATAAAACGCATTTTCTCATTCCGGTGAAGGGTGACAAGTTGCTACCGGTTTCGGTGGATATGATTCTGCTGTTTTATATTCAGGACTGTAAAGTGAAGGTTGTTCTTGCCGATGGTAAGGAGTATACATTTCCACAAACGCTGGATGAAATAACAGAGTGTATCGATCCATCCCTGTTCTTCCGTGTCAACCGGCAATTTCTGATTTCCCGTGAGGCTATCAAGGATATTGATTTATGGTTCAACAACCGTCTGTCTATTAATCTTCGTTGTAAGGTATCGGATGAGAAAGTGCTGGTAAGCAAGGCACGTGTGCAGGAGTTTAAGGATTGGTTTTCCAAGATACATTGAGCGTGTCGTGAAGAATTCATGGGCTACGAGCTACAAGTTACGAGCTACAAGCTACAAGTACTTTGCAGCGTGATAGCGCAGCCACTCGTAGCTTGTAGCTCGTAACTCGTAACTATTACAACTCTATCGGCTCATACTTCAGCCCGAACACATCAGCCACCGCTTTATACGTCACCTGTCCTTCTACCACATTCAGTCCCAGGGCCAGTGCGGGATCGTCTTTGCACGCTTTCCGCCAGCCTTTGTTTGCCAGTGCTACGGTGTAGGGCAGCGTGGCGTTTGTCAGTGCCATGGTGGAGGTGAAAGGTACGGCACCCGGAATATTGGCAACGGCATAATGAACGATGCCGTCCACTACATACGTCGGTTCGCTGTGCGTGGTAGGGTGGGAGGTTTCAAAACAGCCGCCCTGGTCGATGGCGACGTCTACGAGGACTGTTCCGGGTTTCATCATTTTCAGCATCTCTTTGGTGATGAGGTGCGGGGCTTTATCGCCCGGGATGAGGACGGAACCTATCACGAGGTCTATGTTGGGAAGCTCCATCCTGATGTTGTGCATGGAGGAATAGAGCGTTTTCACGTTCTTCGGCATCACTTCGCTGAGGTAGCGGAGGCGGGAGAGGTTGATGTCCGTAATCAGGACTTCGGCACCCATGCCGGCGGCTATCTGCGCGGCGTTGGTTCCTACGATGCCACCACCCAGAACAAGCACCCGTGCGGGGCGTACACCTGTCACGCCACCCATCAGCTTTCCTTTTCCGCCTTGGGGCTTTTCGAGGAAGCGGGCGCCTACCTGGGTAGCCATGCGTCCCGCCACTTCGCTCATAGGGGTGAGCAAGGGCAGAGAGCGGTCTTCCTTCTCCACGGTTTCGTAGGCGATGCAGATACCGCCGCTTTCTATCATGGCTTCGGTCAATATTTTATCGGCGGCGAAGTGGAAATAGGTAAATACCACCTGACCCTTTTTAATCAGTTTGTACTCGGGGGCGATAGGTTCTTTCACCTTCACAATCATTTCCGCCGCGGCATAGGTCGCTTCGATGGTTGGCAGCATTTTCGCACCCACTGCAGTGTACTCTTCATCCGCGAAACCGCTGTTTGCACCGGCAGATGCCTGTACATACACTGTATGACCTTGTTTCACCAACTCGGCTACTCCGGCAGGGGTCATTCCTACACGGTTTTCGTTGTTCTTGATTTCTTTAGGTACTCCGATAATCATAACCTTAACAGTTTTAATTTTGGGGGTTAAACATAGAGGGGCTGCCGGAAGTACTGCCTGTATGTAGGCGGATGGTTGTCGGCATACCCTCGAAAGACGTCGCAAGATAACGATTTCCCGGTTCCGATGTTCATGCGGGCGGAGTGTTTTACAACAGTATTTTTATGCAAGTCCTATACTTTCACTTCCTTTCTCTCAGATTTCCATCCCGGCGTCTCCTTCGCTGTCGCCTCCTGTCAGCCAGGGGTTGATGCTGACGGTGGCGGTGATTTCGGCATTGCTCACGGTGACGTTGAGGGTGTAGCTTTTGCCGGCTTCGAATGCGCCGTTGCGGGCGGTGGCGTCGAGGCGGTAGGTCTGTTCGCCGATGGTGAGGCGGAGTAGGGGTTGGCCGGCGGTTATGGTTTGCGGGAGAAGCAGGGCGTGGCGGCGGTTGCGGGTGCCGCTGAGGGTGACGTCGGCGCGGGTGATGCCTTTCAGTTCGTAGGCGGTGATGGCTTGGGGCACGGTTACGGTGGCGGTTTGCAGGGCTTCGGGGGTGATGCTGATACCTTCTTCGTATCGGTTCAGGCGGTCGAGGGTGGAAGACAATTGTGAGAGCAGACGCAGCCGGCGTGCAGGTACCAGTCGCACGGAGTCGCTTTGCAAGGCACGCCGCAGGCAACGTTCTTTAAGGACGTACATGGCCTGGCTTTCGTACACCATGCTGCGCAGGATGTCGATGTGGAACGCAGGCATGGAGGGGAGGCGGCGTTTTTCGGCCTCGTCGAGCAGGTGGAGGGCACTGTCGGGCGCAGATATGTATATGCTGCGGATGTATTTTTCTGTCAGCAGACTGTCCGGAACGGTGCTTGCTCCGGAAGCCAGGGCAGGTGTAAAAGCCGGTAAAATGCACGCCAATACGAGGATGGAGGTGCGGAAATAGTAGGTGATTTGCATATTATTTTGGTATTTGTCGCAGTAAAGGTAGGCATTTATCGGGTAATATTTGCTTGCATTCCTTTATAATCTACCCGGAATAATGTACATTTGCCCGACAAATTGTTTATTGACCTATATGAAACATTCTATATTATCCCTTATACTGTTTGCATGGGGAGTGCAGGCCTATCCGCAAGCGGGTGGGAATGTGCAATCTCAGGCAACGTTCACTCCTCCTTTCGATTTCCCTATTGTGTTCTCCGGTAATTTCGGTGAAATACGTGCCAATCATTTCCACGGCGGACTCGACTTCAAGACGGGCGGCGCCATTGGTAAACCCGTGCGGGCGCTGGCCGACGGATACATTTCGCGTATCCGTGTCACTCATGGTTCGGGCTATGTGCTCGATGTGGCATATAATAACGGATATAAAACAATCAACCGCCACCTCAGCGCTTTTGTGGGCGACATAGCCCGCCGGGTAGAAGACTTGCAGTACGAAAAGGAGACATGGGAAGTAGAGATTATCCCCGAACCGGGCGAATATATCGTCAAGGCCGGGCAGGTTATCGCTCTGAGCGGTAATACCGGATATTCCTTTGGCCCGCACCTGCATCTTGATGTGTTTGAGGCAGATACGGATGACTACGTGGACCCTTTGCCCTTCTTCAAGAAGAAAGTGAAGGACAACACCGCCCCGCGTGCCGAAGGCATCATGCTGTTTCCACAACCCGGCAAGGGAATGGTGGACGGAACCCAGAAGCGTCAGGCTTTTCCTCTCAGCCCTAAACAGCCGATCACTGCCTGGGGACTGATAGGAGCGGGCATCCGTGCATACGACTATATGGATGGCGTGCGCAACCGTTACGGTGTGCACACGGTTATCCTGGAAGTGGACAGCGTGGAAGTGTTCCGCAGTGTGGTGGATCGCTTCTCGGAGAACGAGAACCGCATGATTAACTCGTGGACATACGGGCAATATATGAAATCGTTCATCGAACCGGGAAATACATTGCGGATGTTGCATGCTTCAAATGATAACCGGGGACTGGTTGATATCAACGAAGAGCGTCCGTACCGCTTTGTCTACACCTTGAAGGATGCCCTGGGAAACACTTCGAAAGTACGTTTCACCGTGCATGGAAAGCGGGCGGAGATAGCTCCTGTGGAACATCGGGAGAAGTACATCTTCCGCTGGGACAAGGTGAACTATCTACAGGAACCCGGTCTGTCGCTGGTGATTCCTCGCGGGATGTTGTATGACGACGCGTACCTGAATTATGCCGTGCGTGCAGATAGCGGGGACGTTGCCTTTACTTATCAGTTGAATGACACGCGCATCCCTTTACATGGTCGTTGCGAGTTGAGCATCGGCTTGCGTCGCCACCCTCTGGAAGATAGGTCGAAATACTATGTGGCAGGCGTGAACTCCCGGGGCGGGAAGTATAGCATAGGTGGCAAGTACGAGGACGGTTTCATGAAGACGACCATCCGGGAGTTGGGTACGTATACCGTTGCCATCGATACCGTGCCTCCTGAAATCACTGCGCTGAACCCGCAACAGTGGGGACGCACGGGACGCATTACATTCAAGGCGAAGGATAAAGAAACCGGCATAAGCAGTTATCGCGGCACCATCGACGGGAAGTATGCCTTGTTTGGCAAACCTAATTCCATCAGTGGGAACCTGGTCTATGAGATTGACCCTAAACGGGTGGAAAGGGGTAAGCACGTGGTGGAAATCACCGTGACGGATGGTTGCGGCAACCGGACAACAGAACAGTTTACGTTCGTCTGGTAAACAGTTTCGTGTCATCTCCGTATCTGGTCCGTACCAAGTCCGTACCATCTCCGTATCTTATAGGTACGGAGATTATACGGAGATGGTACGGACTTGGTACGGATCAGATACGGAGATTATACGGACTTGCTACGGAGATATATAGATACGACACATGAATTAATAATTTAAATAGCTAAAGTATGAAAAGCAAAAGACTGACTCTTTCCGTCTTATTTGTGGCTGTTGCAGTAGTGAATGCACTGGCTTGTACCAACCTTATTGTTGGTAAGAATGCCTCCACAGACGGTTCTACAATCGTTTCTTATTCTGCCGACTCT